>NZ_VKHP01000022.1 GCF_010811875.1 Bradyrhizobium uaiense
CCTCCATTGGCGCCCCCTGTGCCTGGTGAGCCACCACCCCCCGGGTCGGCGGCCCCAGCGCCACCACCGGCAGCGCCGACAGCGATGCCGGCAGCCCCGTTGCCACCCGTCGAGCCAGTCTGGCCGGCCCCGCCGTTGGCGCCGAGGCCAATCCCGCCTCCGCCACCACCGCCGGAGTTACCACCGTTTCCGCCATTGCCACCGAGCCCGCCGCCACCGCCACCACCGGCGACGGTCGAGCCGTAATTGCCGCCGCTTCCGCCATTAGCCTGATTGCTCGCGAGCGACACATTGCTGACCGTGACGTTGGCGCCGCTGGCGACGAACAGCGCGCCGCCCTTGGCGACGGCGTTCTGGATGGTGAGATTGTTGATCGCGACGCTGCCGGCGTAGACGAAGAATCCGCGCTGCAGGCCGCCGCCATCGAGCGTGAAGTTGCCGCCGTTAATGGTTACGGTGCCGCTTGAATTGATGACCGGCAGCGTTGTTCCGGCGGTGAGCGTGATGTTGTTCGTGATGTTGAGCGTATAGTTGGTGCCGGGATTGTTATCGATCGTCGTCAGCGCGGTGACGAGGCTCGCGCCATCGCCGACATTCAGCACCGTCTGGGCACGTGCGCCAGTCCCGAACGCGACGAGCAGAGCGACGGTTACGGCAACCCGTCGCAAGCGGGGCAATCGAAAACGTTCCTCGACCTGCACGCGAATGCCATTCCAACTCGGGCCGAGAATAGGCGGCCACTGAAAATCTCAGCGTGAGGTTGTATCCCCTGAGACATCCTGCCGCATCACGAAAAACAAAGATGCAACCGAAAGCGCGACGATGTGCTTTCTGTGCCACAAAGTCATGTCCGCACGTTTCCTTGCGCCGCCTCGACACGCTCGCGTGAGATTTACCGGAATACTTGTTGAGGCATGCCGATCGCACATTGCGTGGCGCGATCGGCTGCTGAATTGCTGTTGGCGATCCGGGTGCCGCTACGTCAACTTCCCCGTATATTTCTCCAGCGTCGCCCAGGCGTCCGCGCCGTAAGTCTTCTGCCACTGCGTGTAGAAGCCGGCCTTCACCAGCGCGGCCCTGAACTGGACGTGATCGAGCTTGTTGAAGGTCATGCCCTTCGCGGTCAGCTCGGCCTGCAGCGAGCGATCGAGCTCGATGAGATCAGCGCGCTCCTTCATTGCGGCCGCGTCGAACGCCGCATTGATGATCTCGAGCAGATCGGGCGGCAGGCTCGCCATCGCGCGGCGGTTGCCGATGATCCAGTAGCCGCTCCAGCAATGGTTCGACAGCGCGCAGTATTTCTGGACCTCGTAGAGCTTTCCGGTCGAGACCTGCGCCAGCGGATTCTCCTGTCCCTCGACGATGTGGGTCTGCAGCGCCGAATAGAGCTCGCTGTAGGAGATGCTCGACGGCAATGCGCCGAGGCCTGAGAACAGTGAGGTCAAGAGCGCGGTCACGGGTACGCGGATCTTGAAGCCCTTGAGATCATCGACACTGCCGAGCTGTCGGCTCGACGATGATGTGATCTGGCGGAAACCGTTGTCCCAAACCTTCTTCAACGGCACCAGGCCGGTCCTGGCGATCGCCTCGCGCACGGTGTCGCCGACGCCGCCATCCATCGCCGCCCAGACTTGATCGTAGGATTGGAATGCGAAGCCGATGCTGGGCAGCCCCGAAAGCGGCACCAGGATCGACAGCGTCAGGCTCGGCGCGGCCATCAACTCGATCCCGCCGGCCCGGACCTGCGACAGCATTTCAGGGTCGCCGCCGAGCTGGCTGTTCGGAAACACCGTGATGCTGACCCGCCCCGACGACTGCGCCGCAACATCCTTTGCGGCCTCGACGAGGCGGATTGTTAGCGGATGGGTTTCCGGAGTGTTGACGCCGAGCTTGAAGTCGAACTCGGCGGCGGCAAGGACTGGCTTACCAAACATGGTGGCGGCAACGGCCGCGGAGCCGGTTCCCAGCACCCGGCGGCGCGTCATATTCTTTGTTTTCATTATTGTTTTTCTCCCGAGCGCGTTCCGCGCCTGGAGCCAGTTTCAGCCCTCCGGCTGTGTGATGCAAGGCACGGTGAAACCAATCCGCCTGTGGCACGAAACCATTTCCGGGAACTCACGAAACGATCCGGAAACAGATGCGGCTTACCAGTAGCTGCCATAGACGGCGCATAGACGCCCGGAGGCGACCATGAACCACTCGATCCATTCAGCCGATCGCGCGACCCACCTCAAGATTGTGGTGGTTGCCCTTGTTGCGGCCATCGGGGTTGCGGCTTTCGGCATTTCGGCGCGGAACAACGCGGATTTCACCCAGACTGCTCAGACCACCCAGGTCATCAAGGCCGGTAAGCCGGTCGCGATCACCTCCTCGGGCGCCTCGACCGTCCGCTAAGACGTTCCACACTTCGGCAGACAAACGGCCGCTTCGGGCGGCCTTTTTGTTGGGCGCTGCCGAACTGAAACAGCTGTCCCATTCCGACGCGCATGACCGCGGGCCGGCCACAGCAGGACCAGACGGCACCGCGGCCTGACCCGGGCGAGCCCGCCCGCAGCGAACCTGAAATCCACGCCAACTCCTTCCCCTGCTACCGGCGTTAACCCCGTTACGCGCCTACGCATCGACGGGCGGCGATTCCGCGCCGCGCGGCACGATCGCTGCCCCTTCCAAACCGTCTTGCCCCGCTCTCGCCCCGATGCGGGACAGGCAGAGTTTGGAGGATTGCGATGTCCGTCACCAACCACGCCCAGCCGGCCGCCGGCATCACCGATTACATTGCGATCGCCAGGCCAGACCACTGGATCAAGCATGTGCTGATCATCCCCGGCGTCGCCTTTGCGCTGATCATGTCGCAGACCGGGCCGATCGAGCTTGCGACGCTCGCCGAGCGCCTCGTCATCTGCCTGTTCGTTGCGATGGCGCTGTCGTCGGCCAACTACACCATCAACGAATGGCTCGATGCGCCGTTCGACGCCATGCACCCGACCAAGCGCGCCCGCCCCGCGGTGCAGACCGCGATGTCGCCGACCATCGTGCTTGCGCAATACGTCGTGCTGACCACCGTCGGCATCTGGGCCGCCAACCGGCTCGGCTATGCCTTCGCTGCCACCGCGACTGTGTTCGCGGTGTTCGGCGTGATCTACAATGTGCGTCCGATCCGCGCCAAGGACCGCGCCTTCGTCGACGTCATCGTCGAGTCCCTCAACAATCCGCTGCGCTTCCTGTTCGGCTGGTTCGCCGTGGTGCCGAGCATCGCGCCACCGGTGTCGATCCTGCTCGCCTACTGGTTCGGTGGTGCCTTCCTGATGGCGGCCAAGCGGGTCTCCGAGCATCGCGCAATCGTCGAGGCCGGCGGCACCGCCAACCTCGCCGCCTACCGGCCCTCCTTCGCGGTCTATACCCATTCGAGCCTGGTCACGAGTTGTCTCGTCTATGCCCAGGGCTTTGCCTTCATGATGGCGATCTTCCTGCTGAAATATCGCATCGAGTATCTCGTCGTGGTGCCGATGCTGATCGCGCTGTTCGCGTCCTATATGCGGCTGGCACTGACGCCGGATTCCGCCGCTGCACGGCCGGAGGAACTGATGCGGCAGCCGGCGATGCTGATCGCGGCGGCGGTCACCATGGCGCTGTTCGGCATCCTGACCTTCGTCGACCTGCCCTGGCTGAACAGCCTCACCAGTTCGGACCTCATCCGTCTCGGCGGGATCCGCTGATCATGTCGATTGCAACTCCGTTCGAGGCACAGAAGGCCAATTTCGGCGTCGTCGCCATGGCGCTGCTGTTCGCGGCGCTGCTCGTGCTGCTCGATGGTCCGATCTGGCTGGTGAAGCTGGTTCCGACCCAGGACGGGCCGGTGCATCTCGCGCAGGCCGACCTGATCGCCCGCTTCGGCTGGGGCGGCGCGCTGCAAGAGCCGGCGGCGTCGTTCTATCAATGGAATCCACGGATCGAGCCGAACTCGGCGATCTATCTGCTGCTTGCCGCGCTGATCCGGCTGACCGGCGATGCGCTGGTCGCCAACAGCCTGTTCCTCAGCCTCTATGGCCTCGTCTGGATCGTTGCGGCGTTCGCGGCGAGCCGCGCAGAGACCGAGCGGCCGTTGCTGCCGGCGCTGCTGCTGCTGCCGATCGCTTTCGGCGTCTTCATCCATTGGGGCTTCTACAATTTCGCGCTGGGCATCCCGCTGTTCCTGCTGTTCGCGAGCTTCTGGCGCGGCCTCAACGGCCGCCGCGATGCGCTGGCCTTTGTCGCGACCGCGGTGTTCCTGGCCGCGCTCTATCTCACTCACATCACCTCGGTCGTCGCGGCTTGTCTGCTGCTCGCCGCCGACGGCATGGCGCGCGCCGTCGCGACCTTCGAGCGGCAAGGCACCAAGGCCGCCGTACGGCGCCTGCTGCGCGATGGCCTGTGGGCCGCCGCGGCCGCGCTGCCTGTCTTGCTTCTGATTGCAAGCTTCCTGCTCGCCTACCAGAACATCGCCGGCGAGACCGCCAGCACCGAGGGCGGCATTGCCCAGATCATCCGCCGCGTCGTGGCCGCGACCTATCTCTTCACCTTCACCCGGTGGGAAGTGATCGCGCTCGCCCCTGTGCTCGGCGCGATCGTCCTGGCGGGTTTCGTCGCGCTACGGCGCTTCCGTTCGGGTGATCTGCTGTGGCCTGTGTTCTTCGTCCTCGTGGTGGCGCTGTCGCTGCTCAATCTCAAGACCGGCTCGGCGCTGCTGTCGGAACGTCTTGCGCCCTATAGCGGGATCGCGATCGTGCTCGCGATCGCAAGCCGCCAGCCCGCTCCGGCGCTGGCCCGTGCGCTTGGCATGGCCGCGCTGTCCGGCCTGGTTGGACAGACTGCGGTCCGTGCCGTCGCCTACGAGAGCTGGGCTCCGACGCTGGAAAGCGAGCTCGCCGCCGGCCGCGACAATCCCGGCCAGAGCTTTGCCAGTGCCGACCTGATCGCCCAGCGCGACAGCCATCTGTTCGCCTGGCGCATCCGTCCGACACTGCACGCCGCGCAGACCGCAGCACTTGCGGGTCGCGGCGTCGGCCTGTCGTCGCCGCTGCCCTCGACACGGTATTTCGGCTACTTCCCGCTGCAATACGTCGAGGCACGCGATTTCATGCGTGCCACGCCGGACTGGCAGGATACGCCCGACGTCGCCTCAGTCGCCAAATTTCGCGCCGCCAATCATGGCGCGCCGCAGGTCTTGATCGTCTCGAGCTCGGATGAAGACGGTGTGGCCTTTGCCGCCAGGTTCGGCTACGGCGATTGCAGGACCACCGAGACCGGGGCACGCGAGATCGACGTGTGCAAGGTTGCAACCCGGCTGAGCGCCGCGAATGACTGAACCTCGCCTCGCCGGCAATGGCATTGCCAGGCCGCAGGACACCTCCAGCACCGACGGGTTGGCCACTCTGCTCGGCCTCCCGGCCTCGCTGCCGTTGGTGCTCGACCTCGACGGCACGCTGATCAAGGGCGACCTGCTCTATCTCAGCCTGTTCTCGATCCTGCGCCGCAATCCGCTGATCGTCGCGGCATGCGCCGCCTGGCTGACGCGCGGCCGCGCGGCGCTGAAGCGCCAGCTCGCGCTGCGCCAGCGCATCGACTGGAGCCGGATCGATCTCCACCAGGACGTCGTCGCCTTGGCCGAGCGTGAGAAAGCGGCCGGCCGCCGCGTCGTGCTGGCGACCGCGGCCGACGCGCTGCTTGCGAACCAACTTGCATCGCGCCTGCCATGGATCGACCAGGTGCTCGCCTCCGATGGCGAACACAATCTCAAGGGCGCGAACAAGGCTGACCTGCTGCTGAAGACCTTTCCCGCGGGCTTCATTTATGCAGGCGACAGCGCGTCCGACCTCGCGGTCTGGGCCCACGCCGCCGGCATCATCACCGTCAATGCGCGGCAGGCCGTGCGCGCCACCGCCGCCAGGCTCAACAGGCCGACGTTGCACCTGCCGGGCCGCACCGCCGCGTCGAAGTCTTAACCGCGTCCTAACGCGGTCGTTCGATTGCAATCCGCTCCGCGACCCCAGTTTTAAAAATTGTTCCCTAAGGTCGGCGTCGTCAGAGGCGCAGGCCCACAATGAATTTGCATCAGCAAGTAATTTCGACCGGCTTCAAGATCATCTGCACGGATTGCGGCAGCCTGGCGATCAAGGTCGCCGATCCGGCGCACGCAGCCGGCGACACCATCATCGAATGCCGCCGCTGCAACGCGGTGCGCGGCACCGTGGCGGACCTGCACACCCTGGCCCGTCGCGGCCGCGACCTGTTCGAATTCTAGCCCCCGGCACCGCCGATGCTGTCAGATCCGAAGGCAACCATGCAGAACGACGTTCCAATGGAGACGGTCTGGTCGATCCTCGAGGCTGCCAACGAACTGGGCGATACCCCGACGGTGGACGCCTGCCGCCGCATCATCGACGCCAATCTGCGCGGCGACGTTCCCGGCCAATCCGACCTGAACGCTGTCGCCGCCTTCTTTGCCTGATCAAGGCAACCTGTTGCTGTCTGTGAACCTAATGCGGCGCCGCGGTGACAGACCGTCCGGCGGAAACACAACAACATGGACCGGGACGTCGCTTAACTTTGCTTGACTTGCTTCGTCCGCAGCCGGCTGGCTAACTGGCAGCCAGCTTTCGATTCGGACTGGCCGATGAAATTGACGCGCGACGACCTGGTTGTCGGGATCACGATCCCTGGGTTCTTCGTCCTCAGCGTCGGCTCGTTGATCGCCTGCGGGCACGCCTTCCCGGCGATGCACGTCTGGCGATCCGACGTGACGGTGCAGGCCGTGCTTGGCACCGCCGTCATGGTCGTCTTCATCCCGGCGTTTGTCGCAGCACGCTTCAGCTTCGGTTATCTGGTGGGCTTCCCGCTGCTGTCGGCCGTGTTCGGCTTCGTGTGGCTCAGCTTCTTCAGCGAATTCGATTATCCGCACGCCATCGCCCGCTGGGCCATGATTGCCGCGCTGGCCGCAGCGATCATCCCGCTGATGTTCCAGAATATCCATCTTTGGCGGCCCGACCTGTCGGGCGCTACCATTGAGCGTGTCGCGCTGCTGCTGCTGGTGTCGTCCTTCGCCGTGCTGATCGGCGACATCTCCTACGGTGCCAATCTCGGCAATCCCTATGGCGCAGCCCGCAACGCCGTCGTGCGGCCGGCGCTGCTGAACTATCTCACCGGAATCATGATCGGCGCGGTTCTGCCGTATCTGTTCGCGTATTTCGCATCGCACCGCCGATGGATCGCGGCGGCCGGCGTGTTGCTGCTTGCGCTCAGCTTCTATCCAGTGGTCAACAACAAGACCGTCCTCCTGTTGCCGATCTGGCTGCCATTTCTGTTCTGGTTGTTCAGCCGCTTCAATCCGCGGCTCGCCACGGTGCTCGCATTCCTGATCCCGATGATGATCGGCCTACTGGCTTTCTTCGTTCTCGCTGCCGACAGGAACTATGTCCTGTTCAGCGCCATCAATCTGCGCTTCCTCGCGATCCCCTCGCTCGCGCTTGATCACTACGCCGACTTCTTTGCGCATCGCGAGCTCACCTGGTTCTGCCAGATCACCGTCCTGCGCCACGCGACCGCCTGCCCGTATGGCGAGCTCGGCCCGACGCTCGGAGCGATCTATCGGAACGGCAATTTCAATGCCTTCTTCCTCGCCACCGAGGGCATCGCATCGGTCGGCCTTCCGCTCGCCCCCCTGTCGGCGCTGGCGTGCGGCCTGATCCTGTCGATCGGATCGATGGTCTCGCGGCATCTCCCACCGCGCTTCATCGCGGTGTCGTCCGGCATCGCCGTTCAGGCGATCATGAACGTGCCGCTCACGACAGGCCTGCTGTCGAATGGGGTTGCTTTGCTGTTCCTGCTGTGGTGGCTGACGCCCGAACAGCAGGCGGCAGCGTCGCGTCATCGGCGACAGTCAACGCTGCCCATCAATGTCGTCGGTGTCGCGGCCTGATTTTTTCGCATCCTGCCGCGGCACGACGTTGCCGAAAAGCTGAAGACGTGCCTCACTTCTTTCGGAGCACGATGATGCCCTGATACGGCGATATCCCGTTCATGCCGACATCGATAAGATCAAAACGGTCGGTCCAGTGCGTCTCGATGTACCGTTTGGAAATGATCGTCTCGCCATAGGTCATTTCGCCGTCGACCGGATAGCTTTGGGGATAGAAGTAGAATCCGTCTCGCGCCACGGTCTCGGCGATTTTTTGCTGATCCCAGCCAGGCAATTTGGAGATCGGCTCATAGAATGCGTATGCCGGCGGTCGAATGGTGAGCAGAAACAGACCACGATTCTCCAGAGAGGCGTGGACCGCGTCCAAACATACCTCGCTCGCAGCAGGCGAGAGGTGCGTCCAGATCGACAAGGCGTAAGCCACGTCGAATTTCTGGTTGAACGGAAGACGTCTCGGCAGGCTGTCCGACACCACGATATCGGCGCCCGGGTTGGAGCGTTGCGCGACCTGGATGATGCCTTTGTGAGGATCGCACCCGTGCAGATTGCGCAGCGGCACGTCCTTCATGAAATAGCGGAGCACACTCCCCCAGCCGCAACCATAGTCCAGCACGGAGCACTCATCGAATGGCTTGTCCAGATGGCGCCTGAGCTTGTCGTGCAGGAGACGATAGGTTTCGATGACGGCGGCACCGAGCTCCATCCCGGAACGACCGCTCCAGTTTTTCTGGGTCCCGGCATCGGGTGGATCGGGAATAGCGGCCTTGATCGCCTTGAAGCCATCATATTCCTTCCAGAGCAGCACATTCCACAGATACGGATCGTCGATCCATTTGAGTGCCTCGTATACCGACTCTCCCCTTCGGCAGGCGGCATCCGCCTTTTCCAGTTCGTCGTTGTAGTACTCGTTGAGCCACGAACTCCAGTTCATCGACACGCCTCCGTGCTATGGTCGCTTCATCAGCCCTCGCCCGCCAATTGCATTGTTCGAGACTGTCTCGTTTCTCCGGCGACTTTAAGACGCATCGAAAGCATGTGAGTTCCGGAAGACGATGGAACCGCTGGCGTCGTTCCGCTCCAAGTCGTCGTGACCGCTGTCACCGGGAGCAATTCAGAACGATGCCTATCCGCAGTATTTGAGATCCGTTCCGTGATCGACGCATCGGTGACCGACTTCAGCCGTCACACGGGTAAGGTTGGCGTCAGGCTCGCGCGTTACGCTGCGCAGATGAACCGAGACCTGCCGCACGTCAGCTTCTCATTGGTCTGGATGGCGATAGTCACTACCGCATCGGCTCACGTGATGCTGGTGTGCGAGGCGAACCAGTTGGCCAGCCTCCAGGAAGCATGTCGATGAAAGTCCGCGAGCTCATCCAGGTGCTCCAGGCACTCCCGGATCAGGACGCAACGGTCGTCATTGGAGAAGGCGCGAAGCCGGATACGTGGCTAATCGTGTCAGGCGTGGCGGAATGCCAGATTGCACGCGTGAACGATGATCACGCGACTGCCGGGAGCGACCCGGCGATCGAGATCGTCTGAGCAAGCGCGAGCGTCGGCGCGGAGTTGTCCTCGCGTTCCATGATACGTGCCGCAGCCCCAGGCAAAGGCGCGTTCAAAAGTGCCATGGCGGCGCACCGCGTGACACGTCTCAAATCTGGAATTTGGGCTAAGTGCTTGATAAGACTGGCGCGAGAGACGGGACTCGAACCCGCGGCCTCCGCCGTGACAGGGCGGCGCTCTAACCAACTGAGCTACTCCCGCGGATGCCGATCGTCGATTGATCCGCGCAGGATCGAGGGCATAAAGGCCCGCATCCCGATAGTCAAGCACGTTGCGGATCCCTGCACAGCGCAGCCATTTTACGCCGCGGGCTCGGGTTGTCGCCTGTTTTCGGGGGAAACGGTGGTGTCAGCAAAGCCCCGAATCGAATAAGGCCTGATACGTCTGGGTTTCCTGTGGCCGGCCCGGCGCTGCCCGTTCCCAGAACCGGTGGTTTTCAGGACCTCTCCGGACGCAATTTCCCGACGCGAACGGCGCGCCATTCGCGTGAAAGCAGCAATCCAGCCATTCAGCAACGAGGAGGGCCACACATGGCGAAGAAAGCAGCGACCCCGGCGACGATCACGCTGAAGCACCTGGCGGCGGCCATCGCCGAAGAGCAGGAGCTGTCCAAGAAGCAGGCCGAGGCGATCCTGACCGACATGGTCACCCGGATCACCAAGCACCTCAAGAAGGGCGAGCGGATTCGTATCGTCGGCCTCGGCATCCTCCAGGTCCGCAAGCGCGCCGCCCGCATGGGCCGCAACCCGGCAACCGGCGAGCAGATCCACATCAAGGCGAGCAAGAAGGTCGCCTTCCGCGCCGCCAAGGAGTTGAAGGAAGCCGTCTGAGGCTCTTAACTCTCCGTTGATACCAGGCGCCATTCCGGCTCGCGCGCGGCCCCGGAGTGGCGCTTTTCTGTTATAGAGTTCTGTCTTGATGCGTTTTGCTTGCGCGAACCACCTTCGCCCAAGCGCTTTATTCCCGTTCCCCACCTTGCGCGGTCTTCATGCTGGCACCGGCTCTCGACTTCAAACACACCGTCACCGAGCGCTTCCTGCGCTATGTCGTGATCGACACCCAGTCCGACCCGGATTCACCCACCACGCCCTCCACCGAGAAACAGAAGAATCTCGGTCGCCTCCTGGTCACCGAATTGCAAGCGATGGGGATATCGGACGCGCATCTTGATCCACACGGCTACGTCTATGCGACGATCCCGGCCAACACCGACAAGAACGTGCCGGTGATCTGCTTCTGCTCGCACATGGACACCTCACCCGACTGCACCGGCAAGAACGTCAGGCCGCAGGTCGTGAAGAATTATGCCGGCGGCGACATCGTGCTCCCGGCCGACGCTTCGCAGGTGATCCGCGCCGCTGAGCATGAAGCGCTGGCCGACCAGATCGGCAACGACATCATCACGACCGACGGCACCACCCTGCTCGGCGCCGACAACAAGGCCGGCCTCGCCGAGATCATGGATGCCGCGCATTTCCTGATCACCAATCCGCAGGTGAAGCACGGCACCATCAAGATCCTGTTCACGCCGGACGAGGAGATCGGCCGCGGCGTCGACAAGGTCGACATCAAGAAGCTCGGCGCCGATTTCGGCTACACCATGGACGGCGAGACCGCCGGCCACATCGAGGACGAGACCTTCTCGGCCGACGGCGCCAGCATCATCATCGAAGGCGTCGCGACCCATCCGGGCTTCGCCAAGGGCAAGATGGAGCACGCGATCAAGATCGCCGCCGCGATCGTCGATCGCCTGCCGAAGGATCATTGTTCGCCCGAGACCACCGAAGGCAAGGAAGGCTTTCTGCATCCTGTCGCGATCTCGGGAGCGCTGGAGAACGCGCGGATCGATTTCATCGTGCGCGACTTCACCGAGGCCGGCCTGAAGCAGAAGGAAGCGCTGCTCGGCGACATCGTGAAAGATGTCATGAAGGGATACCCGCGCTCGACCTACCGCATGGAGGTCAAGCAGCAATACCGAAACATGAAAGAGGTGATCGATCGCCACCCCCGGATCGTCGCCTACGCGATCGAGGCGATCGAGCGCGCCGGCCTGACGCCGGTCAAGACCTCGATCCGCGGCGGCACGGATGGTTCGCGGCTGTCCTTCATGGGTCTGCCCTGCCCCAACATCTTCGCGGGCGAGCACGCTTTCCATTCGCGGCTCGAATGGGTCAGCCGTCAGGACATGGAAAAGGCCGTGCAGACCATCGTTCATCTCGCGATGATCTGGGAAGAGCGAGCCTGATCAGGCCCCCGCCGTCACGATCCAGATCGCGCCCGGCAGCCGCACGGAATCGCCCTTGACGAAGGGCGCCAACGCCTCGCGCATCGAGGCGATCGCGGCGGAGCGCACCTCATCCGGATGGCCTTCCAGGGCACGGCTGGCCGGCCCGATCTCGAGCGCGCCCTGGATCGCCGCATCCATGCCGCGTCCAGTGGCGACATCGAGCTCGACCTTGCACGGCTCCATCGCGATGCCGGAGAAGCCCGCTTCGCTCAGGATCCGTTTCACCCGAGCTTCGGAGGCAAACGAAAACGGACCGGGATCCTCGGGCCCGAGCTGGGGCAGTTTCGGCACGTGCTTGTAGACCGCCTGCAGCGGTGCCATGAAGAACGGATTTTCGCGCGGCTCCTGCCAGCAGGCGAAGGCAAGACGGCCCGTCGGCTTCATCGCCTTGTGCAGATTGGCAAAGGATGCAGCGGGATCGGCAAAGAACATCACGCCGAAGCGCGAGGCCAACAGATCAAAACTCTCGGGGGCGAACGGATAGACGGTCGCATCGGCAAGCGCGAACTCGACCGGCAATCCCTGCGGCGCGCTCTGCCTTGCCCGCGTCAGCATCGGCTCCGAGACGTCGACGCCAAGCACGTGGCCGGCGGGCGCGACCTTCGACGCCAGCGCGAATGTCGTGGCGCCGCTGCCGCAGCCGACATCGACGATGCGCTCGCCGGCCTTCGGGGCGGCGCGATTGATCAGGAGGTCGAGCACCGGCTGCAGCACGATGTCCTGCGCGGCCTGCCGTGTGGCCCAGCGCTGACCGCCCGGGCCGTTCCAATATGTAATCTGATCGGCGTTTTGCGGATGGCCTGCGTTCATGCGATCCAAACCTTGTTGAGGAGCTTCCGTCGTTTCGTATGCGAGCATGATCTCCGCGCAAACGCGTTCGCGTTTGTCGCGAGGGAAAACCGCTTCGCACTGTTCGGGATCATGCTTTAGCAGCTCTCGCGCGTCGCAGCGCGCAGCATCGGCATCACTTGATAGGTGAATCCGGCATTGGCCCTGGTGACGGGATCGTTGGCGACGATCTCGTGCGGATCGGCATCATCGGACAGTTGCAGCACGCCGAGCCCCCAGACGCCCGCAGGATCGGCGACCGGCCCGAAGACCAGCGCCTTGCCGGCTTGCAGCAGCTCGCCCCAATAGGCGACGTGCGTCTGCATGATCGCGGCTTCCTGCGGCGTCATGTCCTGCGGGAAGGTCGGGCGCGGTCCGGTCAATTTGCAAAGGTAGTACTTCATCGACCGGGTCCGCGCTCGGAGATCATTTGGCCGCTGCGCTCGTCGGCTTGGCCTGCTTCGTCTTCGCAGCATTCGCCTTCGGGGCGGCCTGCCCGTCATTGCGCGTGATGCCCCACGGATCGGTCGGCTTCTGGTCCGGCACGCCGCTGAGCGCACGCTGGTAGGCCCGCTGCTGCCGTGCCTCGTTGGCCGTATCGGCCGGCGACTTCTCGACCTCTTCGCGGTAGCGCTGGACGTGATCCGACTGCGCGAATGCAGGTCCGGCAATCATGGCGAGAAGAAAAATCGCGGCGAGTTTGCGCATGCATCAAGTTCCCGGTTAGGCGGAGACAATAGCATCGCTGCAGCGTCGGCATCAAACCTGCGTGCGTGACTTTCGGCACCTTTCGCGCAATGCGCCATCGAATAACATTTGCCACGCCAGCGCGGAGCAAGCGCGGTCCCGGCCACCCCATCGAGACTACCCCACGGCCGGGATCGCGCCCTATCCACGCGCGCAACGAGGGCCAAGCAATGGCCTTACTACGTAGGGCTCATCAGCCAGAGGCCGCCTTGCAGCTCGTGAAACACCGCGCCATCGTCATCCTGCGCGAGCACGTGCAAGCGGAGGCGGAGCTGGTCGGACGAGCTGCGGTTCTCACCGATGGAACTGCGGGGACCGTCGACGGCGTGTTCCTCGACGAGTCCCATGGGTTGCGTATCTCGATCAGGGGGCACATCGGGAAGTGGCCGATCTCGACGATCAGGATGCTTCAGCAATAGAGCAATGGGCTGCCAGAGATGAAGGAGCCGGTCCGCCTACGCTCTTCGGCGCGACAGCCTTCGCCCTGCGGTACGGAACAAGTGGATGATTTCATCCGCAATGGCTGGCTTGCCCAGCCGTAGCCCGTGAGGTCCGAAGGCTGGTAGGCGGCGAGAGATTCGAACTCCCGACCCTCTCGGTGTAAACGAGATGCTCTAACCAGCTGAGCTAGCCGCCCTTACCTGCGCGCCTCTTTAGCCTCGCCCGCCCCTCAGGCGCAAGGTCGCAGAGCCTCAATCCCTACGCTTCAGTCGTTGGGCCGCGCCGGCAATCCTTTGAGATCACTGGTCCATGGTGCGGCGGAGCGACACCAGACCTGGCGTCGCGGGGTCAATTGGCCGCGTTGGCGAATGCTGCCCCAGCGGATGCCCCAGTCGTCGGGTCCGCCGTCCTCGCCGCTCGTGAACAAGGGCGAACCGCAGTCGCCGCAGAAATGCTGGAAGCGGATCCGGCCGTTGTCGCCCGTCTTGCCGTACACTTTCGGCGCAGGTCCGGTCAGCCGGACCTGCTCGGCGGCGCAGATCACCGTGACCCGATACGGCGAGCCGGTCAGTGCCTGGCAGTCGGTGCAATGGCAGATCGATATGCGCTCGGGATCGATCTCGGCCTCGTAGGTCACGGCTCCGCAATGGCATTGCCCGTCGATATGCATTTGGCGGTCTCCCAATTCCGTCAAACAAAGCAGTTCGCCGGAGACGGGTTCCATCGTCCGCGGCCCGGCTCGCGGCCCGGCCGCTGGCTAACCCCTCGGGCATTCCTGGTATCCCGGATCAGCCTTGTTTAGGATACCAAATTGGGATACGTCGACGAGGAGCCCCCGAGGAGGGCCCCCTATGTCACAGATGCTCCAGATCCACGACCAGCTCCGGGAGATGATCCTCTCCCTCGACCTTGGCCCCGGCGAGCGGCTGACCGAGCGCTGGTTGGAGAGCCGCTTCGAGGGATCGCGCACGCCGATCCGTGCCGCGCTGGTGCGGCTCGAAGGCGAAGAGCTGGTCCGCCGCGACGGCCGCAACTGGATCGTCGCGCCGATCGACCTCGGTGAGCTGGAGTCGCTGGCGGAGTTCCGGATTCCCCTGGAGACGACGGCCGTCCGCCTCGCCTGCGCGCGGGCGAGCGAGGCCGACATCGCCGGCGTCGAAGAGATGCTGAATGCCTGTCAATCCGGCGCGCCGCGCGAGGAATGGCATCGTGTCGGCACCGATTTCCATGTCGAGATCGCGCGCCTCTCCGGCAACCCGTTCATCGTCAAGGCGATCGCCGGCGCCATGACGCGGCTGTCGCGGGCGCGCTGGCTTGAGGTGTGGACCGAACCCTCTCGCGAGCAGGCCTGGCGCGAGCACCGGCGCATTCTCGGCTTCATCAAGGCCAACGATCCCGAAGCCGCCGCGCGCGAGGCCGCCGATCACATCACCGACACCCGCGATCGCCTGCTCCGTTCGCTGAATGAAGATCGCCGCGGCCTGCGGGCACGCGGCTTCGCCGTCATCGGGCTGCGCTGACATGAACATGGAAGTGGATCGCGAGGCACTGCTCGACGCGGGCCCCTGGAAGCGCAACCTGACCGTCTGCGTTTTCGGCTCGTTCACGACAATCGTGGGGATGACGCTGCTGCTGCCGTTCCTGCCGCTCTATGTCGAGCAGCTCGGCGTCACGGACCACGCCGCCATCGTGCAATGGTCGGGCGTCGCCTATGGCGCAACCTTCTTCAGCGCGGCGTTGACAGCGCCGCTGTGGGGCCGGCTCGCCGATCGTTACGGTCGCAAGCTGATGCTGATCCGCGCCAGCCTCGGCATGGCGATTGCCATGTCGCTGATCGGCATGGCGCACAATGTCTATGAGCTGGTGGGCTTGCGGCTGCTGACCGGCCTGCTCGGCGGCTACGCCTCGGGCTCGACCGTGCTGATCGCGGCGCAGACGCCGAAGGCGCGGTCCGGCTGGGCGATCGGCGTGCTGTCGGCCGGCATCATGGCCGGCAGCCTGGTCGGTCCCTTGATCGGTGGCGTCCTGCCGGGCCTGATCAGCATCCGCGCGACCTTCTTCCTGATCGGCGGCGTCATCTTCTTCACCTTCCTCGGCACGACCTTCCTGATCCGCGAGGATGCACGTCCCAAGGCGGCGAAAGGCAGCAAAGCGCGTGGCGGCTGGGCGCTCGTTCCAGACAAGCGTCCTGTCGTCGCGATGTGGGGAACGGGCCTGCTGCTGATGATCGCCAACATGTCGATCGAGCCGATCATCACGGTCTATGTCGCGCAATTGGTCGACGCGCCGCAGGTGACGTTCGTGGCCGGTCTCGTGATGTCGGCGGCGGCGTTCGGCAGCCTGTTGTCGTCGTCGCATCTCGGCAAGCTGGCCGATCGTGTCGGCCACTGGCGGATCATCACCGTCTGTCTTGCCGTCTCGGCGCTGCTGCTGATCCCGCAGGCCTTCGTCGCCAGCGGCTGGCAACTGATCTTGCTTCGCTTCCTGATGGGGCTCGCGCTCGGTGGTCTCTTGCCGTGCATCGCAAGCGTGATCCGGCACAACGTGCCCGATGCGGTCACCGGCAGCATGCTGGGCTATTCGATCTCGGCGCAGTATGCCGGCCAGGTGATCGGCCCGCTCGCCGGCGGATTCATCGGCGGCCATATCGGCATGCGCGCGGTATTCCTCGGCACCAGCGTGCTGATGGCACTCGGCGCGATCGGCAATTTCGTCGTCGAGAAGAAGGAGTAGTTGCGGGCGCCGGCTGCTCGCAGTGCTCGACGAACCACCAAAACAAAAACGGCGCCCGAAGGCGCCGTTTTCTATTTCGACCGGAGCTTGCTTCAGTGCGCCGTCAGGCCGCCGGACGCTTCATCCGAAGCGTCGGGCTTGACGTCGACCTTGCTGGTCTCCTCTTCCCAGACGATCGGCGCGGGCACGCGGACCAGCGCCTTGGCGACGACCTCATCCAGCCGCGAGACCGGAATGATCTCCATGCCGCCCTTGATCGCATCGGAAATCTCCGTGAGATCCTTGGCGTTGTCCTCCGGGATCAGCACCGTCTTGATGCCACCGCGCGCGGCAGCCAGGAGCTTCTCCTTCAGGCCGCCGATCGGCAGCACGCGACCACGCAGCGTGATCTCGCCGGTCATCGCGACATCGTGGCGGACCGGGATGCCGGTCATGACCGAGATGATCGCGGTGGCCATCGCCACACCGGCGGACGGACCGTCCTTCGGCGTTGCGCCCTCCGGCACGTGAACGTGGATGTCGCGCCTGTCGAACATCGGCGGTTCGATGCCGTAGACGATCGCGCGCGAGCGGACGTAAGACGCCGCCGCCGAGATCGATTCCTTCATCACGTCGCGCAGGTTGCCGGTGACGGTCATCTTGCCCTTGCCGGGCATCATGACGCCTTCAATGGTCAACAGTTCGCCGCCGACATCGGTCCAGGCCAGACCGGTGACGATACCGACCTGATCCTCGTCGTCGATCTCGCCGAAGCGATACTTCGGAACGCCGAGGAACTCTTCGATATTCGCCTCGGTGACCTTCACCGACTTCTTCTTGGAGATCATCAGCTCCTTCACCGCCTTGCGGGCGAGTGTGGAGAGCTCACGCTCCAGGTTACGCACACCCGCTTCGCGGGTGTAGCGGCGGATCATCAAGAGCAAGGCCGCGTCGTCGATCGACCATTCCTTGGAGTCAAGACCGTGCTTGGAGAGCGCGCTCGGGATCAGATGCTTGCGCGCGATCTCGACCTTCTCGTTCTCCGTGTAACCGGCGATCCGGATGATCTCCATGCGGTCCATCAACGGCCCCGGAATATTCAGCGTATTCGCGGTCGTGATGAACATCACGTTGGACAGGTCGTAGTCGACCTCCAGGTAGTGGTCGTTGAAGGTCGAGTTCTGCTCGGGGTCCAAAACCTCGAGCAGCGCCGACGACGGATCGCCGCGGAAATCAGCGCCCATCTTGTCGATCTCGTCCAGCAGGAACAGCGGATTCGAGGTCTTCGCCTTCCGCATCGACTGGATGATCTTGCCGGGCATCGAGCCGATATAAGTGCGGCGGTGACCGCGGATCTCGGCCTCGTCACGCACGCCGCCGAGCGACACGCGCACGAACTCACGCCCGGTCGCCTTCGCGATCGACTTGCCGAGCGAGGTCTTGCCGACGCCGGGAGGCCCGACCAGGCACAGGATCGGTCCGGTCAGCTTGTTGGCCCGCGACTGCACGGCGAGATACTCGACGATACGGTCCTTGACCTTCTCGAGCCCGTAGTGATCGGAGTCCAGGACCGCCTGCGCGGCCTCGAGGTCCTTCTTGACCTTGGACTTCTTGCCCCACGGGATCGACAGCAGCCAATCCAGATAGTTGCGCACGACGGTCGCTTCCGCGGACATCGGCGACATCTGGCGCAGCTTCTTCAGCTCGTGCTGCGCTTTCTCGCGTGCTTCCTTGGACAGCTTGGTCTTGGAGATCTTCTCCTCCAGATCGGCCAACTCGTCGCGACCTTCGTCGTCGCCGAGTTCCTTCTGGATCGCCTTCATCTGCTCGTTCAGGTAATACTCGCGCTGGGTCTTCTCCATCTGGCGCTTGACGCGCGAGCGGATGCGCTTCTCGACCTGCAACACCGAGATCTCGCTCTCCATCAGGCCCAGCACCTTCTCCAGGCGCTGCGTGACGGACAACGTCTCCAGGATCGCTTGCCGATCGGCAATCTTGACCGCGAGATGCGAGGCAACGGTGTCGCCGAGCTTGGCGAAATCGGTGATCGCCTGAACCACGCCGACGACTTCGGCGGAGATCTTCTTGTTCAGCTTCACATAGCTTTCGAAGTCGGACACCACCGAACGCGCCAGCGCCTCGGCCTCGACCGAGGTGGCGTCAGTGTCGGCGAGCGCGACCGCGGTCGCTTCGTAATATTCGCTGCGATCGGAATACTTCTCGACGCGCGCGCGCTCGAGGCCCTCGACCAGCACCTTCACGGTGCCGTCGGGTAGCTTCAGGAGCTGCAGAACGCTGGCGAGCGTACCGGTCTCGTAGATTGAATCGGGTGCCGGATCGTCATCGGACGCATTCTTCTGCGTCGCGAGCATGATCAGCGCGTCGTTCTTCATCACCTCTTCGAGGGCGCGGATCGATTTCTCGCGGCCGACGAACAGCGGCACGATCATGTGCGGGAAGACGACGATGTCGCGGAGCGGCAGCACCGGATAGGAGTGGCTTTCGCCGTGGACGATCGTTGGCCGGGGTTTTGAGGTCGTCATGGCCTATTCCTTTTGTTTTGCCCCCTTGCACGCAGTCCGCCTGCTCGCGCAACCGCCACAAGGTGCCTTGGTGATCCGGAACGAGATTGCCGTCAGCAGCCGCTTATTCCGCATCGTGAAGCGACGAATCTCAACGCATGAGATCCCTCGCCGATAGCATTAGGTGGCTATCAGGCAGGGGGGTGTCAAGTCTGAGAAGTGCCGGGAAATATAGGCTAAACAGGCATTTACTGCGACGCCGCAAGGGGCGCTGCTGCTGCGCCACAGCGGCCGCCGGATCGCCCGGCAGCCGTGCATTTTTGGCGGGTCGATACGAGCGCTGTTTAAGCGCTCGCGCTGCTCTCGACGGCGCGGTCGGAACGATCCGCGTAGATGTAGAGCGGACGGGCCGTGCCCTCGACCACTTCGCGCGAGATCACGACTTCCTCGACGCCTTCCAGGCCCGGGAGGTCGAACATGGTCTCGAGCAGGATGCTCTCCAGGATCGACCGCAGGCCGCGCGCGCCGGTCTTGCGCTCGATCGCCTTGCGGGCGACCGCGCCAAGCGCCTCGTCGGCGAAGGTCAGCTCGATGTTCTCCATCTCGAACAGCCGCTGGTACTGTTTCACCAGCGCATTCTTCGGATCGGTCAGGATCTTCTTCAGCGAGGCCTCGTCGAGGTCTTCCAGCGTCGCAACGACGGGCAGACGGCCGACGAACTCCGGGATCAGGCCGTACTTCAGCAGATCCTCCGGCTCGACGTGACGGAAGATCTCGCCGGTACGGCGGTCCTCCGGCGCCAGCACCTGCGCCGCGAAGCCGATCGAGGTCGAACGGCCGCGCGCGGAGATGATCTTCTCGAGGCCCGAGAACGCACCGCCGCAGATGAACAGGATGTTGGTGGTATCCACCTGCAGGAACTCCTGCTGCGGATGCTTGCGGCCGCCCTGCGGCGGGACCGACGCCACCGTGCCTTCCATGATCTTCAGCAGCGCCTGCTGGACACCCTCGCCCGACACGTCGCGGGTGATCGAGGGATTGTCCGACTTGCGGCTGATCTTGTCGATTTCGTCGATGTAGACGATGCCGCGCTGCGCGCGCTCGACGTTGTAGTCGGCGGCCTGCAGCAGCTTCAGGATGATGTTCTCGACGTCCTCGCCGACATAGCCGGCTTCGGTCAGCGTCGTCGCGTCAGCCATGGTGAAGGGAACGTCGAGGATGCGGGCCAGCGTCTGCGCGAGCAGCGTCTTGCCCGAACCGGTCGGACCGATCAGCAGGATGTTCGACTTCGCCAGCTCGACGTCGTTGTGCTTGGTCTGATGGTTAAGCCGCTTGTAGTGATTGTGGACGGCGACCGACAGCACCTTCTTGGCATGGCTCTGGCCGATCACGTAGTCGTCCAGGACCTTGCAGATCTCCTTCGGCGTCGGGATGCCGTCGCGCGACTTCACCAGCGAGGATTTGTTCTCCTCGCGAATGATGTCCATGCAGAGTTCGACACATTCGTCGCAAATGAAGACAGTCGGTCCGGCAATCAGCTTGCGAACTTCATGCTGGCTCTTGCCGCAGAACGAGCAGTATAGCGTGTTCTTGGCGTCGCTCGTGCCGACCTTACTCATTCATTATCTCCGTCCGCCGTTCGATCTTGTTTGCCAGATCGACCCAATCCGGCACAAAACCGGGGTCTTGGGTAGATAGAGCAAATTCCGTACCAAAAAAGACCCTACGCAATACTGACCGTTCCAATCACGGTTTATTCGAATCTCCGCGATCATAGCCGATGCATTACAGCCAACCATGCTGGCACCCGACTATCAAGAATTCGCTAATCGGATGGCCGGCTCAAGACCGTGACAATACCGTGATTTTCCACGATCGCACGTGGAATACACGTCGAAATCCACGGAACGTTGCGGGATTACCACGCCAGCCGATGAGCACGAAAGCGGAACTTTCTGCCCGTGCGTATGCACTTACGGGGTACTCCGCCGTCCTGCTTGCCGGGTATGTGAGGCGTCAATGTGGAGATCACACCGACGCCTCCAGATCTCTGTCCAGATCAGGCGGCTTTCGCCGCTGACGGGTCTTCGGGGCGCTTGTCGATGACCTTGTCGACGAGACCGAAGGCCTTGGCGTCCTCGGCGGTGAGGAACTTGTCGCGCTCCAGCGCGTCCTCAATCGCCTTGTAGGTCTGGCCGGTATGCTTCACGTAGATCTCGTTGAGGCGCTTCTTGAGATTCAGGATCTCCTGCGCGTGCAGCATGATGTCCGTGGCCTGGCCCTGGAAGCCGCCCGAGGGCTGGTGCACCATGATGCGGGAATTCGGCAGCGTGAAGCGCATGTCCTTCTCGCCGGCTGCAAGCAGCAGCGAGCCCATCGACGCCGCCTGCCCCGTGCACAGCGTCGATACCGGCGGACGAATGAACTGCATCGTGTCGTAGATCGCGAGACCCGACGTCACCACGCCACCCGGCGAGTTGATGTACATCGAGATTTCCTTCTTCGGATTCTCGGCCTCGAGGAACAGCAGCTGCGCGACGATCAGCGTCGACATGCCGTCTTCCACCGGGCCGGTGACGAAGATGATGCGCTCTTTCAGAAGGCGCGAGAAAATGTCGTAGGCGCGTTCGCCGCGATTGGTCTGCTCGACGACCATCGGCACGAGGTTCATGTAGGTTTCAACGGGATCGCGCATGAAAGAACCCAGGGGTTAGGGGGTGATGCAGAACTGCTTAAGGGTACTCGGCTCAAGGCTACTCGGCTCAAGGCTTAACCCAGATATGGGCCAATTTCCGGCCGACAAGACCGGCACCAGCCGCACTAGCCATCCGGGCAGGCCGCGGAAGTTCAAGCTGATTCGCGTCGGCGCGCCTAGCGACGGGGACCCGTCACCGGCGCGCTTTCGCGGTTCATCATTAACGCGAGGTGCCGGAATTAGGCGGCAGTCTTCTCGGCGTCTTCATCCTTGAACAGCTCATCCTTGCTGACCTTCTTCTCGGTCACGTTGGCGAGCTCCAGGACGAAGTCGACGACCTTGTCCTCGTAGATCGGGGCGCGAAGCTGGGCCAGCGCCTGGGCGTTGCTGCGGTAGTAGTCCCACACTTCCTTCTCGCGGCCGGGCGCCTGGCGTGCACGCTCGATCACCGCGCGCGACACCTCGTCGTCGGTCACGGTGATCTTGTTCTTCTCGCCGATCTCCGACAGCACCAGCCCGAGTCGGACGCGGCGGTCGGCAATCTTCTGGTACTCTTCCTTGGCCGCATCCTCGGTGGTGTTCTCGTCGGCGAAGGTCTTGCCCGACGACTCCATCTCGGCCTTGATCGAGTTCCACATCAGGTTGAACTCTTCGGCAACCAGCGACGGCGGTGCCTCGAATTTGTGGCTCTCGTCGAGGCGGTCGAGCAGCGCGCGCTTGACCTTCTGGCGGGTCGCGCCGGCGAACTCGGCCGTCAGTCGCTCGCGCATCAGCTCCTTCAGCTTGTCGAGCGACTCGAGGCCAAGCGTCTTGGCGAACTCGTCGTCGACGGTGACCTCGCCGGGCGCCTCGATCAGCGTCGCGGTGGTCTCGAACTCGGCCGGCTGACCGGCGAGCTTTTCATTGAGGTAGTTCTTCGGGAACGCGACCTTCAGCGTGCGGGTCTCGCCCGAGCCGATGCCGGTCAGCTGCTCCTCGAAGCCCGGGATGAACTGGCCGGCGCCGATCACGACCTGGATGCCCTCGCCGGTGCCGCCCTCGAAGGCTTCACCGTTGATGGTGCCCTTGAAGCTGATGGTGACGCGGTCGCCCTTCTCCGCCTTGGCACCTTCGGCCTTGGCATTGTACGGACGGCTGCCCTCGGCGATGCGCTTGATGGCCTCGTCGACGTCGGCGTCGGCGACATCGACCACTGGCTTCTCGACCGAGAACGACTTGAAATCAGCGAGCTGGATCGGCGGCACGACTTCGATCGCGACCGTGTAGGTCAGGTCGGTCTTGCCCGACAGCAATTCCTCGACCTGGTCCTTCTCGGTCGGCATGGTGATCTTCGGCTCGCCGGCGAGACGGAAGCCGCGATCTTCGAAAATCTGCCGGTTGGTGTCGCTGATGGTCTGGTCGATGGTCTCGGCCATCACCGAACGGCCGTAGATCTTCTTCAGATGCGCCACCGGCACCTTGCCGGGACGGAAGCCGTTGAGACGGACCTTGTCCTTGAGGTCGACCAGCTTGGCATCTGCCTTGGCATCGAGATCCGATGCCGGAACGCTGATCTTGAACTCGTGCTTCAGTCCCTCGTTGAGGGTCTCGGTGACCTGCATGGTATCAATCTTCTTCCGCTTTTGCCGCGGCCCGAGCGGCCGTGGCAGTGTTCAATCTGTTCGACGGTGAGCCTTGCGGCCTGACGTCTGTGGGTTCGGCGAACCCTCATCCCTTTCGGGGCCAAAGGTTCTCCAAGAAATCGTCATGCAAACGCTGTAAGCGCTTGGTGCGGGCGGAGGGACTCGAACCCCCACAACTTTCGTCACTGGAACCTAAATCCAGCGCGTCTACCAGTTCCGCCACGCCCGCGTGAAAAGCATCCAATCCGGCCGCGGTGCCGCGGGCGGCGGGCTTATAACATGGGCCCACCGGTTCGCAGCAAAAAAATGGCCGCTGGAGCGCCCGCCCTGCGACCGATCGCGACTGGACAGGTACACTCGAAAATGGTCCGCATCGGCCGGATGGCAAGTCCCCTAGCAAGTCCCGAATTTTCCCTCACCCGGCGCGACCTGATAGCCGGCCTCGGCGCCGCGACACTCTGCCCGGCGTGGCCGGCCACCGGCTCGGCGCAGGGGCGGACCGCGTTCGTGCTCCAGGCCAAAGCTGACCGCATCTTGCTTGGTCCAGGCGCCTCGGGTCCTTCCGGACCGGAGACGCCGGTCTGGTCGCTCGGCAGCGGCGACCTCCGCTTTAAGCGCGGCGAGGTGCTGGACGTGACGTTCGGCAACGAGCTGCCGGTCGCGGCCGCGCTCGATTGCCGCGGGCTCGATGGCGTCGCGGCCGCAGAGCCATTGGCGTCGCGGGGGCCCCTTGCCGCGGGGGCAAAGGATAGCTTTCAGCTCCCGCTTCGCCATGCCGGCACCTTTCTGTGCGAGCCGCTGCTCGGTGACGGCGGCACGGCGCCGACGCGGCCGCGCCCGCTGATCGTGACTGGCACCTCGCCGGTCGCGGTCGATCGCGACGAGGTCTTGCTGATCGAGGAGTGGCGCCTCCGGTCGGACGGAACCGCGATCCCCGCAGGCAGTGATCCGAAAGATTCAACGCAAATTCATACGATTAACGGGAAAACCTCATACGACATCTCGGCGCCGGCCAACACCCGCCTGAGACTCCGCTTTATCAATGGCAGCCCACGCAGCGTGCTGGCCGTCAAGCTTGAGAGCCTCGATGTCCGGGTGATGGCCATTGATGGCCAGCCGGCCGAACCGTTCCCGGCCCGGAACAGTGCGCTGGTGCTGGCTCCCGGAGGCCGCACGGATGTCTTCGTCGATGCGGTCGGGCCGGCCGGGACGAGCTTTGCGATCCTCCTGCACGACGGCAAGCAGGCTCGATCGGTCGGCAAGTTGGTCGTCTCGAGCGAACCGCCGGTCCGAGCGGCGCCGTTTCCGCCCGCTCCACCACTTCCGGGCAATGACATGCCGGCCGCACTCGACCTCAAGAGCGCCGCAAGGTTCGATCTGGCGCTCGGCACGCCTACCGACTGGTTCCGCCCGGCAGAGTTCAAGCCGTCGGCCGCTCCGGCTTTTCAGGCCAAAACCGGCCGGCCTGTCGTGCTGACACTGACCAATCGCGGCACGATCGCCAGCGTCTTTCATCTGCACGGCCATCACTTCCGACTGCTCGACCGGCTCGACGACGGCTGGAAGCCGTTCTGGCTCGACACGCTCGCGGTCGAGCCGGGCCAGACCCAGCACATCGCCTTCCTCGCCGAATATCCGGGCCGCTATCTGATCGAGCAGGTCGCGACCGATTGGGCCGCGCCGAGGCTCGTCCGATGGTACAGTGTCCAATAACAACAAGAGGAAACGCCCATGAGTCAGACAGTTGCCGCAATCCGCGGAGTCCGTGCGCGAAGCGTGGTGGTGCCGCTCAAACGTCCCGTGAAGAACGCCTTCGGCGTGATCGATTCCGGACCGCTGGTGCTGATCGATGTCGAGACCGATCAAGGCGTTACCGGCCGCACCTACATCTTCGCCTACAGCAAGCTCACGCTTAAACCTCTGGTCTATCTGATCGAGGAGATCGGCCGCGAACTCGTCGGCAAGCCGGTCGCACCGTTCGACCTGATGAAGGCGATGGATGCCAGGTTTCGTCTGCTTGGCTGGCAGGGCCTGGTCGGCATGGCCGTGTCCGGTCTCGACATGGCCTGTTGGGATGTCTTGGGCCAGCTCGCTGGTCGGCCGTTGGTCGAGTTGCTTGGCGGCTCCGCAAAACCGATCAAGGCCTATGACAGCTACGGCGTGGTCGATCCTGCGGCCGATGAGCGCGCGCTGCGCCGTTCGCTCGATCAGGGCTTTCGCGGCATCAAGATCAAGGGTGGCGACGGCGATGCCGCCAATGACGAGCGCGTCGTGAAGGGCGTGCGCGCCCTGCTCGGCCCCGACATCGCGCTGATGATCGACTTCAACCAGTCGCTCGATCCGGCCGAAGCCACCCGCCGCATCTCCCGCCTTGCGCCCTACGATCTGCACTGGATCGAGGAGCCGGTGCCGCAGGAGAGCCTGTCCGGCCATGCCAAGGTCCGCGAGACTTCGCCGACCCCGATCCAGGCCGGCGAGAATTGGTGGTTTCCGCGCGGCTTCGCCGAGGCGATCGCGGCCGGCGCATCCGACTTCATCATGCCCGATGTAATGAAGGTCGGCGGCGTCACCGGCTGGATGCAGGTCGCGGCTCAGGCCGACGCGGCGTCGATCCCGGCGTCGAGCCATCTGTTCGCGGAGGTCAGCGCACATCTGCTCGCGGTGACGCCGACCGCGCACTGGCTCGAATTCCTCGACTTCGCCGGCGCGATTCTGGCAAAACCCGCCGAGATCATCGATGGCGCCGTGACCGCCCGCGGTCCCGGCCTAGGGATCGAATGGAACGAGCCGGCGGTGGCGAAGTATCTCGTGAGCTAGCGACCCCTTGGGATAGGTGGCGCGCTGCGTGCACTTCACCCTTGCCGCGCATTCATGTAGGCCACCCCGACATCGGAGCGCGCTCAATGTCCACCAACAACAAGCTGACGCTCAAATTCCGTTGCCCGACGGAGCTTGAGGGACTGATACCGCAACCCATCCCGGCTGCGCAGGGCGTTCCCGACTGGCTCAAGGCGATGCCGGCGACGGCCTTCTCTTCGATCGACCTGCACGAGGAAGACACCATCAAGCGCTGCCCGCCATTCGTCGATGCGATGACCTGCGGGTTCTTGCTGCCGCTGGTCTGCGACCTCAAGGTCGAGGACGGCGAAATCACCTGGGATCAGGACCTGCCGCCGGGAGGCACGCCCGAATTTCCCCGTTCGCCGATCGGCTTCCATGATCCGGGTCAGGTCACCGGCACCCCGCTGTTTGAAGAGGGCCGCTTCTTCCTCAAATTCCACAATCTGTGGACCGTCGAAGCCCCTGAAGGCTACGCAGTTTACTTCACGCATCCCGTCAACCGCTTCGACCTGCCATTCACGACACTCAGCGGCCTCGTCAATTCCGATCTCTATACCGACAATTGGGTGCATTTCCCCGCGTACTGGCACGACAAGAATTTCAAGGGTGTCCTCCCCAAGGGGACGCCGATCGCACAGTGCATTCCGGTCAAGCGAGACAGCTGGAGCGCGCAGGCATCGCCGTTCACCGCCGAAGAAGCCAAGCGCGTCGGCCAATTCCGCGGTGAACTCAGGCGGCAGCCCAATCTCTATCGGAGAAACTTCAGGGCGTGAGCCGCGGCGAGATTTCGTCCGGCGCCCCCCGACCTCACTCCGCACCGAGGAATTTCGCAACGTCGCTCCGGGCGAAGAAGAAACGGCCATGCGAGCCCGCGGCCATCACGAATGCCGCGCGTCCCAGGAGCTGGGGCTGCCCCTGCGTGACGGCGCGGAGCGCCGCCTCGGCGGCATCGCGCTCACCCCGCTCGAAAAGCGATGTCGCGAGGTAGGCGCGGGTCGAGCGATCGTCCGGATACATCGCGAGCACGCGGCGGAAAGCCTCCGCAGCTCCGGCGTAGTCGCCATGAAGAATTAGGACTCGCCCGAGCTGGTTGAGAACGTCGGGGCGTCCCGGCGCAGCATCACGCGCAGCCGTCAGGACGCTCGCAGCCCGTGCGATGTCATTGGTCTCATGCAACAGGCGTCCGAGGTCGAGCTTCAGATCGACGCTGTCAGGCGCAAGCCGAAGGCCGCCCTCGATCGTGCCGATCGCCTCGTCGTACTCACCAGCCTTGGCGAGCTGTCCGGCGAGCTCCTGAAACGAAGGCAGGTATGGCGGCCGTCGGGCAACCGTGCGCCGAAGCTGCGCAATCCCGTCCGACACGCGTCCCGCGCCGCACAGCAACGCGCCGAGCAAGGTTTCAACCTCGCCGTCCTCGCCGCGGCGCGCAATCCTCTCAAGCGGTGCGATCGCCTCGTCTCCCCGCTTCTGCCCCATCAGGGCATGCGCCAGCAGGAGCGCGGCATGTCTGTCCGTGCGACTTGATTTCAGGATGTTCGTCGCAATCTGCTCTGCCTGAGCAAATTGCTGCGCCCGCAACGCCAATGCGCCTTGTTGCAGCGCCTGAGCGAGGAAATTGTTCTGCCTGCCACTCACGAGCGAGATTCACGGGATGCCAAGGAATGTCATTGGGCTTTAGCCCGCATCTCCCCACGCGTCCACCGAAAGTCTTGTGAGAGGCGACATACGCTTCCCCCTCAAGCGAAGCCCCGCTAAGCGGGACAAGTGCTGGATCAATCCTGTATCGTGGAGCTGGTCGGCCTGCCGCCGAACGAACCTGACACCATGTCACTCAGATCGGAGAACCAGGATGGCACAGTGCGTTGTTATCGTTCAATTCGACCTTCCGAAACGAACCGAGGAACAGGCCATCAAGGGCGGCGTGGGTACCGCGCCCATCTATCGAAACCTCGCGACACGGGGGCTGATCCGTAAAGACTACCTCAACGGAGAGGCCGGTACGGGCGGCGTCTACCTGTGGGAGAGCCGAGAGGCGGCCGAGGCATGGTTCACCGAGGCCAAGATGACCGAACTGACTGAACGGTTCGGAGCCCGACCGCGATTGACCTGGTATGACACGCACGTCACCGTCGACAACCTCAAAGGGGAGACGCGCGTGAACCAATCTCCGCTGATTTCAGCCGCGGAATGAATCGAATTCAGGTGTCGTCGAACGCGCCCGCGCGCGGTGCGGATGCCGGTTGGTCCGCGCGCGTCCAGAGATAGCGCATATCCGGTTCCTTCTCCTCGTTGCGGCTGCCGTCGGTCTCCTCGACCGGCACGAAGCCACGGGCCTCGTAGAAACGGCGCGCCCGCGCGTTGCGCTGGAAGGTCCAGAGTTGCAGCCGATCCGTACTTTGCTTCGCGATGTCGAGCAGCGCGGCGCCGGTGCCGCGGCGCTGCGCGAGAGGGAGCACATAGAGTTGCTCGACCCAGTCGTCGTGCAGCGCGATCACGCCGTTCAGCGCCTGGCCGTCGAACGCACCCCATAGCGTGCAGGTCGCAAACATCCGCTCACGATAGAACCAGCGGTCTTCGTCAGGTGTATGCAGGCCGGCGAGCCAGGGCAGCGCATGATCGAACGCCGCACGATGCACGCGCGCAGCGGCGTCCATGTCGGCGAGTTCGAGTAGCCTAATACTCAATCCCGAACTCGTCATAGAGACGGCGGAACACGGCCGGCAACACCTCGGTGAGATCCTCGGCGATCAGGCCGGGCCCCGCTTCGCCGGCCGCCTCGCCATGCAACCACACACCGATGCCGGCCGCCTCGAAGGCCGCGACGCCCTGCGCCAGGAAGCCCGCGACGATGCCGGCCAGCACGTCGCCGGCGCCGGCGGTGGCAAGCCAGGGCGGCGCATTGGCGGCGATGATGGCGCGACCGTCCGGAGAGGCGATCACCGTATCTGCTCCCTTCAGCAGCACCACCGCGCCGGAGCGCTCGGCTGCCGCACGGACGCGTTCGAGCTTCGATCGGCCGGGGTGCTTGTTGGAGATATCGCTGAACAACCGCGGAAACTCGCCCTCATGCGGGGTGAGCACCACCCCAAGGCCGTCGGATGCCTTGATCGCCTCGAACAGGCGGTCCGGCGTCCCGGCAAAACTCGTCAGCGCGTCGGCGTCAAGCACCAGATGCCGCCGTGCCGACAGCGCAGTGTGAACGAAGTCGCGGGTGCGCGCGCTGACGCCCGCGCCCGGTCCGATCACGCAGGCGTTGAGACGTTTGTCGTCGAGCAGTTCGGCGAACTGGATCGGGTTGTCGACCGCGCGCACCATCACCGCGGTCAGCGCCGCCGCGTTGACGGCAAGCGCATCGCGCGGCGAGGCCAGTGTCACGAGGCCGGCGCCCGCGCGCAACGCCGCACGCGCGGCGAGCCGCGCCGCCCCGGTCGAGGCGAGATCGCCCGAGACCACGACGGCATGCCCCCTTGCGTATTTGTGGCCGTCGATCCGCGGCACCGGAAACGACCATCGCCAGGCTTCCGGCGCATTCTCCGCGGTCAGCGGCTTGATCTCATCGAGCACCTGCGCCTCGATGCCGATGTCGGCGACGCGCACCCGGCCGCAATACATCCGGCCCGGCAGCAACAGATGCGCGGGCTTCTTGCGGAAGAAGGTGACGGTTTCGGTTGCCTGCACCGCCGCACCCATGACAGCGCCCGTGGTGCCGTTGATGCCGCTCGGCAGATCGACCGCCAGCACCGGCGTACCGTTGGCATTGATCGCCGCGATCATCTCCGGTGGGTCACCCTTGACCGGGCGGTTGAGCCCGGCGCCGAACAGGGCGTCGATGATCAGCGCCGGCTTGCCGAGCGCCTGCGGGTTGAACGGCAGCACCGGATACTTCCAGCCCTTCGCCGCCAGCGCCGCGTCGCCCTGTAGGCTGTCGCGCTCGCAGAGCAGGATTACCGAGACCTCCCGCCCGCGCGCGGCGAGCTCGGCGGCGGCGACAAAACCGTCGCCGCCATTATTGCCCCGGCCGGCGACCACGACGATCGGCCCCTCCTCGACCAGGTCCATCGCAGCTTCGGCGACGGCCTGGCCGGCGCTCATCATCAGCGCGAAGCCCGGCGTTCCGGCTGCGATGGTCAGCCGGTCGGCGCGCTCCATCTCGGTGGTGGTCAGAACGTCCATGCCGAATCCTCAATCGCTTCGCCTTCTCGAGAGGCAATTCCTGTGACGTTCGCGGGGTTTCTACTGGCCGACTGCATAGAGATTGATCTATTTGCCTATTTGTTGAGCTTGGATATCATAGCCCATGTGGTTCGATATCCGCCGAAGCCTGTTAAAAGGCTGATAACATTCCGAAATCGGGGACCTTAACAACTTGGCATAGACCCTGCTTTTGAGGAAGCCGCGTACAAGGGCCGGTTCATACGACCATTGCGCGTGTTTCCGGCCAACCGCCGGAAGGCTTAAGACCAACCTGACTGCGCCCCACGCGCATCGAACTCGACCCTGCAATCTGCAATGCCCGGGAGGCGCTCAGTGAAGAAGATTGAAGCCATCATCAAGCCCTTCAAGCTCGACGAGGTGAAAGAAGCGCTCCAGGAAGTCGGACTGCAAGGTATCACCGTCACCGAGGCCAAGGGATTTGGCCGTCAGAAGGGCCACGCCGAACTGTATCGCGGCGCGGAATACATCGTCGACTTCCTGCCCAAGGTGAAGATCGAGATCGTGATCGGCGACGACCTGGTCGAGAAGGCAATCGACGCAATCCGTCGCGCGGCCCAGACCGGGCGGATCGGCGACGGCAAGATCTTCGTCTCCAACATCGAGGAAGCGATCCGCATCCGGACCGGCGAATCCGGGCTGGACGCTATTTAAGGGCGGTGCTATCCGGAATTTCTGACGGCAAAAGAGAAAAAAGGCTGCTTCGGCAGCCTGATTTCGTTTGTGCAGTCACACGAACTCGCCAAAAGCGGGAATAACGTCGCTCACCGCTGGAAACCGACCCGCACATCCATAAGGGGTATTCATGAAGACCGCCAAAGACGTCCTGAAATCGATCAAGGACAACGACGTCAAATACGTCGACCTGCGCTTCACCGATCCGCGCGGCAAATGGCAGCACGTGACCTTCGACGTCGGGATGATCGAAGAGGACACTTTTGCCGAAGGCCAGATGTTCGACGGCTCCTCGATCGCCGGCTGGAAGGCGATCAATGAATCCGACATGTGCCTGATGCCCGACCCGCTCACCGCGACGATCGATCCGTTCTTCGCCGAGACCACCATGGTCATCGTTTGCGACGTGCTCGAGCCGACCACCGGCGAGCCCTACAACCGCGACCCCCGTGGCATCGCCAAGAAGGCCGAAGCGATGGTGAAGTCGCAGGGCGTGGGCGACACCGTGTTCGTCGGTCCCGAGGCCGAGTTCTTCGTGTTCGACGACGTGCGCTATTCGGCCGATCCGTACAACACCGGCTTCCGCCTCGACTCCTCCGAGCTGCCGATCAACTCCGCCACCGAATATGAGGGCGGCAATCTCGGCCACCGAATCCGCACCAAGGCCGGCTACTTCCCGGTGCCGCCGCAGGATTCGGTGCAGGACATGCGGTCTGAGATGCTCGGCGCGATGGCCAAGATGGGCGTCAAGGTCGAGAAGCACCACCATGAAGTCGCTTCCGCCCAGCACGAGCTCGGCATGAAGTTCGACACCCTGACGCTGATGGCCGACCAGATGCAGGTCTACAAGTACTGCATCCACCAGGTCGCGCACATCTACGGCAAGACCGCCACCTTCATGCCGAAGCCGGTCTATGGCGACAACGGCTCGGGCATGCACGTCCACCAGTCGATCTGGAAGGAAGGCAAGCCGGTGTTCGCCGGTAACAAGTACGCCGACCTGTCGGAGACCTGCCTGCACTACATCGGCGGCATCATCAAGCACGCCAAGTCGATCAATGCCTTCACCAACCCGTCGACCAATTCCTACAAGCGTCTGGTCCCGGGCTATGAGGCGCCGGTGCTGCTCGCCTACTCCGCGCGCAACCGCTCGGCGTCATGCCGCATCCCCTACACGGCGAACCCGAAGGCCAAGCGCGTCGAGGTGCGTTTCCCCGACCCGATGGCCAATCCCTATCTCGGCTTCGCCGCGATGCTGATGGCCGGCCTCGACGGCATCAAGAACAAGATCGATCCGGGTCCGGCGATGGACAAGGACCTCTACGATCTGCCGAAGGAAGAGTTGAAGCAGATCCCGACCGTGTGCGGCTCGCTCCGTGAAGCACTCGAGAGCCTCGACAAGGACCGCGCCTACCTCAAGAACGGCGGCGTGTTCGACGACGACTTCATCGACGCCTACATCGAGCTGAAGATGACCGAGGTCGCCCGTTTCGAAATGACCCCGCACCCGGTCGAGTTCGAAATGTACTACTCGCTGTAAGCTTTACGGCACCTCACGAATGCGAAAGGCGCTTCCGATGGAGGCGCCTTTTGTTTTTGGGTGAGCACACGAAATGCGTAGGATGGGGAGAGCGCAGCGAAACCCATCGCGCCTTGCCTCGGTAAGAGCGATGGGTTTCGCTTCGCTCTACCCATCCTACCACTGCGAAGCCATCACCATTGGTATCAGCACATGACCGGAATCACTGTCCGCTCCGCGGCAGAACACGAACTGCCCGAGGTGCTAAAGCTTTACCGACACCTTCATCCACACGATCCTCAGCTGGAGACCGCCACTGCCGAACGTGTCTGGTCGGAGTTGCTTGCATCCAGCTTCATGACCGTGGTCGTGGCGCAAGCAGTAGAATTGCTTGTCTCTTCGTGCACGCTCGCGATCGTGCCTAATCTGTCTCGAGGCGGCAGATCATATGGGGTAATTGAGAACGTAGTCACTCACGCCGACTACCGTCGGCAGGGGCTCGGCCGACGGGTTCTTTCTCATGCGCTCGATATTGCCTGGCAGGCCGACTGCTACAAAGTCCTGCTGGCAACGGGTTCGAAACGGGAAACCACCCTCCGATTCTACGAGGAAGCGGGCTTTCAGCGTGGGAGCAAAACTTACTTCGAAATTCGCCGTCCTTAGCTACCGTCGCGAACAGATCGTGATGCGTCTAGAAGGCGCTTCCACCGGAAGCGCCTTCTGTCCCTGTCCCGCCGATTACACCTTCGCCTTTGCGATCCGCCGCCCGCCTGAATCGAGCGCCCCGAAATTGCCAGCGATCATGTCCGGCGTCGGGATCATGCCGCCGAGCGACCAGCTCGCCGGCTCACCTTCCTCGATCTTGACCCAGACGTTGCGGCGGAAATCGGGGTTACCCTGGCCCTCGATCTCGACCATGAGATCGGTGACGCGCTCGAGCATGGCGCGCTTCTGCGCAACATCGAAGATGCCGCGGACGGTCGAAATGGTGACGTAAGGCATGGTCTCTCTCCATTAGCTGAGGTTGTGACAACGCAACGAAGATGGACCGGCATGGCCCGATCAGGCAGTGGCCGATCGGACAGAGATCGGGCAATATCTGCCACCGCCCGATGGCCCAGATCGGGTAGGATGACGGCAAATCCGGAGGTCCCATGAAACTTGCGATCGTCGCGCTGGAAGGCTGTATGCAATCGGCGGTCGCCGGCATCGCCGACATCCTCACACTCGCCAACCATGTGATGCAGCTGCGCGGCAGCAAGGCGCGCTTCAGCTGGCAAACGCTCTCGCTCGACGGCAAGGCGGTTCGCGCGGGCGGCGGAAAGCTGCTCGCCGTCGACGGCGCTCTCGGCAAGCGGACGGCATGCGACGCGATCATCGTGCCCGGCAGCCTGGTCGACCATCTGACCGCCGAACGCCTGCAACCGCAATACGACCGTGTCGGCGCCTGGCTACGCCAGCAGCACGCCAGCGGCCGGTTGATCGGCGCCTTCTGCAGCGGCGTGCTGCTGCTCGCCAATGCCGGGCTGCTCGACGGCCGCCGCGCCACTATCACCTGGTGGCTGCAAAGCGAGCTGCGACGCCGCCATCCCATGATCGATCTCGCCAGCGATGCCGTCATCACGCAGGCCGATCGCCTGGTCTGCGCCGCCGGCCCGATGTCATGGGTCGATCTGCTGCTGCGGCTGATCGAACTCGTCGAGGGCCCGGAAGTCGCAAAAGTCTGCGCCGACTATGCGGTGATCGACACCGCACAGCGGACGCAAGCGATCTTCATGCCGCTCGGCTACATGCTCGGACAGGACCCGCTGCTGATCAAGGCGGACATGCTCGTGCGCCGCACCGGCAAGGCGCCGATCACGGTGCGCAGCCTGGCGCAGGCGCTGGGCCTGAGCGAGCGCACGCTGAACCGCCGCTTCCGCGAACTGACCCACGAACCGCCGCAGGCCTTCATCACACGTCGCCGCGTCGAGCACGCCCGTACGCTGCTGGAGACCACGGCACAACCCATCAAGTCCATCGCCCGCGCCACCGGTTACGAGGACGAGAGCAGCTTCCGGAAAGCCTTTCGCAAGCTCACCTTGTTGTCGCCACAGGCTTACCGCGCGCAGCGAACGATGCGTGCTGCGTAGGAGTAGGAATCCCGGAAGACTACGGTCAGCAACACTGACAAACCGCGCGAAGCAATGCGACGCGGGCATGCGAGCTGCGACGTTCGGAATCGACAACGCCCGGCACCGGGTGTTCACTTGCAGCAAGGGCCCGAAAGCGGCCTCGACAAAAACAGACACCTTCATTTTGCATTTTGGGAGAAACGAGATGTCTTTCGTCGCTCGACGAATGGCGGCGCTTTCGACCGCCATCATTATTCTCGCTGTCTGTTCCGGCAGCACATTTGCCCAGAAGAAATACGACACTGGCGCAACCGATACTGAAATCAAGATCGGCAACATCATGCCCTACAGCGGGCCGGCATCCGCCTATGGCACCAGCGGCCGGGCTCAGGCTGCCTATTTCCGCAAGATCAACGCCGAGGGCGGCATCAACGGGCGCAAGATCACCTTCATCTCCTATGATGACGGCTACAGCCCGCCGAAAACGGTCGAGCAGGCGCGCAAGCTGGTCGAAGGCGACGAAGTCTTGCTGATCTTCGCCGCTCTCGGCACAGCATCGAACGGCGCCATTCAGAAATATATGAACACCAGGAAGGTGCCGCAGCTGTTCATTCAAACCGGTGCGACCAAATGGAATGATCCGCAGAACTTTCCGTGGACCATGGGCTGGCAGCCCAGCTACCAGAGCGAGGGACGGATCTACGCCAAGCATATCCTGAAGGAAAAGCCGAACGGCAGGATCGCCGTGCTCTACCAGAACGACGATTATGGAAAGGACTATCTCAAAGGCCTGAAGGACGGTCTTGGCGACAAGGCGGCGTCGATGATCGTGACCGAGGATGCGTATGAGGTCGCCGAGCCCACGATCGACACACACATCGTCAAGATGAAATCGCTGAATGCCGATGTGTTCGTCGACATTGCCACGCCGAAATTCGCGGCGCAGGCCATCAAGAAGGCGGCCGAGATCGGCTGGAAGCCGCTACACATCCTCAATTCGGTCGGCTCCTCGATCGGCGCCGTGATCCAGCCGGCCGGTTTCGAGAACGCGCAAGGCATCATTTCGGTGGCCTACCTGATGGATCCGCTCGATCCGCAATGGAAGGACGACCCCGGCATGAAGGCGTTCGACGAATATCTTGCCAAATACTTCCCCGAAGGCAACCGGGCCGATGGCCTGGTGGTGACGGGTTACAACGCCGCCCAGACGCTGGTTCAGGTGCTGAAGCAGTGCGGCGACGATCTCACGCGGGCGAACGTGATGAAACAGGCCGCCAATCTGAAGGCCTTCCGCACCAACAACCTGCTGCCTGGCATCACGATGAACACCAGCCCGATCGACTTCGCGCCGATCAAGCAGATGCAGCTCAGACGATTGAAGGGCGAGAGATGGGAGTTGTTCGGGCCCATGCTCAGCGCAGAAGTGGGCGGTTAGCCGACCATCGCCCCCATATGCAATAGGCTTGCGGGCCTGGGGCACTTGCACGATTTCGGAATATTGGAAATGTATCCTTGATTTGCCCGACGTGTCAAGCTGCCGGTCGGATGGCGGCGGCCCCGGCGCCTTTGCATGGGGTTGTTTTCGATATTTTGGTCCCGCGTAGCTACGGCGAACAGTTCGGCGCTGGTTTCTACACCGTCATGGCCGGGCATAGCCGTCCGGGGGACGGCGTCGCTTCCGTTCGCCTATCCCCGGCCATCCACGTCTTTCTTTGCATGGAAACGAAGACGTGGATGGCCGGCAGCCGGCTACGCCGGGCTTTGCTGTCAGCCTCGCCGAAGCTTAGCGAAAGCGGGCACAAGGCCGGGCATGACGAGTTTGTGGGGGAGCGAGCGCATATGCGATTGCCCTACCGTCACACCCGAAACAGCTTCGCGTACCTTGCCTTGATCTCCTCGCTCTGCGCCTGCACCTGGGCCGGATCGGCCTTCAGCATCTTCAATCTATCAAGCGGCACGTGCCCGGCTTTCTCCTTCACCTTGGCGTGGAACGAGCGGTGCGCGAACTCGTCGGCCAGCATCTGTTGGGTCGCGGCGCTGAAGAAGTAGCTCTGGAACAGCCGTGCCGCATTCGGGTTCGGCGCGCTCTTGAAGATGCCGCTCGGTACGATGATCAGCGGCGCGCCTTCGGCCGGGTAGACCACCTCGACCGGCTTACCCTGATCCTTGGCCAGCACGAGGTTGTAATCGTTGCCGTCGGCCATGACGGCACGCTCGCCGAGCAGGATCTTCTTCGGCGGATCGGCCGCCGACTGCACCTGCATCACGCGCTGCTGCGAAAGCTTCTCCAGATACGGCCAGCCGAGATCGCGCGCCAGCACGAAGGTCGCGGTCATGATCGCGCCGGAGTAGCCCGGGTGGGCCTTGACGATCTTGCCGCGCCATTTCGGATCGAGCAGATCGGCGTAGCTCTTCGGCGCCTCCTCGCGCTTCACCTGCTCGGTGTTGTAGCCGATCACCTCGAACCAGGCGCAGGATGTCGCGGATGTGCCGTCGGGATCGATCTGGTCGGCCGGAAAGTGCTTGGCGACCTCTTCGGGCATATAGGCTGTGAGCCAGTCGTTCTTCTTCCAGTCCAGATAATGGGCGGGATCGGTCGAATTGGCGACGTCGACGGCATGGATGCCGCTGCCCTGCTCCTGTGCGATGCGCTGGAAGATCCGCTCGGCGCCGGAGCGTTCGACGCGCACGCTGATCCCTGGATATTTCTGCTCGAAATCGCGTGCCAGACGCTCGGCCGTGTTCAGTTCCAGCGCACTGTAGAACGAGATCTTGCCTTCCTTCTTCGCCGCGGCGATCAGCTCCGGCGTCACGGCCTCAGCCGGCGGCGCCGCCGCCCTTGAGGGTTCGGCGAACACCATGCCGGCGGCGGTCGCCGCCGTCACCTTGAGCCAGTCGCGCCTCGACCATTTGCGGTCCCGCATTCCACGCTCCCCGAATCGGGCCGTTGACCGGCCGCGCCATTGTTGCGGGACGATGATAGCGCGTAGGATGAGTTGAGCGAAGCGATACCCATCAAACAGTGCCGCAGGAGAGTTGTTGGGTTTCGCTGCGCTCCACCCATCCTACGGCCCGGCCGACGCGGCTGACCATGCCTACGTCTTCTCCGGCGGGTTCTCGCGCAGGAAGCGTTCGAGATCGGGCTGCACGGAGTAAGGTTGCGGAACCGGATCACCCTGGAAGTCGACCTGAAGATCAAGGCTGCGCCGAAGTATCCGCGCCAGCTCGCTGCGCCGATAGGGTTTGGTCAGCAGCGGAATGCCATGGCCGCCACGCCCCTGTTGTGCCGGCAGCACGCCATCGCTGTAGCCTGAGGTGAACAGCACCCGCAGCGCCGGACGCCCCGCCATCAGCGTGTCAGCCAATTGCCGGCCATTCATGCTGCCGGGCATCACGATGTCGGTGAACAGAAGATCGAACGCGGTGCCGCGGCTGACGATCTCGAGCGCGGCATCCGCATTCGCCGCTGCCAGCACCGTGTAGCCGAGGCTTTCGAGCTGGCCCGTGACGTAGTCGCGGATCGTCGGGTCGTCCTCGACGCACAGGATCGTCTCGTTGCCGCCTCGGACCGGCAGGTCGTCCTCATCGGCCGCGCGCTGCGCGGTGCCGTCTGCCTTGGGCAGATAGATCCTGAAGATGGTGCCCCGCCCCTGCTCGCTCCTGACCTCGATCCCGCCGCCACTTTGCTTGACGAAACCGAACACCATGCTGAGCCCGAGCCCGGTGCCCTGCCCGACCTCCTTGGTGGAGAAGAACGGATCGAAGATCTTCTTCAGATCCGACGGCGAAATTCCGGTCCCGGTATCGGTCACCTCGATCACGAGGTGGTCACCGGCGCGCTCGACGCCGTGCGCCACCGCCTCGGGAATCCCGAGCTGGATGTTGCGGGTCGCAAAGGTCAGCGTGCCGCCCTCCGGCATGGCATCGCGTGCGTTGATGGCGAGATTGACCAACGCTGCGCCGAGCTGGCTGCGGTCGACAAAGGCGAGCCATGCGCCACGGTTGAGCTCGGTCCTGATCTCGGTCTGCGAGCCCAGCGTCTGCGACAATAGCCGCACCACTTCGCCGATCAGGTCGTTGACGTCGGTCTCGGCGGGCTGCAACGGCTGCTTGCGCGCGAATGCCAGCAGGCTCGAGGTGAGTTGCGCGCCGCGATCGGCGGCATCGCTGATCAGCTTGGCGATCGCGGCAAGCTGCGGGTTGTCCTTGACGCCGTCGGCAAGGATCTCGACCGTGCCGGTGATCACGGTCAGCATGTTGTTGAAGTCGTGCGCGATGCCGCCGGTCAATCGCCCAAGCGATTCCGTCTTCTGCGCCTGGATCAACTGCTCCTCGGCGACCCGTCGCTGGGTGACATCCCTGACAAAGGAATTGATGATGTAGCCGTCGCCGCGGCGCAGCGCATTGAGCGACACCTCGACGTGGAAGCGGTGGCCGTCGCGGTGCACCGACGCGGTTTCGTAGCGCATGCCCATGCCGCCCGCCGCGGTCTCCTGCAGGAAGCGGGTGATGCGCTGGCGGTGCGCGACGCGTAGCTCCTCCGGGAACACCAGCTCGACCACGCGCTGGCCGACCGCCTCCGAGCGTGTCCAGCCGGTCAGCGCCTCGGCCTGCGGGCTCCAGTCGAGAACGATGCCGTCCTGGTCGGTCTGGACGAAGGCGTCGAGCGCGGTCCTGACGATCGCCTGCGCCATCTGCTCGCTGTCGACCAGCGCCTGATGCGCGCGTCGGTGCGCGGTGACATCGTGCAGCACGGCGACCGCGCCACGCAGATTGGCGGCGTCATCGCGCAGCGGCCTGGCGTTGGCGACGAGATAGACGTCCGGATCCGGCGGCGACAGCGGTCTCACGATCAGTTCGAAATCGTCGATATTCTCGCCGCGCAGCGCCCGCGCCACCGGCGTGTCCGAGATCGGCATTACCGTCGTGCCGTCGGCATAATAGTTCTGGAACCTGCGAACGCCGGTCAGGGTGTGAAAACCGGGTTCGACGCTGTACAGCCGCCGCGCCGCGGCGTTGGCGATCACGACCACACCGTGCTCGTCGGCGACCACGACCGGATCTCGGATGCTCTCGATGGTCTTCTCCAGCAGGTTCTGCCTGCTGCCCAATTGCGCCGACAGTTCGGCGAGCGTCGCGGCGAGTTGAGCGGCCTCATCGTTGCCGCTTGTGCCGATCGGTGCCTGCTGACCGCGCGACGGCGCTTCCGCCACCCGCACCATCTGGGCGGGCGTCCTGGACAGCGACTTCGCAATCAGCTCAGCAGTCATCAACACCACCGCAACCGCGCCGCCGGCGAGCGCAACGCCCGACCAGCTGACGCCATGGATGAAGCCCAGAGCGAGCAGGAGCATGACGACCGGAAGCATCATCCCGACCGCCAGACGGCCCGACAAATTCATCCCGACCAACTCATCGTGAGCAGCTGCACCGGAAAATGTAAAAGGAAACCAATATCGGAAAGGACGTCGGCGCCGGGGCAATATCGGGGGCTTGCCCCCTTTGCTTAGCCGAGTCCGGCCCGGCAATCCGCCACTTTCGTATCCGTATAAGTACGGAGATCGGCCCACTGGCATATGCCGACGCCGGGTGAACCGGCTTCGGCGCCGTGGGCTATGTGTGATTTACGGAATCTTCGTCTGATTGCCGGCGCCCATCGGCCGCCAAGGCCGCGCAGCCAATTACCGCCCGCGGCAAGGCTTGGCCTACACAAGCCGCGGTGCGGGGCCATCCCAACCGCCGACCCACGCAGGGGTCGGTCAGCCCTCAAAGGCTGGAGGCGCTGGAGAGAATGGGCGCCGGCTTTGCCAAGCCCAGATGATCGCGAAAGGTCGAACCGGAATAGTCGGTCCGATAGAGCCCGCGCCGCTGCAATTCGGGGATGACAAGGCTGGTAAAGGCCTCGACGGATTCAGGCACATAAGGCGGGAAGATATTGAAACCGTCGGCCGCCTTTTCGTCGAACCAGTGCTGGATGTGGTCGGCGACCTCGTTCGGATCGCCGACGACGACGGCGCCGGTGCCGATGTGCCCGATGATGAGATCACGATAGGTCAGACGGTTGGGGCCTTTCACGTCCCGGCGCGTGAGACGCGTGACGTCGGCAAACAGCCGCTGGCCGTCTGCATTGGCCTCTGCCAGCACCAGGGGGTCGACGGGCGCATCCCGATCCTGACCAGCGACATCGACGCCAATTGCAATGGAAACCGCGGTGAGGTTGCGGCGTTTTCCCATCCTGCCCAGAGAACCGTAGCGGCTGGCCTCGCCGCCATCGCCATCCGGCTCCAACGCGATGAAGGAATTGAGGTGGTCGAATATTTCAACCGCCTTCTCGGTCGTTTCGGCGACCACGGGGGTGAGCCCGGGCAGAATGGCGATGTCGCTATCCCTCCTGCCATATTTGCTGGCTCTGGATTTGACATCGGCATAGTAAGCCTTGGCGCTCTCGATCGTCGCCTGACTCGCGAAGATGACATCGGCATCGCGCGCGCCGAGCTCCCGCGAACGGTCCGACGTGCCGGCGTGCAAGATCACCGGGTGGCCCTGAGGCGGGCGCTTGACGTTCAGCGGTCCGGCGACGTCGAAATAGCGCCCCTTGTGGTGCAGAGGCGTAATCGCATCGCTATCCCAAAGTCCCCGCACCACGGCGACGAATTCATCCGCCCAATCATAGCGCCGCTCGGTGTCCCAATGGGACTGGCGCGAGAAATTGCCCGCTGCAATCTCGTCCGCGCCGGTCACCAGATTCCATGATGCGCGGCCTTGGCTCAGGTGATCGAGCGACGCGAACATGCGCGCGAGATTATAGGGATCATAGTAGGTCGGATTGGCCGTGACGACGATGCCGATATGGCTGGTCGCTGCCGCCAGGCTCGCACCGGACACGAAGGGCTCGAGGCGCGACATCTGGGAGGGATTGGTGGTTTGCAGGCTTGGATCGCTCGCCAGCCGGTCGCCAAGAAAGAGGAAGTCGAACTTGGCCGCTTCCACAAGCTGGGTGACCCGCTGCAGGAACTCGATGTCGAAGGCGGCGCCTGCATGGGAGGACGGATAGCGCCAGCCGCTCGGGTGTGTACCACCCGCCCAGAACATCAGGCCGAAATGGAGTTCTCGCTTGGACATGATGAAACGCTCGCAGGAGGTTCAGGCTGCCGTACTGGCTGGCTCTGGTGCCTTGTGTTCGAAGATATTGCCCGGCCGTGCCAGACCGAGCCTTTCGCGCAAAGTGCCCGATCGGTCGCCTGATCGCAGCCGCTGCCGCCGCGCCAACTCCGGAATGACATCCCGGGAAAAGGCATCGGGGCTGCTGCGCACGACCCGAGGCGCCACTACCAGACCATCCAGCGTCACGGCATTCGCCAGTGCCTCGATCTGGTCAGCGATCTCCGTCGGAGTACCAGACACGTAATGGGCGACGGGCGCTTTCGGCGCGCCTGCCGCATGGTCCGGCCCAATCACGGAAACGATCTCCGCAAACAGCAGCACATGCTGCTCGTCGCGACGGGCGCCCCTCGCGGCGGCAAGTACATTGTCGCGCAAGGCCGCGATATCGCCTGCCGTCTCTGCCGCCAGAATGGCGATATCGGCGTGTCGTCCCGCGAACTCCGCCGATCGCTCGTCCGCCACGCGATGCGCAACGATGACCTGGCCCTGCGGCGGTCGTGCAACGTTCAGGGGCCCCTTGACCGAGAAGGAAGCGCCGACGTGATCGATGGGATGGATTTTGCTGCCATCGACGAACACGCCGCTTTGCTTGTCGCGAATGAAGGCACCGTCCTCCCAGCTATCCCATAGCCGGCGTGCAATATCGAGGATTTCGCTGGCGCGCTCATAGTGGACGGCAGGCGCAACAGCCGTCTGCCCGTAGTTGGCGCCGGCGGGATCGACCACACCGGTCGAGACGAGCCAGCCGGCGCGCCCATGCGTGACATGGTCGAGCGAGGCGGCGAGCCGCGTCACATTGTACGGCTCGACATAGCTTGTGTTGGCCGCGGCGATCAGACCGATGTGGCGCGTCCTGGTCGCGAGGAAGGACGCCGTCGTGAACGCTTCACTGCGCGCTGGCTCCGTACGGCCGACGCTGTCGTCGATCAGGAGGAAAGCAAAGCCGGCACCCTCCAGGTCCCGCGCGAAAGTTGTCAGGTGGACAGGATTCAGGGGATCGAAGTTTTCGTCGTGCGTCTGGTACCCGGATTGCGGCGCATAGAGAAAGCCGAGGTGGAGCGGTTTGGCCATTTTGATCTCCGTTCTGTCAGGCCACGGTTGCTGTTGGCTCCAGCGCGCGGAGCGCCTCATAGATCCGGGCTTCCCGTTGCAAGAGTTCGATGTCGCCCCGCCGACGCGGACGCAGCAGGTCGAGGGTGACGATCTCAGCGATCCGTCCGGGCCGCGGTGACAGCAGGACAATACGATCGGCAAGAAACACGGCTTCGCCAACGTCGTGCGTCACGAAAACGATGGTCTTGCGGCGCTGCTGCCAGATGCGGATCAGGTCTTCCTGCAACTTGTTGCGCGTGACGTAATCGACCGCTCCGAAAGGCTCGTCCATCAGGATCACGTCGGGATCATTGACGAGTGCGCGCGCGATGCCGGCACGCTGCTTCATGCCGCCGGAGATCTGGTGCGGAAACTTGCCGCCAAAGCCGTCGAGCCCAACCAGGGATAGCTGCTCTTCGACCAATCGGCGGGCTTGGACCTTGTCCACCCCGCGCAATTCGAGCCCGAGGCCGACATTGGCCGCAACCGTTCGCCACGGGTAGAGCGAGGCATCCTGGAACACGACGCCGAGTTCTCCACCCGGACCGATGATCGGCCTGTCGCGAAACAGCACCGAGCCGCCGCTCGGCTGCTGCAGCCCGGCGAGAATTTCCAGCAGCGTACTCTTGCCGCAACCGCTCGGACCAAGCAGGACGATGAACTCGCCCTCCTCGACCGAGAAGCTGATGTTGCTCAGCGCACGCACCGGCGGCGCTCCTGGATAGATCTTGTCGAGAGACCTGACGGTGAAGGCAGGCATGCCCTCGCGCTCCTGCTTGATCTCACTCACTGAGTCTTGCGCCCGGGATAGACGAATGGCTTCACGTAATCCTGCGGGATGAAGCGCTCATCGATGTATTTGGCGGCGTCGTAGAACTCCTTCTGGTTGCCGACATCGATCTCGAGCTGCTGGGTGTCGTGGATCGCCTTCGGATCGATCGCCGGATTGGCGTCCCAGACGTCGTCCTCCTGATAGATGGCGCGCTTCACCGCCTCCGGATTGATCTTCAGGTGGGCCTGCAGCCAGGGCAGGTATTCGTCGTAATGCGCCTTGGCGTAGGTGTAGGATTTGAAGTAGGCCCGCAGGCCCCGCCGCAGCAGATCGGGATCGTTCGCGATCACCGTGTCGCCCGCGATCAGGACGCCGGTGTGATAGGTCGGCAGGTAATCCCAGGCACGTGCGAGCGTGGTCGAGACTCCCTCGATCTCCCCGAGCGCCGCGAAGGGCTGATGGATGATGGTGGCGTCGACCTGGCTGGTTTCGAGCGCGCCGTAGGCTTTTTCGGTTGCGCCGGCAGCAAAAAGCGTCACGTCGCGGTCGGGATCGAGACCTTCGGCTCTCAGGAGGTAGCGAGCGACTGACGCGAGGTTGCCGCTTGTGTCGGGCCCAACGCCGATCGTCTTGCCCTTCAGATCCGCAAAGGACTTGATGCCCTTCCGGGCGATCAGAAAATAAGGTCCCTTCGAGCGGAAGGCGGCGGAGACGATCTTGATCGGCGCTCCCAAGGCCGCAGCGCGCAGATAGACGCTGGTCGGACCAAAGGCGAAGGTCACATCGCCGCGCGAGGTGGCTGTGACCGGATCTTGCGTCCCCACAAACTCAACGTTCAAACCTTCTTCGGCGAAGAACCCCTTCTCCACGCCGAACACGATGGGCTGCTGCGTATAGCTTGTCGTATCCTGAAGCTTGAGGGTCTTCTTCTCCTCTGTACCGGCCGCCGCAGAGATGCCGAGAGCGAGTGCGGTCAAAACAAGAAGACGAGCCGAAAGGCTTGGTGAGAACATGATCGATCCCTTAGAACGAGCGATGACTGGAAGACGCGAAACCGGGATCGGTCAGACGTATTTCCACTTGAGCAAGACACGCCGTTCGACCAGATCCACTAGATAGATGATCAGCAATGCGATCGACGTAACGAGAATGACGAGGGCGAAGACACCGGCCGTGTCGTAGATACCCGAGAGCTTGTTGAGGAGGTTGCCGACGCCGGCCTTGGAGGCGACGATCTCGGCGAACAGGGTTGCAAGCAGACAGGTCGCCGCCTCGATGCGGACCGCGGCGACGATCGATGGCGCGGCTGACGGCAGCACCACTTTCCAGATGATTTGCCGCTGCGTCGCTCCGAGCGCGCGTGCGACCTTGATATGACTATCCTGTACCTGCTTGATGCCAGCGATCGTATTGAAAACGAACAGGAAGTAGCAAAACAGGAAGATGATGAACACCTTGTGTTCGAAGCCGAGGCCCAGATAGAGGGTGAGAAGCGGAATGATGGTGACCTTCGGGATCGCCATGAACCAGATCAGGAACGGGTTGAGAAACCGATGCACCTTCGGGAACAGGCCCATGGCGATGCCCGTCGCAATGCCGAGGATCGCGCTGATCCCCACGCCAACGCCCGCTTCGGCGAGCGTCACCGAGAGGTGAAAGAGCAAATTCTCTCTGGTGAAGAGCTGAGGGAAAGCAGCAAGAATCTGGGTCGGCGAAGCCAGATAGATTCGTTTAACTGCGCCGCTATCGACCGCTATCTGCACTCCGAGCAGGATCGCGGCGACCACCAGTATCTGAATGATGACGATCCACGGAAGTTTAGCGGCGAGCGAGCGCAGCGTTGTGCGGCCGTCCCTGTCTGTGGTCGTCTGAACATCAACAGCGGATTCGATCGACTCGACTGACATGACCATGCCCTAATACGCTACGGGCGGTGATCACGCTTGCGACCGTACCCTTGCAGTGCAAGCAAACTAGACCATTTCGGCAGACAAGATATTCCATAGTTTGAGGCCACACGTGATGACACATCTCGTAAAGGCCCGCGCGACAGTGAAGGAATGCAGATGAAATATGGAACGCTCGCGAACACCGGAATCCAAGTGTCGCGAATTGCCTTCGGGTGTTCAAGCTATGGATCGAAGGATTGGATGCCATGGACGCTGAGCGAGGAGCAGGCGCAAGATCATTATCGTCGTGCCTTTGAGGTTGGCTTTACCTTCTTCGATACCGCCGATTCCTATTCGTCCGGCCTCAGCGAAGAGATTCTCGGGCGCGCGGTAAAGCGCTACGCCGGAGGACGGGATCAGGTCGTCATCGCGACCAAGGTATTTTTTGCGACGGGCACCGACGCCAATCAGAGAGGATTGTCGCGTAAGCATATCCGACACGCCATCGACGACAGCCTGCGTCGCCTCGGCACCGACTATGTCGACCTGTATCAGATCCACCGCCTCGATCCCCTTACGCCTTGCGAGGAGATCCTCGAGGGGCTCGATGCCGTGGTGCGAGCCGGCAAGGCACTGCACATCGGCGCATCGAGCATGCACGCGTTCCAGTTCGCCAAGCTGCAGGCGCTTGCACACGCCAACGGTCTGACGAAATTCGTCACCATGCAGAACAAGTATAATCTTCTCTATCGCGAGGAAGAGCGAGAGATGATTCCTCTCTGTCTCGATCAGGGTGTCGGAGTCATTCCCTACAGCCCGCTTGCGCGGGGACTGCTCGCCGGCAGCCGCCGCGACAACACCGAGCGCTCACGCGTCGTGAAGGACTTCTCGCGTCCGGAAGACGACGCGGTGATCGATCGCGTATTCGCCGCGGCGCAGGCGCGCGGCTGCAAGCCCGCCCAGGTCGCGCTTGCCTGGTTGCTGCACAACCCAGCCGTGACGGCCCCCATCCTCGGCGCGACCAAGCTCCACCACATCGACGATGCCGTTGCCGCGCTCGATATCCAGTTCACCGATCAGGAGCTCGACACCCTCGAAGAGGCCTACCGTCCGCAACAGGTTCAGCACGATCGCAATGAGCAATTGCAGTCCGGGCAGACCGCGGCGGCCGAGCTCAAGCGCCTGTTTCGCCGGTCTGCCGGGAGGTGACGGTTACGCCTGTGCTTCAGCACCGGACGCAAAACTCGATGTCGTCCCGGGCAAGCGAAGCGCGACCCGGGATCGATAACCACAAATGCCGATTGGTTTGCGAAGTGGGGCCACAACTCGTTGCAACAACGAACGGCTGTGGTTGGGTCCCTGCTTTCGCTGGGACGACAACAGCATTTGCCGCTCCCTACGCCGCGCGCCGCCGCTCGCGCAGCGCGTCGCCGAATGCCTCGAACAGCGCGCGGTTGATCGGATTGCGCTGCGGATCGTATTCGGCGTGCCACTGCACGCCGAGCGCAAAGCCGGGGGCATCGGCGATGCGGATCGCCTCGATGGTGCCGTCCTCGGCGACACCCTCGATCACGACGCGCTTGCCGGGCTCGAGGATGCCCTGGCCGTGCAGCGAATTGACGCGAATGGTCTCGCGGCCGAGGATCTTTGCGAATGCACCACCGGGCGTCAGTGCGACGTCGTGCCGGTCGGCGAACACCACGGTCGGATCGGGATGGATTTCGCCGTTCTCGAGCCGCGGCATCCGGTGGTTCATGCGGCCGGGAATTTCGCGGATCTCCGGATGCAGCGAGCCGCCGAACGCGACGTTCATCTCCTGGAGGCCGCGGCAGATGCCAAAGATCGGCACCCCGCGCGCGACGCAGGCCTCCGACAACGCCAGCGCCACGTCGTCGCGGTGGATGTCGTAGGGCTCGTGAGCGGCGCAAGGTTCGATGTTGAAGCGCGTCGGATGGACATTGGCGCGGGCCCCGGTCAGGACGACGCCATCGACCACGTCGAGCAAGGCACCAACCTCGGTGATTTCGGGGCTCCCGGCGAACATCAGGGGCACGGCCCCCGAGACCTCGGCAACCGCGCGCAGGTTGCGCTCTCCGACCATCTGGACCGTGAAACGATTTTCGATGCGATGGGCGTTTCCGATCACGCCGACCACGGGCCGTCTCATTATTGAAGTCTCGCGCAATGATTTTTCTAAGTTTGCGACGTTGCGGAGGCGATCATGCCTTCGAGTTCCCGCCGGATCAACCGTCTATATCTGCACAAGGGGGCTTGCAGTCCTGCACAGATTCGCCCCAGGGAAGCCCAGATCCGGCCCGGCGCCCGGCGGTCGTGCCGGATGCCACGGCGCGTCAGCGGCAAACCGGCACGGTCCGGGCAGCTTGATCCCGGCGGGATTTTCGCCAAAGACTGCTCCGGACACCGTCCGCGAAGGGGGAATCACCCGTGACTGACTCGGCTGACAATCGCCTGCAGGCCCGTAGCGACATGGCGTGGGCGATCGCCGTCGGCGGAATCGGCGCCGTGCTGTTCGCCGCCCTCCTGATGTTCGCCTGGCATTTCGCCGCAACCCTGTTCCTGCTGTTCGCGGGCATGCTGCTCGGGGTCGCCCTGAATGCCATGGCCACCCTGCTCGGCCGGCTGACCGGGCTGCCGCACGCGTTGCGGCTTGCAATCGTCTGCCTGGCGATGGCTGGGCTCTTGTCCGGCATCGTGTTCCTCGGCGGCACCACGATCGCACAGCAGGCCACGGTGCTGAGCAACACGATCAAATCGCAGCTCGGCAGCGTCAAGGAGTTCCTCGAGCAGCATGGCGTCGATACCAGCTATCTCGATTTCACCAATGCCGCCGGCGAGGCGAAGCCGGAAGGTACCGCCGTGACGACAACGACAACGACGCCGGCAGCGTCGCAGTCCCATGGCATCCCCGGCGCCGGCGCACTGGCCTCCAGCGGCGGCGCTATCATCAGTCAGACACTGAAGGTGCTGCTCGGCACGGTCAGCGTCGTCGGCAATTTCTTCATCGTGCTGTTTCTCGGGCTCGCCTTCGCGGCCCAGCCGAGTATCTACCGCGCCGGGCTGTTGTTCATCGCGCCGGCCAAATACCGCGCGCAGGCAACTATCATCGTCGATCGCATCGGCGAGACGCTGGAGCGCTGGCTGATCGCGCAGATCATCACGATGACCGCCGTATTCCTCGTCACCTGGATTGGCCTTGCCATCATCGGCATTCCGAGCTCGTTCATCCTCGGCATCCAGGCCGGCCTGCTCGCCTTCATCCCGACGGTCGGGGCGATCCTCGGCGGGCTGATCGTGGTGCTGGCGAGCCTCGCGACAGGGTGGATCGCGGCGCTGTCCGCCTTCATCCTGTTCCTCGGCGTCCACGCACTGGAAAGCTACGTGCTGACGCCGATCATTCAGCGCCAGGCGCTCGACATCCCGCCCGCGACGCTGTTCGCGTTCCAGATCCTGCTCGGCGTCGTGTTCGGCATCTGGGGGCTAGCGCTGGCGCTGCCGTTGATGGCGATCGCCAAGGTGATGATCGATCACTTCAAGGCGGAGGATCAAGCGCCTGCGCGGGCAGCGTAAACGCCCGTCAGGTGGTCAGCACCGTCTCGGTGTGCTCGACCTCCGGCGCCGCCGCGAAATAGGGGCCGACCAGCGCGCGCCAGGCGGTGAAATCCTCGGAGCCGCGGAAATCGACGGTGTGGTTCTCCAGCGTCTCCCACTTGGCCACGAGACGGTAGCGCGACGGCTTCTCGATCGAGCGGTGCAGTTCAAACCCCTTGCCGCCCTTGGCGCGCAGGAACAGCGGGCGCGCCTTGGCCACCGCAGCCTCAAAATCCTTCTCGCTGCCGGGCTTGACGTCGATCTGCGCGATTTCCGTGATCATTGGGCTTTGGCCTCGCTTTATTGGTTTCCCTTGGGCAAGGCCCGTCTCTAGCGCAGCCGGCACAAAAGCAAAAGGCGCCCTCCGCGGGCGCCTCCTCCGTCGAATTTGCAGCGGCTCAGCCGAACAGCAAGACCGTACCGACAACCATCAGCATCACGCCGAGCAGCATCGCGATCGGCCATCGGCTCTTCGGCGGCTCATATCGCCCTTGCGCGCGCCGTTCGGCGATCAGCGCGGTCTCGTATTCATCCGAGTCCGAAAACAGGCAAGCGAAGCCGCTGCGCGCGGAAACCGCGTCGGCTTCGAGCGACATCAGGGCTGATTGCGGATTGCGGGTGCGGATCGACTCCATGCCCGAAAGCATGGGATCGAATGGTTAACCTGTCGTTACCGCACTCACAGGCGGGCGGTCGCCGGCTTTTGCCGCGCCGATGCGGACAGGCCCGCGGTCTTGCGTCGCCAATTCTCCAGCGAGAGCGGCAGCTCCTCAGCAGCCTCGACCCGGTTCCGGCCGCCGCGCTTGGCCTGGTAGAGCGCGGTGTCGGCCGAGGCCAGCAGCACCTCGAGCTCGGTCCCGGCAGGCCCACCGGCGACGCCGATGCTGACCGTGGTGTCGACCGCGCCGTCTTCGCAAGTGATGTTGCTGTTCTCGAAGGCCTCACGCACCCGCTCGGCGACCAGCACGCCCTCCTCCAGCGAGCACGGCAGCAGCGCCGCGAATTCCTCGCCGCCGATCCGGCCCGACAGATCGCTGATCCTGAGATTGTTGACCACCACGGCGGAGAACAGTTTCAGGATCTCGTCACCCGCGGGATGGCCGAACCGGTCGTTGATCGACTTGAAGTGATCGATGTCGAAGATCATCACGGTGACAGGCCGGCCGCCATTGGCCTCGCGTTCGATCACGCGCGCGCAGGCCTCGGAGAAGCCGCGGCGATTGAGCATGCCGCACAACGGATCGATCGACGCAGCGGTCTTGTGCACGGCCACGGCGCGGTCCGACACCATCATGAAGATCACGAACACCGTGCCGATCGCGTATAGCACGAGTTCGATCGAGAACAGCGTGACCCAGAAGGTGCTGATGAAATTCTGGCCGTTCAGTCGCAGCAGGTCGCCGACCAGGATCGGCAGCATCAGGACACAGCCATGAGCAACCGGGATGGCGATCGCAATCCAGCGCCGTTGCATCGCACGGCGGCGCTCGCTCCAGAGTTCAGAGGCGGTCAGCGCGGCATAGATCGCGACGATCCCGGCGCCGATGGTCAGCCGCATCGCCGGATCCGCCACCGTCGTCATGGCGCCGATCCACGCGACCGGGCCGAGCACAAGGCCCAGCAGGTTGGCCTTGCGGCCGTGGAAGATCCGCGAGGCATTCCAGACCATGCCGCAGGCGGCGAAGCCGAACGCATTGAGGCCCAGCAAGACCATGGGATCGAGCGTCGAGCTGCCGACCGTCCAGAGCGCGACCGAGGTCGCGCCGAGCAAATAGGCCGTGCCCCACCATTTCAGCGCGGGAATGTTCTCCTGCCTGCCGAACAACCAGAGCATGGCGCCGAGCATGCCCGCGACCATGGTGGCGAACAAATAAAGCGTCGATGGATCGAACGACATAGAGTCACCCCAGCCCGGTGTGATGCAACGTTCGCAGGCGCAATTAATACGGTGATGCAGCGCCAGTGCGAGACCGCAAGCTAGAAGGCCCGAGTTCCAATTTCGTTTGCTCGCACACGCAAGTTTTCATGAAAAACTGCGCTAATTCGCGTCGAAGCACGCCCGATTTGGGCACAGCAAAAAGGGCGCCTCGCGGCGCCCTCTGCAACTCGATGCACGCGACAATTGCCGCGAATTTTAGGACTCGAATTAGCGCTTCGAGAACTGGAAGGACTTGCGGGCCTTGGCCTTGCCGTACTTCTTGCGTTCGACCGTGCGGGAGTCGCGGGTCAGGAAGCCGCCCTTCTTGAGGACGCCGCGCAGCTCGGGCTCGAAGTTGGTCAGCGCCTTCGAGATGCCGTGCCTGACAGCACCGGCCTGGCCGGACAGACCACCGCCGGCGACGGTGCAGATCACGTCGTACTGGCCGTTACGGGCGGCAGCGACCAGCGGCTGCTGGATCATCATGCGCAGCACCGGGCGGGCGAAGTAGACTTCGAACTCGCGGGTGTTGACCGAGATCTTGCCCGAGCCGGGCTTGACCCAGACGCGGGCGACCGCGTCCTTGCGCTTGCCGGTGGCGTACGCGCGATTGAACTTGTCGACCTTCTTGACGTACTTCGGCGCGTCGGGAGCGGCCGGCTTGACCTGCGAGAGCTGGTCGAGGGACTGCAACGTATCGGACATTATGCGGCCCTCGTGTTCTTGCGATTCAGGGAAGCGATATCGACCTTCTCGGGGCTCTGGGCCTCGTGCGGATGCTCGGCACCCGGATAGACGCGCAGATTGCCCATCTGCATGCGGCCGAGCGGACCGCGCGGGATCATGCGCTCGATCGCCTTCTCGACGACGCGCTCGGGGAAGCGACCCTCGAGGATCTGCTTCGCGGTGCGCTCCTTGATGCCACCGATGAAGCCGGTGTGCTTGTAGTAGACCTTCTGGTCGCGCTTGCGACCGGTCAGCACCACATGCGCGGCGTTGACGATGATGACGTTGTCGCCGCAATCGACATGCGGGGTATAGGTGGGCAGGTGTTTGCCGCGCAGGCGCATCGCGACGAGCGTGGCGAGACGACCGACGACCAGACCCTTGGCGTCGATCACAACCCACTTCTTCGTCACTTCGGCGGGCTTGGCCGAGAACGTGCTCATGTGTGAAATCCGTGAAAAAGAAATCGGCGCCGTATGCGCCGAACTGCGTGGCTTTCTAGAGAAGCCCCGACCGCACGTCAACGTCGATACGCAATAATTACATAAGCAAAAACAATGGCTTAAAAATATGGTGCAATAATACCGCGAAAAAGACTATTGATTCGGAATGGAATAGGTCGCCGTGACATGGGCGATTGGATCGGGCGAGGTGCCGGACAGCAGGTTCACCTCGCCGACCGCGAGCCGCTTGCCGAGCTTGAGCAGCTTGGCGACCGCGAGCACGTCCTGGCCCGGCTGGCCCTTGCGCAGGAAATTGATGTTGAGGTTGGTGGTGACGGCAAGGCCGATCGGCCCGATCGCCGACAGCAGCACCACATACATCGCGAAATCTGCCAGCCCCATCAGGGTCGGCCCGGACACCGTGCCGCCCGGCCGCAGCATCCGCTCGCTGAAGCGCTGGCGCAGCAGGGCCGTCTCGCCGTCGGCGCTTTCGATCCTGATGTCATCGTGGGTGAATGCCTGCGGAAACTCCTTGCGCAGGAACTCCTCCAGGTCAGCCACGCTCATTTTCGCAATCGCCATGCGGTCCCTGCCCTCGCTTCAGTCTGCCTGTTACATTAAGTTGTCACAGAGACCAAAGTGGAATTTCACCATGTCCGCCCAAGCCGCCCGCGCGGAAGCGCCGCAACGTCAGCCGATCCTGCTGCGCGAGACCGTCGGCAGTATCGCGTTACTGACGCTCAACCGCCCCGCGGCGCGGAACAGCCTCTCCGAAGGCCTGATCGGGGCGTTGCATGCTGCGCTGATCGATATAGGCGGTGACAAGAGCATCCGCGCCGTGGTGCTCGCCGCCAATGGCCCGGCCTTCTGTGCCGGCCACGACCTCAAGGAGCTTACCGCGCGCCGCACCGGCGCCGACCGCGGCCGCGCCTATTTCGCTGAGATCATGAACGCGTGCAGCGCGATGATGCAGGCCATCGTGCATCTGCCGAAGCCTGTTGTCGCATCCGTCCAGGGCATCGCGACCGCGGCCGGCTGCCAACTCGTCGCAAGCTGCGACCTTGCGATCGCCTCCGAGGCCGCGGCATTTGCGACGCCGGGCGTCGATATCGGGTTGTTCTGCTCGACACCGATGGTGGCGCTGTCGCGCAACGTGCCGCGCAAGCAGGCGATGGAAATGCTGCTGACCGGTGAGCCGGTCTCCGCAGCGACCGCGCAGAGCATCGGTCTCGTCAACCGCGTGGTGTCCGCAGGCACCGAACGTGACGCCGCGATCGCCCTGGCCGAGAAGGTCGCGCTGAAATCGGCCTACACGGTCAGGCTCGGCAAGGAGGCGTTCTATCGTCAGGCCGAGATGAGCCTTGCGGACGCTTATCGTTTCGCCGCCGAGGTGATGACCGAGAACATGATGGCGCGCGACGCCGAGGAAGGCATCGGCGCCTTCATCGAGAAGCGCGATCCGAAGTGGCAAGATAAGTAAGACCGATAAGGCAAATAAGACCAACATGAATCACGACGCCTACGACGACAACTACATCCGCAGCATCCTGAACAACGTCAAATCGATCGCGATGGTTGGCGCCTCGCCGGTCAATGTGCGGCCGAGCTATTTCGCATTCAAATACCTGGCGCAGCGCGGCTACGACATGATCCCGGTCAACCCCGGCCATGTCGGCAAGGCGCTGATGGGGAAGCCGTTCGTCGCGTCGCTTGCGGACATCGATCGTCCGATCGACATGATCGACATCTTCCGCAACTCGAGCCACATCATGCCTGTCGTCGAGGAGGCGCTGAAATTGTCGCCGCTGCCGAAGGTGATCTGGATGCAGCTCGGTGCGCGCGACGATGCCGCGGCCGAGAAGGCCGAGGCCGCGGGGCTGAAGGTTGTGATGAACCGCTGCCCGAAGATCGAGTATGGCCGGCTGTCGTCGGAGATCTCCTGGATGGGCGTCAACTCGCGCACGCTGAGCTCCAAGCGTGCACCGATCCCGACGCAGGGCATGCGGCTGTCACTCAACCGCACGAGTTTCGGCGGCGGCCAGACTGCGGCATCCGACCGCGCGGCGAAAAACAAGACCGAGACGACCTGACGTCGCGGCGGAATAATACTTTCACTGATCCGGTATGGCGTAGGATGCCTTTCCAGGAAATGGCGGCGTCCCGAACTCGCTTGACGGCGGTCGCCGCCACCATCAGCATGCCGCGCATTTCGACCAGGCCACAACAGGACGCAAAGAATGACCGATCGCCTTCCGGGATTTTCCACCCTCGCCGTGCACGCCGGCGCACAGCCTGATCCCACCACCGGCGCGCGGGCGACGCCGATCTACCAGACCACGTCATTCGTCTTCAACGACGCCGACCACGCGGCCTCGCTGTTCGGCCTGCAGGCATTCGGCAACATCTATACCCGCATCGGCAACCCGACCAACGCCGTACTCGAGGAGCGCGTCGCAGCGCTCGAGGGCGGCACCGCGGCGCTCGCGGTCGCCTCCGGCCACGCCGCGCAGCTGGTGGTGTTGCAGCAACTGCTCCGGCCCGGCGACGAGATCATCGCCGCGCGAAAACTCTATGGCGGATCGATCAACCAGTTCACCCACGCCTTCAAGGCGTTCGGCTGGAACGTGGCCTGGGCCGATCCTGACGAGATCGAAAGCTTCGAGCGCGCGGTGACGCCGCACACCAAGGCGATCTTCATCGAATCGATCGCCAACCCCGCCGGCAGCATCACCGACATCGAGGCGATCGCTGCGGTCGCGCGCAAAGCCGGCGTGCCGCTGATCGTCGACAACACGCTCGCTTCGCCCTATCTGATCAAGCCGATCGACCACGGTGCCGACATCGTCGTGCACTCCCTGACCAAGTTCCTCGGCGGACACGGCAACTCGCTCGGCGGCATCATCGTCGACGCCGGTACCTTCGACTGGTCGAAGGACAACAAATATCCGATGCTGAGCGAGCCGCGCCCCGAATATCACGGCATCCGGATCCAGGAGACCTTTGGCAATTTCGCCTTCGCGATCGCCTGCCGCGTGCTCGGCCTGCGCGACCTCGGTCCGGCGCTGTCGCCGTTCAACGCCTTCATGATCCTGACCGGCATCGAGACGCTGCCGCTGCGCATGCAGAAGCACTGCGACAACGCCAAGGCGGTGGCGGAATTCCTCTCCACCCACCCCGCCGTGTCTGCGGTGAACTACGCCGGCCTGCCCGGCGACAAATACAACGCCCTGCTGCGCAAGTATGCGCCGAAGGGCGCCGGCGCGGTGTTCACCTTCAGCCTCAAGGGCGGCTATGACGCCGGCGTCAATCTGGTGTCGAACCTGAAGCTGTTCTCGCATCTCGCCAATGTCGGCGACACCCGCTCGCTGGTGATCCACCCGGCGTCCACCACCCACAGCCAGCTCGACGACGCCGCCAAGGTGAAGTCCGGCGCGGCGCCCGAGGTGGTGCGGCTCTCGATCGGCATCGAGGACAAGGAAGACCTGATCGCCGACCTCGACCAGGCCCTGCGCGCCTGATCCCGTCCAAAGCGCGGTGAACAGTCATCGCGCTTTAGATTCTTGTTTAAGCATGATCTTTTCGGAAAAACCGCTTCGCACTTTTCCGGATCATGCCGTGGTTCCGGGGCGATGCACGGCATCGCTCCGGCATTCGCCCGACGGCCTCGTTAACGCTTAATACCGACGGGTCTCTCGTTAACGCTCAATCCGGCATAAAGTGGCAGTGATAGGCTCCGGATGATTCGGGAGACCAAGGATGCTGCGCTGGATATTGCCGCTCGCGATCGCGCTGTTTGCGATTCCGCCTGCTGACGCCGCCGACGGCCCTGTCGTCGCCAAGAGCCCAACCGTCAAGGCCGCGCGCCAGTTACCGGCTGGCCTGCCGCGCCGGCACTACGCCTATCGCACCACCATCACGCAGCCGACCTACGTGCGGCGCGGACGCCAGCTCGTGGTCGTCGAGCCCGCGGTGATCCCGCTGAACACCGAGCCGTACATCCCGTACGTGCCGGGTGAACCGCTGCTGCCCGGATCATCGTCACTGCCTGGCTATTACGGCAACTGGCATTCGTACAACTATTTCGGCCCCTATTACGGCGGCGCCTATGTGACCTACTGGGACCGCCTGCCCTACGCCTGCGGCGTCTACGGCTACTGCTAGCCCGGGACGAGCGCGTGGCCAGATCGCCGCAGAAAAAAAGCAGCGCACCGGTTTCCGGGAACGCGGTCACCGCCGACCTCGTCGCGGTGCTGGTCGCCGTCACCGACGGCACGCCGAAGATCATGACCATCGCCGGCGGCTCCGCGTTGCCGAGCGGTCCGTTCGAGTTCACCCACCGCTCACTGCAGACCGCGCTTCGGGCCTGGGTCGAGGCGCAGACCGGCCACCCGCTCGGCTACGTCGAGCAGCTCTACACCTTTGCCGACCGCGGCCGCTCCGGCGACGCCAAGGGGCCGCACAGCGTCTCGATCAGCTATCTCGGCCTGACCCGCGAGGACAAGGTCGGCGAAGGTTTTGAGGCGCATTGGTCCGGCTGGTACGACTATTTCCCGTGGGAGGATCATCGCGCCGGCGCACCGGCTTGCCTCGCCAAGATCATCGCGCCGCAGCTGAAGGCGTGGGCAAAGGCTGCGTCGTCGCCAACGCTGCAGCGCGAGCGCTGGCAGCGCTGCGCGATCACCTTTGGTCTCGACGATCGCGACTGGAACGAAGAACTGGTGTTGCAGCGCTACGAGCTGCTGTGGGAGGCGTCACTGATCCCGGAAGCCGGCCGCGCGCATGGCCGCGAGGCGCCTGTCGTGCCGGGCAAGCCGATGACGGCGGATCATCGCCGCATCCTCGCGACCGGGATTGCGCGGCTGCGTGCCAAGATCAAATACCGTCCGGTGGTATTCGAATTGATGCCGGCCGAGTTCACCCTGCTGCAACTGCAACGCAGTGTTGAAGCGCTCGCAGGCCGGCTGGTCCACAAGCAGAACTTCCGCCGGCTCATCGAGCAGCAGGAACTCGTTGAAGAGACTGGCGCAATGGCCGCCGATACCGTCGGACGGCCGGCCAAGCTGTTCCGCTTCCGCCATGCCGTGCTGGCCGAACGGGCCGTCGCCGGCACCAAGCTGCCGCTTTCGCGCACTTGACACGCCTTATGCTCAGGATAAGTATAAGCCATCTTATGCTCAAGGAGAGTATAAATGGCCTTACTCGATACCGATGTTCTCACCCGCACCGCGCCGCTCTATGAGCGCGTCAAACGCGTCATCCCGCCGTTCGAATGGGCCACTTTCGCCGAGGACGTCGATGCGATCCTCGCGCTGAAGCGCCGTCGCAACGCGGTGGTGCTGGCACACAATTACCAGACGCCGGAGATCTTTCATGGCGTCGCCGATATCGTCGGCGACAGTCTCTTGCTTGCGCGCGAAGCGACCAAGGTCGACGCCGAAATCATCGTGCTCGCGGGCGTGCACTTCATGGCCGAGACGGCGAAGCTGCTCAATCCGGCCAAGACCGTGCTGATCCCCGACACGAAGGCCGGCTGCTCGCTGGCGGATTCCATTACGGCTGAAGACGTGCGGCTGATGCGGGCACGCTATCCGGACGCGCCTGTGGTCGCCTACGTCAACACGTCGACGGCGGTGAAGGCGGAGTCCGATATCTGCTGCACCTCGGGCAATGCGCTCAAGGTGGTGGAATCGCTCGACGCCGAGCGCGTCATCATGCTGCCGGATGAATATCTGGCGCAGAACATCGCCAAGCAAACCAGCAAGAAGATCATCGCCTGGAAGGGCCATTGCGAGGTGCACGAGCTGTTCACCGCCGATGACGTGCGCCAGCTGCGCGAAAACTACCCTGACATCACCGTGCTGGCGCATCCGGAATGCCCGCCCGAGGTGGTCGCTGAAGCTGACTTTGCGGGATCGACGGCCGCGATGCAGT
>NZ_VKHP01000231.1 GCF_010811875.1 Bradyrhizobium uaiense
GGCCTCGGCCAGCAGCGCGCGGGCATCGTCAGAGGTGCTGACGACGGCGGAATAGGCGAGTTCGGTGGACCAGCCTTGCTTGGCGGTTCGGTACACGACGGCGCCGTCCCAGGTGCGGTTGGCGGTCACCACCGAGGGGCCCGTGATCCTGATTTTCTTCTGTTCGAGCGGAGAGGTCATTCGGCAGCTTTCAGCAGTTCGGAGAACATCTGGTTGGAGAAGAGTTGGGTGACGTTGGATCGGCTCCACGGCGCGGAATGCGCGACGACGTCGCCAATGATGAGGACGACGGGACCGCCATCGACCTGTTTGACGAGCTCAGGCAGCCGCGCCAGCGTGCCGACCGCGGCCTTGGCATCCGGCCGCGTCACGCGCGCGAACACGCCGACCGGCGTCTCAGGAGAGCGGCCCGCGGCCAGCATGCCCTCGCGGATCGCGGGCGCCGCGGTCATGCCCATGTAGACGACGACGGTCATCTTCTTGTCTGTGAGCACCGACCAGTCGACGACCTCGGCATCGCGCGCCTTGTGCGCGGTGAGGAAGGTGATGCGCAGCGCCTCGTGCCGGAAGGTCAACGGCACTTCGAATTGTGCGGCCGCGCCAAGACCGGCGGAGACGCCCGGAATAATGGAGTAGGCGACGCCGGCGTCGCGCAGCGCTTCGATCTCCTCGCCGCCGCGGCCGAAGATGAAGGGATCGCCACCCTTGAGCCGCACCGCGCGCTGGCCCGCCAGCCCGGCCTCGATCATCAGGCGGTTGATCGCATCCTGGCCGATGCCGGGCTTGCCGACGCGGCGGCCGACCGGGATTCGCGCGGCATCGCGCCGGATGCGGTCGAGAATTTCAGGTGACACCAGTTCGTCATAGAACACAACGTCGGCGTCCTGCAGCGCGCGCAGCGCCTTCACCGTGAGCAGATCAGGATCGCCGGGACCGGCGCCGACCAGCGTCACATGGCCAATAGCTTTGCCTTCCGTATCGGCGCCGGCGAAGGCGGCGGGATCGCTGATCGCGTTCAACGCCCGCTCCGCCTCGTCGTTGCGGCCGGCCAGCACCTGCGCGCCGATCGGGCCATCGACGATGCGCTCCCAGAAGCGGCGACGCAGCGGAAACTCTTCGATGCGCGCATGCATCGATTTGCGGAAGCGACCGATGAAGCCGGCGAGATCGCCGATCCGCGCCGGCAGCACCGCCTCGATCTTCTCACGAATGCGCCGCGCCACCACCGGCGACGTGCCGCCGGTGCCGACCGCGACCACGACATCGCCGCGATCGACGATCGCCGGCATGATGAAGGTGGAATGCACGAGGTCGTCCATCACGTTGACCGGCAAGCCAATCGCCTTGGCGCGCACCGACATCGCTACTCCAATGTCGCCTGCGCCGGCGCAGAGCACGGCGATGACATCGGAGAGATCGGCCGCGAGCGGATCGCCGTCGGCACGCTCGATGCGCGCGGCGTCCTCGGCTGCGATGCCGGCGAGCTCATGATCGCCGTCGGTCGCGTACCAGCGCACTGCGGCGCCGGCGGCTGCGAGCAGCCGCAGCTTGGCGCGCACAAGCTCGCCCGCTCCAACGAGCAGCACCTTGCCGCTTTGCAGATCCAGAAACACCGGCAGATATCGCATCAGACACTCGCTTCCCCAATTTGGGGGTTGACTGAAATTATTTTCTATTTATCTCTCGATCAAGCCCAGCAAAGAGAAAATTATTTCTTCTCTATTGCAGCGCAACTTTAGAATTTTCAACTCCACAGGCCAAGGCCAAGAGATGCATCTTCTCGACAATGAATCCGCCGCTGCCGGAACGCGTTCCGCAGCCCTTGGTAAAGCATCTTCCGTGCCGGGAATTTCGGCCCATCAGGTCCCCCCGACCATGGATCACCTCGACGAGCTCGAGGCCCAGAGCATCTACATCCTGCGCGAGGCGTTCGCCCGGCTGAAGAAGCTCGCGCTGCTGTGGTCGCTCGGCAAGGATTCCAACGTGATGATCTGGCTGGCGCGCAAGGCGTTCTTCGGCCGCGTCCCGTTCCCGGCGTTGCATGTCGATACGGGTAAGAAGTTTCCGGAGATGTATGCGTTCCGCGATCGCTTCGGAAAGGAGTGGGATCTCGACCTGCGCGTCGAGCCGTGCCCGCCGATCGACGCCGTCGACCCCACTCTGCCGCCGGCTGCGCGTTCCGCCGCGCGCAAGACGGAGGGGCTCAAATGGGCGCTCAACAAATACGGCTTTGACGGATTGATCGCCGGCATCCGCCGCGACGAAGAGGCAACGCGCGCCAAGGAGCGCGTGTTCTCGCCGCGCGGCACCGAAGGCGGATGGGACGTCCGCGACCAGCCGCCGGAGTTCTGGGACCAGTTCAACGCTTCTCCGCCGCAGGGCGCGCATCTGCGCATCCATCCGATCCTGCATTGGACCGAGGCCGACATCTGGGCCTACACCAAGCGCGAGAACATTCCGATCATCCCGCTCTACCTCGCCAAGGACGGCAAGCGCTACCGCTCGCTGGGGGATCAGGACATCACCAACCCCGTCGCCTCGACCGCATCCAACATCGACGAGATCCTCGCCGAACTCGACGCCACCAAGATCCCGGAGCGCGCCGGTCGTGCGCTCGACCACGAGACCGAGGATGCGTTCGAGCGGCTGCGTGTCGCTGGCTATCTCTGATCATCCCTCACAGCAACTCTTGGCTTCCCACTTCGTGCGAGCGTTCCGATGAACATGATCCTTCCCACTGCCTCGATCTCGGCAACGCCCAACGGCACGACGCGACCGCAGGTGCGCATCGTCATCGTCGGCCATGTCGACCACGGCAAGTCGACGCTGGTCGGGCGCCTGTTGCATGAGACCGGCAGCCTGCCGGACGGCAAGCTGGAGATGCTGAAGGCGGTCAGCGCGCGGCGCGGCATGCCGTTCGAATGGTCGTTCCTGCTCGACGCACTCCAGACGGAGCGCGACCAGGGCATCACCATCGACACCACCCAGATCCGCTTCCGCACCCGCTCGCGCGACGTCGTGCTGATCGACGCGCCCGGCCACGCAGAGTTTTTGCGCAACATGATCACCGGCGCCTCGCAGGCCGACGGCGCGGTGCTGATCATCGACGCGCTCGAAGGCGTGCGCGACCAGACCCGCCGTCACGGCTATCTGCTGCATTTGCTCGGCGTGAAGCAGGTCGCGATCGTCGTCAACAAGATGGACCGCGTCGATTTCAGCGCCGATCGTTTCAAGGAGATCAGCGACGAGATTTCGGCGCATCTGATCGGCCTCGGCGTGACGCCGACGGCGGTGATCCCGATCTCGGCGCGTGACGGCGACGGCGTCGCCGAGCGCACGGCGCGGATCGACTGGTACAAGGGCGCGACCGTGGTCGAGGCGCTCGATGCGCTGGAGCCGGCGCGCCCGCTGGTGGAACTGCCGCTGCGGCTGCCAGTGCAGGCGATCTACAAGTTCGACGACCGCCGCATCGTCGCAGGCCGCATCGAGTCCGGCAGCCTGAAGGCCGGCGACGAGATCGTCATCATGCCGACCGGCAAGATCGCGAAGATCAAGACCGTCGAGAGCTGGCCGGTGACGCCGCTGCACGGACCGCATGGCGCGGGACGCTCGGTCGGCATCACGCTCGACCGCGAGCTGTTCCTCGAGCGCGGCGACATCATCGGACATGGCGGGCAGAGCCCGCGCGACACCCGCCGCATCCGCGCCCGGATCTTCTGGCTGCACGACAAGCCGCTGACCAAGGGCGAGCAGATCCTGATCCGGCTCGGCACCAAGGAAAGCCGCGCCACCGTGGTCGCGATCGAAAAGGCGGTCGATCCCGGCGCGCTGTCCAACGAAGAGAACACCGCGATCGCGCGCAACCATGTCGGCGAGATCGACATCTCGCTGGCGCAGCCGGTTGCGACCGATCCCTACACCGACAATCCGCGCACCGGCCGCCTGGTGATCGAGGTCAACGGCCGCATCGCCGGCGGCGGTCTCGTGCTGTCGGTCGACGCCGGCCGGCCTGCGGTGCCGGTCGATATCGTGCCGGTGGAGTCAGCCCTGCGGCCGGACGAGCGCTCGGCGCGCTACCACCACAATGGCGCGGTGATCTGGCTGACCGGCCTGCCCGGCTCCGGCAAGTCGACCTTGGCGCGGGCGCTGGAGCGGCGCCTGTTCGGCAATGGCGGCTCGCCGATCCTGCTCGACGGCGACACTTTCCGCGCCGGGCTGAACAGCGATCTCGGCTTCTCGCCGCAGGATCGCGCTGAAAACATCCGCCGCCTCGCCGAGGTCGCGACCCATCTGGCGCGTAACGGCCATATCGCCATCGTCGCCGCGGTGTCGCCGTCGGCGACCGACCGCGCGGCAGCACGCCGTATCGCCGACAGCGCGTTCCGCGAAATCTATGTCGCGACCCCGGCCGAGGTCTGCGAGACCCGCGATCCCAAGGGCCACTATGCCAAGGCGCGCTCCGGCGGACTGCCGTCCTTCACCGGCATTACCAACGACTACCAGCCGCCGACCGGCAACGAGCTGACCATCGACACTTCGAACCGCTCGGTCACTGAAGCCACCGACGAGATCGAGCGGATGCTGGCCACGACCGGCATCCTGTTCGACGAGCTGACCGACCTCGCGGCGAATATCTGATCTCGCTCACCTGTCATCGCCCGGCTCGACCGGGCGATCCAGTATTCCAGAGACAGCTGTTATTAAGCCGATGGGCCGCGGCGTGCTGGATGCCCCGCTTGAAGCGGGGCATGACGGCGGTGCCAAAACCGGTTCGGTTGACGCCTATTCCGCCGCGCGTTGGCTTCCAGACCCGTGCCGCACCATTCCCGGCGATCGCCCGGTGACACGCTTGAACGCGCGGCTGAAGGCCGCCTGTGACGCATAGCCCAACCGTTGAGCGATGATGTCGATCGGCTGGCGTTCATGCTCGATCCACTGTGTCGCGAGGCGCATGCGGAGCTCGGCAAGATAGCGCAGGGGCGATTGCCCGGTCATCGACTGGAAGCGTTCGGCGAACAGCGACCGCGAGCAACCTGCCTCCGCGGCCAATTCGGCCACCGTCCAGTTGCGGCCGGGCGCGCGGTGCAGCGCGCCGATGGCGCGGCCGAGACGCGGATCACGCAGCGCTTCGAACCAACCGACGGCGTTGTCGCTACCGCATTCGACCCAGCCTCGCACGATCGACGCGGCGAGCACATCGGCGAGCCGCGCGGTGACGCCGACGGAGCCGGCCCGCGGCGTGCAGGTCTCCCGCTCCATCGCCTTCAGCATCGGTTCGATTTCCGGCTGGCGCACAAGCAACGTGTCTGCTCGCATCACCTCCGGCATCAGGGCAATGAGCGGACGCATGCCGCCAAGATCGAAATTCATGCAGGCGCTGAAGACCAGAACCGACTCGTCCTGCGGGCATCCCGCAGGACAGGCCGACGTCACATCGACATTGCCGCAGAGCGTCTCGGTCTCGAAACGGTCGACGTCACAACTCGGCTCGTCCGGAGCGGAGACGAGATCATGGGCGCCGCCGCGCGGCAGGAAAATCGCGTCACCGCATCCAAGCGAAAGCGGCGTCGCATCGGCGTAGCGCAGCAGCGCCGTGCCATGGGCGACGAAGTGGAATTGCGCGCGTCCGTATGGCGTTTCAAAGCGCAAACCGAACGGCGCCTTGGTCTGGAGCCGACGGTAGTGAACGCCCTCAAGCCTCATGCCGAGCAACAATTCGCTCACCAGATCGACGGCGGCGTCCCTCGGACCAGCGGCAGGTGATTTGGACGATCGATCAAACATTGGAGTGTTTATGGCATAGATTGTCCAAAACCTCCAGCCTATGTCTGCGGCAACGCAGCATAAATGGAAGTTTTGGTCGATGGATCAAGAAATGGACCCTGCTCTGGCGCACACCGATGTGGTTGCGCTGGTGCCGCGCGACGTCGCGCTAAAGTCGCTCCCATCGGAAGAGCCTGCCTGGGGCGCGGTCGTCGCAATGATGCTGGGCGTCACCGCGCTTCTGACGGCGGAGTTCCTGCCGTCCGGTTTGCTGACGCCGATGGCGAGGGACCTCGGTGTGAGTCCGGGCCTGGCCGGTCAGGCGGTGACGGCGACCTCGCTGGCCGGCCTGATCGGCGCATTGTTCACACCGAGACTGACACGCAGCTTCAACCGAAAACCGGTGCTGCTGAGCTTTTCAATCCTGCTGGTGATCTCCAATCTGCTGGTGGCGCTGGCGCCGAACATCACGTTCCTGCTGGCAGCGCGCATCGTGCTTGGCCTCGCCATCGGCGGCTTCTGGGCGATGGCGGCAGCGACGACGATCAGGCTGGTGCCGCCGGCCCTCGTGCCGCGAGCCCTATCGATCGTGATGAGCGGCATTCCCGCCGCCATGATCATTGCCGTTCCGCTCGGCAGCTATCTGAGCGAAGTGGCGAGCTGGCGGTCCGTGTTCCTGCTGGCGACGGCGCTGGGCGCAGCCGTGTTCGTGATCCAGGCGCTGGCCTTGCCGCGTTTGGCCCCAAAGGGAGAAGCCGGGCTCGGCACCCTGATCGACATCCTGACGCGGCCCGGTATCGGCGCCGGCATCCTGGCGGCGACGTTGGTCTTCACCGGACACTTCGGCTATTTCGGCTACATCCGTCCATTCCTTGAAAGCGTGACCGGGCTTGGCGCCGCCGGCGTGGCGGCGACGTTGCTTGCTTTCGGTGTTGCCAACTACATCGGCTCCTTCGCGAGCGGAGTGATGGCTGAGCGCAGACTCAAGCTCACGCTGATCGCGATGCCCTTGGCGATCAGCGTGATCGGTCTGTTGCTCTCGCTCCTTGGACAAGACGTCATCCCCGCCCTGGTGCTGGTCGCGCTCTGGGGATTCGCCTTCAGCGGTGTGCCGGTTGCGACGACGACCTGGATCACCCGCATGGTGCCCGATGAAACCGAGAGCGGGACCGGATTGACCGTGGCCTCGATCTTCCTCGGCATCACCATGGGCGCGGCCGGCGGCGGGCTTGTGCTCGATTTGATGGGCGCTGCGGCGGTGTTTGTGGCCGGCGCTGTCCCCTTGGTGCTCGCCGCCTTGCTGATCGCCACCAAGGTGCGGACCAGGATGCCCTGACCTCCCCGCGTGAAGGTACAGGCAGGGGCCTTCTCAGAGCCGTGGCTTTAGGGCTAAAAGGGCCGTGAACGCGGCCCTTTGGCGCGTTTTTTGCTGATTTCTTTCGAAAACAGCGCCTAAACGCCCCATTTTTTGAGAAAGCCCATCATGACTCGTGTCGATGCCCATGGATTGAAGATCGCCCCTGTCCTGTTCGATTTCATCGCCAAGGAGGCGACGCCGAAAACCGGGATCGCGCCCGACGCGTTCTGGGCAGGACTTGCCGCCATCATCCAGAAGCTCGGCCCAAAGAACCGCGAGCTGCTCGCGGTCCGCGACGCGCTGCAGGCCAAGATCGACGACTGGCATCGCGCCAACAAGGGCAAGGCGTTCGACATCAACGCCTACACCGCGTTCCTGAAGGACATCGGCTACCTGCTGCCGGAGCCCGCGACCCACAAGGTCGAGACCGCAAATGTCGACGAGGAGATCGGCAAGATCTGCGGCCCGCAGCTCGCGGTTCTTTGGGCCGAGCTTCTGGATGATGGCGGCAAGTCCTGCCCAGAACGCGTCGGGCGCGATCCCGGTTTTCGGCGTCGCCTCCTTGGCGATGAAATCGAACAGGACAGGGGCGATCTTCAATCCATGGGCATCGACACGAGTCATGATGGGCTTTCTCAAAAAATGGGGCGTTTAGGCGCTGTTTTCGAAAGAAATCAGCAAAAAACGCGCCAAAGGGCCGCGTTCACGGCCCTTTTAGCCCTAAAGCCACGGCTCTGAGAAGGCCCCTGCCTGTACCTTCACGCGGGGAGGTCAGGGCATCCTGGTCCGCACCTTGGTGGCGATCAGCAAGGCGGCGAGCACCAAGGGGACAGCGCCGGCCACAAACACCGCCGCAGCGCCCATCAAATCGAGCACAAGCCCGCCGCCGGCCGCGCCCATGGTGATGCCGAGGAAGATCGAGGCCACGGTCAATCCGGTCCCGCTCTCGGTTTCATCGGGCACCATGCGGGTGATCCAGGTCGTCGTCGCAACCGGCACACCGCTGAAGGCGAATCCCCAGAGCGCGACCAGCACCAGGGCGGGGATGACGTCTTGTCCAAGGAGCGAGAGCAACAGACCGATCACGCTGATCGCCAAGGGCATCGCGATCAGCGTGAGCTTGAGTCTGCGCTCAGCCATCACTCCGCTCGCGAAGGAGCCGATGTAGTTGGCAACACCGAAAGCAAGCAACGTCGCCGCCACGCCGGCGGCGCCAAGCCCGGTCACGCTTTCAAGGAATGGACGGATGTAGCCGAAATAGCCGAAGTGTCCGGTGAAGACCAACGTCGCCGCCAGGATGCCGGCGCCGATACCGGGCCGCGTCAGGATGTCGATCAGGGTGCCGAGCCCGGCTTCTCCCTTTGGGGCCAAACGCGGCAAGGCCAGCGCCTGGATCACGAACACGGCTGCGCCCAGCGCCGTCGCCAGCAGGAACACGGACCGCCAGCTCGCCACTTCGCTCAGATAGCTGCCGAGCGGAACGGCAATGATCATGGCGGCGGGAATGCCGCTCATCACGATCGATAGGGCTCGCGGCACGAGGGCCGGCGGCACCAGCCTGATCGTCGTCGCTGCCGCCATCGCCCAGAAGCCGCCGATGGCGAGGCCAAGCACGATGCGCGCTGCCAGCAGGAACGTGATGTTCGGCGCCAGCGCCACCAGCAGATTGGAGATCACCAGCAGGATTGAAAAGCTCAGCAGCACCGGTTTTCGGTTGAAGCTGCGTGTCAGTCTCGGTGTGAACAATGCGCCGATCAGGCCGGCCAGCGAGGTCGCCGTCACCGCCTGACCGGCCAGGCCCGGACTCACACCGAGGTCCCTCGCCATCGGCGTCAGCAAACCGGACGGCAGGAACTCCGCCGTCAGAAGCGCGGTGACGCCCAGCATCATTGCGACGACCGCGCCCCAGGCAGGCTCTTCCGATGGGAGCGACTTTAGCGCGACGTCGCGCGGCACCAGCGCAACCACATCGGTGTGCGCCAGAGCAGGGTCCATTTCTTGATCCATCGACCAAAACTTCCATTTATGCTGCGTTGCCGCAGACATAGGCTGGAGGTTTTGGACAATCTATGCCATAAACACTCCAATGTTTGATCGATCGTCCAAATCACCTGCCGCTGGTCCGAGGGACGCCGCCGTCGATCTGGTGAGCGAATTGTTGCTCGGCATGAGGCTTGAGGGCGTTCACTACCGTCGGCTCCAGACCAAGGCGCCGTTCGGTTTGCGCTTTGAAACGCCATACGGACGCGCGCAATTCCACTTCGTCGCCCATGGCACGGCGCTGCTGCGCTACGCCGATGCGACGCCGCTTTCGCTTGGATGCGGTGACGCGATTTTCCTGCCGCGCGGCGGCGCCCATGATCTCGTCTCCGCTCCGGACGAGCCGAGTTGTGACGTCGACCGTTTCGAGACCGAGACGCTCTGCGGCAATGTCGATGTGACGTCGGCCTGTCCTGCGGGATGCCCGCAGGACGAGTCGGTTCTGGTCTTCAGCGCCTGCATGAATTTCGATCTTGGCGGCATGCGTCCGCTCATTGCCCTGATGCCGGAGGTGATGCGAGCAGACACGTTGCTTGTGCGCCAGCCGGAAATCGAACCGATGCTGAAGGCGATGGAGCGGGAGACCTGCACGCCGCGGGCCGGCTCCGTCGGCGTCACCGCGCGGCTCGCCGATGTGCTCGCCGCGTCGATCGTGCGAGGCTGGGTCGAATGCGGTAGCGACAACGCCGTCGGTTGGTTCGAAGCGCTGCGTGATCCGCGTCTCGGCCGCGCCATCGGCGCGCTGCACCGCGCGCCCGGCCGCAACTGGACGGTGGCCGAATTGGCCGCGGAGGCAGGTTGCTCGCGGTCGCTGTTCGCCGAACGCTTCCAGTCGATGACCGGGCAATCGCCCCTGCGCTATCTTGCCGAGCTCCGCATGCGCCTCGCGACACAGTGGATCGAGCATGAACGCCAGCCGATCGACATCATCGCTCAACGGTTGGGCTATGCGTCACAGGCGGCCTTCAGCCGCGCGTTCAAGCGTGTCACCGGGCGATCGCCGGGAATGGTGCGGCACGGGTCTGGAAGCCAACGCGCGGCGGAATAGGCGTCAACCGAACCGGTTTTGGCACCGCCGTCATGCCCCGCTTCAAGCGGGGCATCCAGCACGCCGCGGCCCATCGGCTTAATAACAGCTGTCTCTGGAATACTGGATCGCCCGGTCGAGCCGGGCGATGACAGGTGAGCGAGATCAGATATTCGCCGCGAGGTCGGTCAGCTCGTCGAACAGGATGCCGGTCGTGGCCAGCATCCGCTCGATCTCGTCGGTGGCTTCAGTGACCGAGCGGTTCGAAGTGTCGATGGTCAGCTCGTTGCCGGTCGGCGGCTGGTAGTCGTTGGTAATGCCGGTGAAGGACGGCAGTCCGCCGGAGCGCGCCTTGGCATAGTGGCCCTTGGGATCGCGGGTCTCGCAGACCTCGGCCGGGGTCGCGACATAGATTTCGCGGAACGCGCTGTCGGCGATACGGCGTGCTGCCGCGCGGTCGGTCGCCGACGGCGACACCGCGGCGACGATGGCGATATGGCCGTTACGCGCCAGATGGGTCGCGACCTCGGCGAGGCGGCGGATGTTTTCAGCGCGATCCTGCGGCGAGAAGCCGAGATCGCTGTTCAGCCCGGCGCGGAAAGTGTCGCCGTCGAGCAGGATCGGCGAGCCGCCATTGCCGAACAGGCGCCGCTCCAGCGCCCGCGCCAAGGTCGACTTGCCGGAGCCGGGCAGGCCGGTCAGCCAGATCACCGCGCCATTGTGGTGGTAGCGCGCCGAGCGCTCGTCCGGCCGCAGGGCTGACTCCACCGGCACGATATCGACCGGCACCGCAGGCCGGCCGGCGTCGACCGACAGCACGAGACCGCCGCCGGCGATGCGGCCGTTGACCTCGATCACCAGGCGGCCGGTGCGCGGATTGTCGGTGTAGGGATCGGTCGCAACCGGCTGCGCCAGCGAGATGTCGATCTCGCCGACATGGTTGCGCGCGATCGCGGTGTTCTCTTCGTTGGACAGCGCGCCGGGATCGACCGCCTTTTCGATCGCGACCACGGTGGCGCGGCTTTCCTTGGTGCCGAGCCGGATCAGGATCTGCTCGCCCTTGGTCAGCGGCTTGTCGTGCAGCCAGAAGATCCGGGCGCGGATGCGGCGGGTGTCGCGCGGGCTCTGCCCGCCATGTCCGATGATGTCGCCGCGCTCGAGGAACAGCTCGCGGTCGAGCGTGATGCCGACCGAGCGTCCCGCGCCATGCGGTCCGTGCAGCGGCGTCACCGGCCAGCTCTCGACGGTCTTGATCTTCGCGATCTTGCCGGTCGGCATGATGACGATCTCGTCGCCGGCCTTCAGGCTGCCGGACTCGATGCGGCCTGCGACGATGCGGCGGTCGTCGAACTTGTAGATCGCCTGCACTGGCAGCCGCAGCGGCAGTTCCACCAGCGGGCGCGCCGGCTCCAGCGCATCGAGCGCCTCGACCACGGTCGCGCCCTTGTACCAGTCGATCCGCGCCGTGCGCTCGGCGACGCCGTCGCCGTCACGCGCCGAGATCGGGATCACCGCCGTCGGCGTCACGCCGAGGCCGATCAGATGCGCCGAAATCTCGTCGCTGATCTCCTTGAAACGATCGGCGCTGAAATCGACGCGGTCCATCTTGTTGACGACGATCGCGACCTGCTTCACGCCGAGCAAATGCAGCAGATAGCCGTGACGGCGGGTCTGGTCGCGCACGCCTTCGAGCGCGTCGATGATCAGCACCGCGCCGTCGGCCTGCGAGGCGCCGGTGATCATGTTGCGCAAAAACTCTGCGTGGCCGGGCGCGTCGATCAGCACGACGTCGCGCGAGCGGGTGCGGAAGCGGATCTGGGTGGTGTCGATGGTGATGCCCTGGTCGCGCTCCGTCTGGAGTGCGTCGAGCAGGAACGACCATTCGAACGGCATGCCGCGCCGCGCGCTGACCGCCTTCAGCATCTCCAGCTTGCCGTCCGGCAGGCTGCCGGTCTCATGCAACAGGCGCCCGACCAGCGTCGACTTGCCGTGGTCGACATGGCCGACGATGACGATGCGCACCTGCGGTCGCGTCGTGCCGTTGGGCGTTGCCGAGATCGAGGCAGTGGGAAGGATCATGTTCATCGGAACGCTCGCACGAAGTGGGAAGCCAAGAGTTGCTGTGAGGGATGATCAGAGATAGCCAGCGACACGCAGCCGCTCGAACGCATCCTCGGTCTCGTGGTCGAGCGCACGACCGGCGCGCTCCGGGATCTTGGTGGCGTCGAGTTCGGCGAGGATCTCGTCGATGTTGGATGCGGTCGAGGCGACGGGGTTGGTGATGTCCTGATCCCCCAGCGAGCGGTAGCGCTTGCCGTCCTTGGCGAGGTAGAGCGGGATGATCGGAATGTTCTCGCGCTTGGTGTAGGCCCAGATGTCGGCCTCGGTCCAATGCAGGATCGGATGGATGCGCAGATGCGCGCCCTGCGGCGGAGAAGCGTTGAACTGGTCCCAGAACTCCGGCGGCTGGTCGCGGACGTCCCATCCGCCTTCGGTGCCGCGCGGCGAGAACACGCGCTCCTTGGCGCGCGTTGCCTCTTCGTCGCGGCGGATGCCGGCGATCAATCCGTCAAAGCCGTATTTGTTGAGCGCCCATTTGAGCCCCTCCGTCTTGCGCGCGGCGGAACGCGCAGCCGGCGGCAGAGTGGGGTCGACGGCGTCGATCGGCGGGCACGGCTCGACGCGCAGGTCGAGATCCCACTCCTTTCCGAAGCGATCGCGGAACGCATACATCTCCGGAAACTTCTTACCCGTATCGACATGCAACGCCGGGAACGGGACGCGGCCGAAGAACGCCTTGCGCGCCAGCCAGATCATCACGTTGGAATCCTTGCCGAGCGACCACAGCAGCGCGAGCTTCTTCAGCCGGGCGAACGCCTCGCGCAGGATGTAGATGCTCTGGGCCTCGAGCTCGTCGAGGTGATCCATGGTCGGGGGGACCTGATGGGCCGAAATTCCCGGCACGGAAGATGCTTTACCAAGGGCTGCGGAACGCGTTCCGGCAGCGGCGGATTCATTGTCGAGAAGATGCATCTCTTGGCCTTGGCCTGTGGAGTTGAAAATTCTAAAGTTGCGCTGCAATAGAGAAGAAATAATTTTCTCTTTGCTGGGCTTGATCGAGAGATAAATAGAAAATAATTTCAGTCAACCCCCAAATTGGGGAAGCGAGTGTCTGATGCGATATCTGCCGGTGTTTCTGGATCTGCAAAGCGGCAAGGTGCTGCTCGTTGGAGCGGGCGAGCTTGTGCGCGCCAAGCTGCGGCTGCTCGCAGCCGCCGGCGCCGCAGTGCGCTGGTACGCGACCGACGGCGATCATGAGCTCGCCGGCATCGCAGCCGAGGACGCCGCGCGCATCGAGCGTGCCGACGGCGATCCGCTCGCGGCCGATCTCTCCGATGTCATCGCCGTGCTCTGCGCCGGCGCAGGCGACATTGGAGTAGCGATGTCGGTGCGCGCCAAGGCGATTGGCTTGCCGGTCAACGTGATGGACGACCTCGTGCATTCCACCTTCATCATGCCGGCGATCGTCGATCGCGGCGATGTCGTGGTCGCGGTCGGCACCGGCGGCACGTCGCCGGTGGTGGCGCGGCGCATTCGTGAGAAGATCGAGGCGGTGCTGCCGGCGCGGATCGGCGATCTCGCCGGCTTCATCGGTCGCTTCCGCAAATCGATGCATGCGCGCATCGAAGAGTTTCCGCTGCGTCGCCGCTTCTGGGAGCGCATCGTCGATGGCCCGATCGGCGCGCAGGTGCTGGCCGGCCGCAACGACGAGGCGGAGCGGGCGTTGAACGCGATCAGCGATCCCGCCGCCTTCGCCGGCGCCGATACGGAAGGCAAAGCTATTGGCCATGTGACGCTGGTCGGCGCCGGTCCCGGCGATCCTGATCTGCTCACGGTGAAGGCGCTGCGCGCGCTGCAGGACGCCGACGTTGTGTTCTATGACGAACTGGTGTCACCTGAAATTCTCGACCGCATCCGGCGCGATGCCGCGCGAATCCCGGTCGGCCGCCGCGTCGGCAAGCCCGGCATCGGCCAGGATGCGATCAACCGCCTGATGATCGAGGCCGGGCTGGCGGGCCAGCGCGCGGTGCGGCTCAAGGGTGGCGATCCCTTCATCTTCGGCCGCGGCGGCGAGGAGATCGAAGCGCTGCGCGACGCCGGCGTCGCCTACTCCATTATTCCGGGCGTCTCCGCCGGTCTTGGCGCGGCCGCACAATTCGAAGTGCCGTTGACCTTCCGGCACGAGGCGCTGCGCATCACCTTCCTCACCGCGCACAAGGCGCGCGATGCCGAGGTCGTCGACTGGTCGGTGCTCACAGACAAGAAGATGACCGTCGTCGTCTACATGGGCATGACCGCGGCGCCCGCGATCCGCGAGGGCATGCTGGCCGCGGGCCGCTCTCCTGAGACGCCGGTCGGCGTGTTCGCGCGCGTGACGCGGCCGGATGCCAAGGCCGCGGTCGGCACGCTGGCGCGGCTGCCTGAGCTCGTCAAACAGGTCGATGGCGGTCCCGTCGTCCTCATCATTGGCGACGTCGTCGCGCATTCCGCGCCGTGGAGCCGATCCAACGTCACCCAACTCTTCTCCAACCAGATGTTCTCCGAACTGCTGAAAGCTGCCGAATGACCTCTCCGCTCGAACAGAAGAAAATCAGGATCACGGGCCCCTCGGTGGTGACCGCCAACCGCACCTGGGACGGCGCCGTCGTGTACCGAACCGCCAAGCAAGGCTGGTCCACCGAACTCGCCTATTCCGCCGTCGTCAGCACCTCTGACGATGCCCGCGCGCTGCTGGCCGAGGCC
>NZ_VKHP01000232.1 GCF_010811875.1 Bradyrhizobium uaiense
GAACGATGATCGCCATTAACAGGCCAAGCAGGCGCGCTACGATACCGGCTTTTTCAGCGAGCACGAACGCTCCGAAGAACATCAGGAAGGCCAATAGATGAACGGCTCCATCGCCGCATGGGCCAGGAAAGGTACCTGATAGACGGCGTCAACCCGTTGCGCCGCCTCCGTAAGTGCCTTCCCCGCATCACCGACGTTACGGGCAACAGCGCCCGGCTTGTGGGATTGCTGCGCCAGTTGCTTGACGATGTCGGCGCTGCTGACCTTGCTGTTCGGGCCATCGTCCCACGTGATGGCAGCGGCCTCGAGGCCCTTCTTTGCTGCAGCCATGTGATCCGCTACCACGGCGACAGCTTCATCGACATTGACCACCTGCCGGACGCCCCTCACTGCGAGCGCGGCCTTCTCGACTATCGTCCTGGCTTTGCCACCCAGCACGGGCGAAATCGCAACCGCCGCAACCTTCATGCCCGGCAGTCGTGTATCGATGCCGAAGAGCGCGCGTCCGTCGACTTTCATTGCTGAATCGACGCGCTTGGCGCGCGTGCCGATCAGGTGGAAATCCTTCGGATCCTTCAATTTGACGTTAGCCGCAGGTGGCACGGGTAATTTCGCCGCGGCGTCCGCAAGTTCACCATAGCTCAGATGCTTGGAGCCCGTCGAATCGAACACGACGCCATCCCTGGCGCGGCAAGTCGCTGGATCAACATTCCAGCGTTTTGCGGCCGCTGCAATCAGCAGATTACGACCCACCGCCCCCGCCTGACGCAGCGGTGTCCAGAAGGCGCGAATGGAGGCGGACCCACCTGTATTTTGAATGCCTATGATAGAGTTGGCGTAAAGCGCGTGATTTGGTGGCGCATGCTGAACCTGAATCTGGTCAAGCCTTACTTCCAGTTCTTCAGCCAAAAGCATCGTGAGCGACGTGTAAACTCCCTGTCCCATCTCGACCATCGGCATGACCAGGATCACTGCGCCGGTTGGATCGATCCGAATAAATCCATTCGGCGCGAAAGTACCCGTGACCTCGTGTTCGACTACTTGCGAAGCTGATGCCGCAAAGACCGGCTCCGCGCTCGCACCGGTCATGGCAAAGCCAAGCAGCAAACCTGTGCCCTGTAGAAAGGCGCGCCGCGACATCGCTGTTTCATCGGACATCCGCTCTGCCAAGGTAAGCTTATCCATGATCTCAAACTCCCGCAGCATGCTTGATCGCAGCGCGGATACGCTGATAAGTGCCGCATCGGCAGACGTTCCCCGACATAGCAGCATCGATGTCGTCATCCGTCGGCTTTGGCGCGTCCTTCAGGAGTGCCGCCGCCGACATGATCTGGCCGCACTGGCAATAGCCGCACTGCACCACCTCAAGCTCCAGCCACGCCTTCTGCAAGGCCGCGCCCTCCGGCGTGTGGCCGATCGCCTCGATCGTGGTGACTGGGCTGGCGCCAAGGCTGTCGATCGTTGTCTGGCAAGAGCGCACCGCCTGGCCGTCGACATGCACGGTGCAGGCGCCGCAAAGCGCTTGGCCGCAACCAAACTTGGTCCCGGTCATTCCAAGCACATCGCGCAGTACCCACAGAAGCGGAGCATCGCCGTCAACATCGACCTCATGGTGTTTGCCGTTGATCTCTAGGGTAAAAGCCATCGGTGTCTCCTGCGCGTATTTGGGAGTGAGCGGCGAGCTGACGAGCAATCGTTCACCAACATGCTGCAAAAAATCGGTGGACCAGATACGGCACTTCAGGAGCATGGCACGTCCTCGTCAGCGCGGAGACGTCCCAGAACCCAGGCTTAAGTTGCATCTGGCCTGTCAATGAAGCGTGTGACTGCCGTAACCTTTAATCGCAAGATGGGACGAGCTTTTCCAATAGCCGGCATGTATATTTTCCATTCCAAAAAGGAATGCTTCACTTGCCGTCCTCGATGGCGATTGTAGTGAACGCGCTTATCGAAAAGCCGTTGATGCTAAATGCAATCGATGTGTCACACTTCGACGCCGCCTTCAAAATTGACGGTGTCGTGCGGCATACGCATCGTCGGCAGCGGTACTGGTTAAGTGGACTAAACGTCCACCACCGCAGTGTTGATGTCAGGTATAATCAAAAGAAATCGAGCTCACAGCGAGAGGAGATCGCCGCTGTCAAACGCACGCATCCGCGTCCGGAAATCGAAACAGCCGCTAAAGGCGCCATTGATCAGCATGGTTCTCTTCGTCGCGCTGCTCGTCGCCGAGATCGCCCATTGCGTGATCGCGGCGGGATCATCTTCCCAACAGAAACGCCGAGCGCTCCGATGCACCCTCGTTCGTGATCCGATAAACCACCATCAAAAAGGATCTCCAACATGAGCCAGATCGAGAAGGCGAAAGTGTTCGCTGAGCTTCACGTCAAGGGACGGCCGATCATTCTGTACAACGCCTGGATGCGGGGAGCGCTAAGGCCATCGCGGACGCCGGCGCGACGGCGGCCCGCCTGCTCAATTCGTTCGTTCGGCAATGACGAAATTCGTTCCGAAGGTTTGGATTTGCGATACCGACAAAAATACCGACAGAACGGATGGCTGCCGCGGACTTTTGCGTGCATTTTCAATGCACCAAGAAGAACCTTCCGGAAAAGTAGGAATCGAACTAGTCCTTTAAGTAATTGATATTATTGATGTTTTATTCTTGGGGCCCCGCCCGATTGTCATGAGGCGCGCAATTGTTCTGGCTGACGGGATCTGCGCAAGATTTTGTGCGTCGGCTTTTTCGGCCCGTCGCCTGCGGGTCGCCTACTCGCTGATGACGCGGAGCGAGCCTCGGAAGCCGCGCCCCGTTAACCGGCGCCAAAGTTCAGCTCCGTTGCGGCAGCCGGATGCCCACTGATCGTCGAGCCATGGCAAATGCAAGTCCAACGAACTTTGCCGGGTCCGGAAGACATCGTTTCTTTCGCCCCGGATCACCTGTCGTACCAGCTTCCTGCTGTGACCAGTCTGGCGCACGATCTGCTTGATGGGTATGCCGTTCTTCGACAGAGCCAGGATAGCCGCATTGGTCTCCTCGCGGTGCAGATAACCCTCATACTGGATCCGCTCTGCGGCTGTTAGCAGCTTGGGATCAATCGTCGTCGCACCGATCACTGTGCGTATCTGGCGCATCGATTTGCGAACGGCATCGAGGAAGGCGCGACTGGCGTTCTCCATCAGATGCCAGCGATCTGCGACCTGTATCGCGTGCGGCAAGGCTTTTGCTGTCGCTTCGCCATATCCTCCGCCGCGGTCACGGGCAACGATCGCGATCGTGGGATGAGCAGCGAGCCAGGCTTGGGCAGTTGCCGGCTCCCGATCCGGGAGCAGAGTGACTACCCGGCGCCGTTCTAAGTTGCAGACGATGCTGGCGTATCGATGATTGCGCCGCCAGGCCCAATCATCAATGCCGATAATCCTGAGCCGATCAGCCGGCGGACGGGCGCCGAACTACGCGAAGGAGCGTGTCCTTACTCACCGGCAGCATCAGCCGTTTTGCGAAGCCTGCTGCCGGGCGGCCGCCAAGCGCCAGACCGAGGTGATGGACGATAGAATCCAGCCTTGCTGTGCGTCGCGCCGATGGTGCCAGTACCCCTTCGGCGAAGCGCTCGGTGAAGATTTGGCGCCCGCATAGGACGGCGTCGCAACGGAAGCGACGAGCAATGACCAGAAGCTGTACGATCCGCCCCGAAAGGGGAAGATCGGTTACACGGCGCCGGTACCGGCTGTGGACGCGTCGGGAAACCGTTCCGCAAGATGGGAACAGACCAACGCATCCCGACGCCCGAACCGCAATACGGCCTTATCACCTTCGAAGTACGCACTCTCTACAACAAACCCACTCGGCACCAGACTGGAGCGCTGGAGTGCCTGCTGCATGGCGCTGATTCTCCTCGCAATCAATGCGCCAGACGTTCCCAAAACTGCATCAAAAGTGAGTCAGAGCCAATATTGCAAGCCGAATGACAGCCTTCCCCTAGGGAGCGCCACTTCGGTACACATCTGCGAACGCCGCCGGCCCGCGAATCCTAAGATAGCCGCGCCGGCAAAAGCCTTTAGCGTTTCGGCGCTTCCGTGCCCCCACGTTGCGGTTTCTGGCCACGGTAGAAGTGGGCAACGTCCGATTATAGTTTACGACGGCTTCAGCGTGGCCCGGCGGGCATGGATCAGGCTTTCGACCCTGTTCGCAGCAACGTTCAATGTCGCCATATCGGTGGCATCTTCGTCTCCGCTTGCAATCTTGAACTGCTGGTCGGTCAAGATGTCGTCGATCCGGCCCTCAATGTTGGATAATTCATCCTCGTGCTGGGCCTTGCGAACCCGGCGAGCGAGTGCAAAGAGCGCATCGAGCGCCGATTCATCAGGTTTCGATGTGCGCAAGCCGATAAACCTCCACGCTGCGGCGATGATCGAAGCCAGTCCGCCAAGGATCATCGGAGTCAGGTAGATCGCATTGCTCCACTCGTCCAAGAAGCTTTCTTGGGTGCCGTTGAAATATTCCGCTGCACCGGCGTGGACTGGCAGGAAGGCGTCAGGATCCGTATCAGGAGCGGTGACCTGGGCCAGGATCGGCAATTCGCCGATGAGGTCCCGGCGCGCGGCGAGAAGCGATCTTGTCAGATCGGCTATGGTGTCGGCATTAAGCTTCTTCTGCGCGACCAGGTAGAAAGACACGCGTAGCGTCGTCAGGTCATCATCCGGGACTGCCGGCGAACCTCTGAGCGTGCCTTTCGGCACGTCGAAACTTTGGTAGGCACGATGACTTTCCACAATCGCGTCGGCCGATTCAATGGGAATGAGAACCGGTTTGGATTTTGGGGTTTGCGGAAAGAGGCTGCGCGCGAGCGATAGGTATTTTTGAGTCAGGGGAGTGACGAGCAGAAGCGCGTCGACGCTCCTTGAGTCGACTACTTGGCGCGCCTCAGGCAACGAGACATCCTTGAATTTCACGTTTGCGCGGTCGAGATCGTATTGCTGGCGCAGTGCGTTAACGACGGCCCTGTTGATCTCTCCGCCGACCACGCCAACGCGACGGCCTTTCAGGCTCGCCACGTCGCTCAGCGGCGAGCCGGGAGGTGCTGCAATCAGCGCGACCGCATGTGTGAGCACGAGGACTGCCTGTGCTCGCGACAAGTCACCAACATCGCCGCGGACGACCGCGAGGTCGACCTTGCCGGATGAAAAGGCATTGGCGGCCTCGAGGGCGCTCGATTCGCTGACAACCCGGAGTCTCACTGGCGCTGACGTGGCGGTCAGGCGACTGGAGATGGCCGACAAGACCTTATCGGCTTCACCATCAAACGATCCAACCGCGACGGTCAACGTAACCGGTCGAGTGTACCAGAAATAGGCGGACAGCCCCGTACCAGTTGCCAGCAGCAATGCGCCGCTCACCATCATGATACGAAGCCAGGCCGGTAGTTTGATGGCGGTCATCGAGTAATTCTCCGACTAAAGCTAAGCCTAGCGATGAAGCGTGATCAACGGCGCCTCTCTGACACAGACGTGTCTTGTCCCTGATTTGTATTCCGTTCCGTCGGGCGAGGGATCACGGCAAGGTGCTGTTCGAGCGCTGGTGACGCTTCAGTGTGACCGGGATATCAAGCTCCATTCGACGCCGCGAGCCGACTTTGGCTTTGCTTATGATGTGTGCGCTCATGCAGCGAGAGGCGCGCCCCGCGCACGGTCACCCGCGAAGTGACCTGCGACAGGTGCGCGGCTGACGGGGTATAAATCTGCATTGAATGCCTTCATTGAATGGTTTCCTCGCGAACCGGCCAAGCGCGCCTTCGCTCCCCCCAGGCGTCGGGGCGAACGCGCAATGGAAGAAGTTATAAGCGCCAATTTTCTCCCGATCGGCTATGCAGTTTCGGCAAAAGGGTGAGGGGCCGTTGGCCGCGTGCCGGGAAAAGTCCCTCGCGATCGCACCGAAACCGATCCTGCGTCCATTGGTCCGCGACCATAGCTCGCGCTTGCCGAATTTGCATAGCGGGCCGCCAAGTTCTCCGTAAGCTGGTAAGGTGACGAGGAGTGGCTCGTATGCCAGCTCGCTCAACATGGCACGGGAGGCATTCGATGCAAAGGCGATCGACCCGGAGCTCGTGGGCGCCGATGAAGCACGAGTTTTTGCGGTAGGATACTGGAAGTTGTATCGTCACCACTCGCCAATCGTTTGAAGTTGTTTCAATCAGGTATCAGGAGAACAAAATGGAGATCACTCGTCGTAATCTTGCGCTGGGAGGCATGGGCCTGCTGGCAGGTGCGGCTGCAACACGATCAGCCCTTGCGCAGGATTCCTTCTTTGGCATGAGGGAGGGCCTCGAGGATTTTTGGCTCGCGAGCGACGCCTACGTTTTCGGCTATCCGCTGGTGACGATGGAGATGACCCGCCGGGTTCTCACCAACGTCGCCGAACCCGCGGAAACCAAAGCGCCGATGGGGCAGATCATCAAGATGCGCCAATATCCGGATGCCTCATTCAAGGACGTCACGGCACCGAACGCGGACACGCTCTACACGACTTCCTTTTTCGATGTCGGGAAAGAACCGTGGGTCCTCAGCATCCCGGACATGAAGGGGCGCTATTTCCTGATGCCGATGCTGGACGGCTGGACTACGGTGTTCCAAGTGCCGGGCAAGCGTACCACCGGCACCGGAGCACAGACCTACGCGATCACCGGACCTGGCTGGAAAGGCACACTGCCGGAGGGCGTGAAGGAGTACAAGTCGCAGACCAACATCGTGTGGCTGCTTGGCCGCATCTATTGCACCGGCACGCCAGAGGACTACGCCGCCGTCCACAAGCTGCAGGACGAGTGCAAGCTCGTTCCGCTCAGCGCATATGGCAAGCCGTACACGCCACCTGCGGGCAAGGTCGATCCCTCGATCGACATGAAGACGGCTGTCCGCGAACAGGTCAATCGCATGGACACGGTGTCGTATTTCAAGCTGCTCTGCGAGCTCATGAAAACCAATCCGCCAAACGAAGCGGACGCCCCACAGCTTGCCAAATTTGCCCGCATCGGCATCGTCCCCGGACAGGATTTTGACGAGAGCAAGCTCAAGGCGGACTTCCTGAAGCGTGTGCCGGAGGTGTCGTTCGACAGGATCATGATCCAGTTCAAGGTCAACAAGGCCGTCAAGAACGAGAACGGCTTTGACTTCACAACGAGAACCGGCATCTACGGCACCGACTATCTGATGCGGGCCCTTATCACCGCGATCGGGCTCGGCGCCAATCGTCCGCAGGATGCGGTCTATCCGACCTCGCAAAAGGACGCGGATGGCCGCAAGTACAATGGCGCAAACAAGTACGTCATGCGATTCCCCAAGGGGCATCTGCCCCCGGCGGAGGGCTTCTGGTCGCTCACGATGTACAACAGCGGCTACTTCTTTGTGAACAATCCGCTCAATCGCTACTCGATCAGCGCGCGTCAGGAGCTGAAGCAAAATCCGGACGGCTCAACCGACCTCTACCTCCAGAAGGACTCCCCTGGTAAGGACAAGGAGTCGAACTGGCTTCCCGCGCCCGAAGGAGATTTCATCCTCATGCTGCGCATGTACTGGCCGCAAGAAACCGATCCGTCGATCATCAACGGCACATGGACGGTTCCCCCCGCCAAGAAGGTCGGGGCTTGAGAAATTGAACTGATGCCGGCCCCTGCGTGGGCCGGCATGGCCGAATGACCTCGTGATCCTACTGCACCGTCGCCAACAGCAAAGTTCAGCGACGGTGCAGATGTGCGTCTTGGCGGGAGACGTAACCGGGGCGATCGTGTGAAGCGCCTCCTGTAAACCAGCGGCTTTTGGATCTGCGTGGAGGGGCGCGCGCCACGGCCGATGGAGATGTGCGCTATTGCTTCGCCGTGGCGCTGTGATGCCGCCGGTTCTCAGCGCACTCCCATCTCCAAATCTGCGATCGGTTGCGATTTTCCCTTAGGAGGGGAGCCGCCGGGCTGTTTCAGCGGCTGGTCCGCCGATGCCCGGAAAACGGCTGTTTGCGTTCAGGACCTGGACTGACGCGTTGGGTCAACCCGATGGACCGTTCGCATTTCTGCGACGTCCTCGAGAGCGGCCGCTGGCGTGCCTAACACGGCAGCATGAACGTTGCGTATGGTGGCGTAGAGGAAGGCCGTGGTCAGCCCAAGCAGCAGCATGCCGTTGAGAGCTTCGAGCGCCCCCAACATCTGCCAGCGGTCGGAAAGGTGGAGGCCTGCATGGCAAGGTCGTCATCGCGCCAATTGAATACAGCATCGTTGAGCGCTCGTCGGGCAGAGCGCCGAGCCAGAGATAGGCTCCGGCCCAGACAGCTGCCTCCATGGCGTGCAAGGCGGTGGCCGACAGCACGGTCGCTCCCACCACCGCCACAAATGTCGTCAGATGTCTGCCAACTCTCTTCGCGCGTTCCAGACTTTGCTCAACGCCAAGTTCGATCGCTCCGAGACCAATGACGTGGATGACGGACGCAAGGACGATCAAGGGGGGTCTCCATAGCCAGTCTGTGATCCACGCTTCCGACGCGAGAGAAACCATGTTTCGAATACTCGACCACGGCACGGCGAGGCCGGCTGCAAGGGCCGAACCGGAACGGGCGGCAGCTACGCTGCCGCCCGGCGCCAGACACGTTCAATAATAGGGCCGAGCGTACATCGCGCCCCGGAATGCGGTGCGCCGCGCGACGCCCGCAAAGGAAAGCGGCGTAAAGGGGCGGCCGATGATATCGATGAAGATCGAGGCTCCGCCATCGGCACCGTTTAGATCGCCCTCGAGGGTCTGAACCGTGAAGACGAGCTTGTCCCCATCCAGCTTCGGATTTTTCAGGACAACCACGGCATCCTTGACGGAGCCGTCCTTGGTATTGAAAACCGAAACGGTCGCGTTCGGAGGATCGCTGGTAAAGCTGTCCTTGCCCGTGCCCCAGTCGGCGATGATGTCAGCCGTGAGCTGATGGCCGGCGGCGCGCACGGGCCGGTCGGCGAATATGATCGAGCTCGGCATGACGCCGGTCAGCACGAGGCTGTCGCCTTGCAACGTTGCGCTGCGCGAATTGAGAACGATGAGCGATGGCACAATTTGAGCATGTGCGGCCGAGGGCGTGCCGATCGTCTTCAGTTGTCCGTTGGGCGCGCTCTGAGCCTGCGCAGTCCCGGTGTCGAGCAGTAACGTCGCCGCCAGCAATCCCATGCAAATATGCACGGCTTTCTTGTTGCGCATCTCGTTCTCCTTGCGATCGGCCGGGGCTTCCGGCACGTTGGTCGGCGTGGACCGTAGACACCCCGAAACCGGCCGCCTATGCAAAATCGGCAAAACGTGCGGCCGTCCCGAGCGCAGCTAAGCCTTGCGCTGAAGCGTCGTCAGCGGCGTTTCTCCGAAAGCTGCACGGTACGTTGCAGCAAAGCGTCCGAGCTCGAAGAATTGATGCTCCCGCGCGATGCTGGCGACGCTCGCAGTGGAGGCATCGGCGCGCCGTAGCGCGGCGCGGGCCTTGTTCAGCCTGCGCAACAGGAGGTATCGCATCGGACTTACGCCGAGAAACTCGTGACAGCACATCCGCAATGTGCGTTCGGCCACGCCGATTTGGGCGCAAAGATCCGGCAACGTAATCTTCCGGTCGACGGATTTGTGTAGCGCTGTTTCGAAGCGTGCCATCAAGGCGGCGTGGTTGGAGCGGGTCCTGGAACTGTTCTCCGTCCCGTCACCGGTGAGGCAATGGATCACCGCATGAATTGTGTCCTGTTCGAGCGCCCTTGCCACTTCGGGCTGCTCAATCAGTTTGTTTGCAGGAGCCGCCAGGTGACAGGCGTGTTGGAGCAGCAGCTGAAAACGGGACAAGTCCGCACGGGAAGGGCGGAGCAGTCTGGTGGAGCGCGGGGGCAGGATTGGCTCGCCGGTCAATGCCGCACCACTCTTTGCTAGCTGCTCCATGGGCAAGGATATCAGGCCCCATTGGCATTTGCCGTTCGATCGCTGATGCATCCGCTGGCCGGGGCCGTGAAAGGCGATCTGGTCGCTTTGGAAGGCTAGCCCGTCGCATTCCAGGCTCACCCGGCCAACTGGAAAGGACAAAAAGACTCTGTCGGCTGCGAGCGAAATGCTGGCAATGCGCGGCAGCGATTCGCGCAGCCGCATGATGACGAGATGGTCCAGTTTCAGCCGCAGCAACTCCGCTTCGAAATCCCCAGGACCGGTTATCGTGAGATTGACACCGATATCGCCAAAGCCAGCTTCGCAGGCTCCGGAATCGTCAAACCTTGAAATGGAGCGTTCAGCCATATTCCTTCGTCCCATCGGACGGGCGGATGGCTCTTGCGACCATTTGATGCCCATGGGGCCCGTCGATGAGGCACCATCAGGCAATCGACAGGTGGCGACTATGCAATTCCTGCGCCATGAGACAAAAGGGCGCTTCAAAGAGCGGAAGGATATTTCGAAGCTGCGCTGGTGCAAATCGGCCGGTCGATCTCCACGCTCGGGTAAAGCAAATGCTGCGACTAGTGAAGCCGTCCCACGAAGACTTCGGTTGGCAGCGTTGTGGGTCGAATGAGGTGGACATCGGGATCCTGCGCGGGCCGTCGCAGTGTTTCCGAGGGTAACTCTCCAAACAGCGTGCGGTAGGCGACCGAGAAGCGCCCGAGTTCCCAGAACCCGTAATTGGTCACGATATGGGTAACGGTGGCCTTGGATGCGTCAGCGCGCAGCAGCGCGCGCCGGACCAGATACATTCTTCGCATCGTGAGATAGCGGATCGGAGCCATGCCGAGATGTTCCTCGCAAGCCGATCGCAGCGTCCGCTCGGAAACGTTCGTCGCAGCGCAGAGTTCGGTCAGATAGATGGCGCGGTCCGAGTTTTCTGCCAGATAATCCTCGAGCCGCGCGATAATCGCATCGTGACGCCGCCTGCCAGCTGTGATCTCGACGCCGGCGCCTTCGGCAAGGCATCGAACCATCAAATAAGACATTTGTTGTTCGAATCCGCGACGTAGCTCACGCGATTCTAGAACGCCCGGCGTCGAACGGGCTAACTCGCCGACGGTTTGGTGCATCTTCAACAGGCGCGACATCAACTCCGGGCGGGGCCGAACCACGCGGGTTGCCAGCTGCTTTTCCAGAAAGTCAGCTCCAACGACGGTCGCCAGCGCTGCACTCAGTTCATCCTCGGGGAGCGACATTCCACAATAGCGATGATTAGTGCCGGCGCGCTGGTGCTGCAACACGTCGAGCTTGTCGATAACGATATCGCCCGGCGCGACATCCATGCCGCAGTGCTGAATCGAGGGGCCCTCCAACTGCGGCAGAAAGCTGATGGATCTGCGACCGGGCCGGACGGCAAATCTACAGATTTGAGGCAGGTTCACCTTGTAGTGGCTCATCCAAAGCCGATCCAAACCAATCTGCTCAATCGTCAGATCGAGCTGGCCACGCTTCATCGGAAATACGTTGGTCTCCATTCCTTGAACGGCACTCGGACAAAGCAGCGGATCTTCGATCCTCATCCTTCTAACCCAAAACACTTCGGATACCTCCGCAACACTTGGATGCCTGAGAGAGATCGCTCGAACGAAACATCGTCTTCAAAAAATGTAAGTTGAAATCCTATCGCATACAACTTCTGCTTAATGAAGCTATTTTTTGAAGCCGAAAGGGCAGTCGTGTCTCATGTTGGCGGCATCCAGCTACCAACTTGGTCTGGGCTATCACGAGGAATGATGGATGATCGGAGCGCTCAGACGTTTGAATTTTGAAACGGGGCATTTTGCTGCGGGCTTCGGCTTGGTTTGTGATGGCTGAGATCATGCAGCGACAGGCGGGCCTCGCGGACCAGATCCACCAGCGAAAGAGTGAAGAAGCTCAGTGCAATAACAAAGAGCAGAGCAACCCCGTATTCGTGCCGAAACTGGAAGAAGGCGGAGACGAACGCCAGGATCACCAGGAGCGACGTGACAATCGCGCTGATCGTCGAAAGAACGATCGCCTTGTTCAAAAGCACGGCCCGGCGCCTGAGGTGCGGCATGTCGGGGTGCGTTGGGGAAATGTCGAAGTCGATTGTAGCGTGCAGTGCCTGTAGCCTGTCGACAACGCGGTTCATCCGTCCGATCAGAAGCGAAACGAAAGCTGCAACTGCGCCAAGGAGAAATGCTGGTGCCGTCACCTGCGAAATGACCTGCGACAGGTGCGCGGCGGTCGGTGTGTCGATCAGCATCTGCATCCTTTTCTCCGTTAACCAGGTACGCGCGCCCCGAATCTCAAGCGCAGTTGGGGCGAAATGCCCGGATTGAAAAATCGGCCAGCGCGCGCATACAAGGATCGACTATGCAATTTTTGGCAGAGCAACCACTGGTTTGTCCAGCCTCGTCGTTCCCGCTTACGCCAGGCAGACGCACGCATGTGCAAAGCGGCTCGGCTATGGGCCGCCCGCTATTCAGCCGTCGAGGTGCGATTTTTCGCTCACGTCGGGTTCGGCCTGCCGATTTTGCATAGTCTCGTCGGCCCTGCGCATGCTCATCTACGAGAAGCAGAAGGCGGTTCAGGACTAGCGCCTGCCCGCGATCAACGAGGTTTTGCGAGATGATGGGGAAGCGAATGCGCGCACAGGTTCTGGCTGTCCTCTGCGCCTTCGGGGCATGGTCTGGCTCTGTGTCTTCCGCGGGCGCCCAACAGGCATCTTGGACCCAGATTGGCATGCTGGCGTGCAAGGTAGACCCTAGCGTCGGGTTTGTCATATTTGGTCATCAATCGATGTCTTGTCGCTTTACTCAAAATCCGCCGTTCCCGATTCAACTCTATGAAGGCGCGCTCAACACCGTCGGAATCGATATCGGCGTTTCGGCAGGAGGCGCATTCGCTTGGGCGGTTCTTGCTCCGACCGCGGGCCCCCAGGTCGGAGCTCTCGCCGGCGAATACGTCGGGGCGTCAGGCGATATCGGCCTCGGCCTAGGCGCCGGCGTCAATGTCCTTGTTGGTGGCTCGGGGCGGTCATTTGCGTTGCAGCCCGTCTCCGTAGAGGGATCAATTGCCATTGATGTCACCGTCGGCCTTTCCGGCCTGCAGCTGCGTCCGGTCTATTGAAGCTCCACGCCTTTTTGCGTGACGGGATGGGACGCGGCTCCAGTTCGTCGTGCAGAAAGCGCTTGGCGGGAGCGAGCGCGCAGAGATAGGCGAGCCAACAGGAAAGCAAATCGGAAGACCCGGTGCCAACTGACCTGTCGAAAACATGGTATGTTTCGTTTGAGGTGCCGAAAAGAGTGCGCAAAGCATCGGCGCAACGACGGCAGAGACAGAGTGAGAGCTTTCCGACCAAGCTCGATGCCCAGAGGTTTGCGCGCGAGAAATTCGAGCAAGGATACATCGTGACCGCGGGCACCATCAATCCCTGCACACCGCGACGGGCAATACCCTCGACGCTCATTCATCATTGGCTTGCGGAAGTGTCCGAGCCGCCATTTGTTGAGCCGGCCTCATTGGAGGACGCCAACGAGGCAGATCTGCCGTAGAAGCCGCCCGCGATGCGGCGGCCTATGCACTGGCACAATTTGCATAGACCGTTCGGGCGTGTTGTTGATATCGTTCCACCAAGCTCGAGGAATACGTCTTGCGTGCGACTACAAAAGTTGGGCGCGCCAAAACGCGCGCCATTGCATCCGCTGTGTCCTCCGTTTTGATTTCTGCGCCAGTGGAATTGCCCGTGCTGGCGACGATGATCCGCCGAAGACGCCGCTGCATTTCGCACGCTGCTGACCATGATGGCGTTCGGCAAAGTTCAACCAAGCCAGAGCACCCGACCGCCGCTCCAGATCTCCGGATCTGTCAGAATTTGCATATTCGGCAACTCGCGAAGGTAGGCCTGCGGTCAGCATCGATGGCGCGATGTTTCGGCTGCGGCAACTGCGCCACAGGTGGAAAAATTGAGAGCAGACGTCAGATTCTGCATAGCGGGTTGCGCGCGCCAGATGCGATTTGATGCTGCACGAAATTCTTCAATCACTCTGGTGGGGTAATGAATAAGATTAGTAAGTTTGCAGTTGCGATCGCAGCTTCGGGAATGATGGGCGGCTATGCGATTGCGGCGGATTTGCCAGCGTCGCCCGCTTACAAAGCGCCGGCTCCAGCCGTCGCCGTCTATAACTGGACGGGGTTCTATGTCGGCGGCAACGCTGGGTATGGCTGGGGTAACCAGGACCCGCTGGTGCTCTTCTCCAACAGGTTCGATCGTGCCAGTTTCGACATCAACGGCGGTATGATCGGCGGCACACTGGGCGCGCAGATTCAGCAAGGATATGTCGTGCTCGGTCTGGAAGGTGACATTGACTGGGCCAACATCAGCGGCTCGTCCGTAGTAACACCCAGGATCTTCGGCCTCGGGCAGGGCGTCACGCTGAACACCTCGTCGAGCATTAGCGCGCTTGCAACGGCGAGGGCGCGGGTCGGCGTCGCCATGAACAACGTCTTGCTCTACGTCACCGGCGGCGGAGCCTTCGTCAAGTCGAGCGCCAATGCATCGACCATTGCCGGCGTGCCCTGCGGCACGCTTGGCGTCCTGCCGTGTTCGGGCTCGTCCTGGCGTCCGGGCATCTCGGCTGGTCTGGGCGTCGAATATGGCCTCACGCCGAACTGGTCTCTGAAAGCCGAGTATCTCTACACGAAAGTTGTCGGCACCGGAGTGAGCACGGATGACCTGAATATCGTGCGTGCCGGCGTCAACTATCGGTTCTGAGCGGAATCGCATCGATGATCAATTTTGCTCTCGTTCGGCGCGCCTTCGCGCCTGGCGTTGTCCTCTGCGCAGCCATCCTCGCCGGCAGCGCGCAGGCACAGGGCGATGACGCCTCGCTCATCCTCAAAAAGATGTCCGCCTATATCGGCGGTCAGTCGACCATCCAGGCGGCGTACGATTCGGATATCGAAGTGATCACGAACGATCTGCAAAA
>NZ_VKHP01000233.1 GCF_010811875.1 Bradyrhizobium uaiense
GCCCTCGAACACCGTGGAAACGGTGTGCGTCGGCGTGACGACCATCGTGCCCTGGATGAAGATGTCGCCATAGGCCGAGCCGTTGCTCGCGCCATTGGCGCCTGTACCGCCGGTCTCGGTGGCGGCGGAGGCATTTATGGCGGCGGTAATGGTGGGTTCGCCGGCGGTGGTGGAGGATCCGGCACTGGCAGCGGCTATGCGCATACCGGCGGCAATGGCGGATTTGGTGGCGGTGGCGGCGGTTCGAACGGCACGCCCGGCACCGGCGGCTTCGGCGCGGGCAGCGGCTCGCTCGCCGGCGGCGGTGGCGGTGGTCTCGGCGCCGGTGGTGACATCTTCGTTCAGCAAGGCGGCAAGCTGACCGTGATCGGCGGCACCCTGTCGGGTGCCACCGAGACCGGCGGTACAGGCGCCAATGGCGCGAGCAACGGCTCGGCCTATGGCGACATCTTCATCCAGGGCACGATGGTCGTCACGCCGACGCACACCGTTTCCACGGTGTTCGAGGGCTTGCAGACCGTCACCACGCTGACGATCGCCGACACGATCGCGGACGAGAAGGGAATCAGCGGCACCGGCACGACCGGAAAGTTGCAGATCTCGGGCGGCGGCACGCTGACGCTGACCGGCGCCAACAGCTATGTCGGCGGCACCCAGATCGATGCCGGCAATACGCTCTCGATCACCGCGGACAACAATATCGGAGGTTCGGCCGGCGCGCTGATCCTCAACGGCGGCATGCTGACCACGACCGGCGGCTACACTTTCACGCACGACATTCAGGTCACCGCCAATGGCGGCACCTTCGACATATCCTCCGGCACGATCGCCGACGCCGGCGCGATCAGCGGCTCCGGCACGTTCACGCTGTCGGGCGCCGGCACGTTGCAGCTCGGACTCGGCCAGCTCGCAGGGTTGACCGGGACGCTCAACCTGAGCGGCGGGCACCTCGGGTTGACGACCGGCGGCACGTTGGACGACGCGATTTCGGTCGGCGGCAGCTCACTCCTGAAGATCGCAAGTGGCGTGACCGTCACCGACACCGCCTTGATCAGCGGCGGCGGCAATCTCGGCATCGACGGCGGCGGCACCTTCGTGCTCGGCCATGCCAACACCCACGGCAGCACGACGATCTATTCCGGCACCGTATGGCTGACCACGGCCGGCGCAGCCGGCACCGGCAATATCTCGTTCACGACAGGACTCGCCAGCACGCTGAAGATTGACGATGCCGCGCTCACCGGCAACGCGTTCGCCAACAGCATCTCCAACTTCAATCCCGGCCAGAAGATCGATCTCACCGGGCTGCACTACAACACCCAGAACACCGCACTCAACACCGTCAGTCTTTCCGGCAACGTCGTCACGGTCTCGAACGGCACGGTGACGGATACGTTGACGGTGAACGGGCTCGACGGCGGCGCCCGCTTCCAGCTTTCGCAGGATGCGAATGGCGGCACGATCGTGCAGCTTGTGTCGACGCGCGTCTTCAATGTCTCGAACGTCACCGAGCTCAACGCAGCCATCCTGCAGATGGATTCCGGCGGCCAGAACGCAGCGCCGAATGCCAACTACACCATCAACATCACCGCCAACTTCAGCCTCTCGTCGGAGCTGTACGCGCTCAATCTCCTGAGCGGGTCGAGCGTCACGATCAACGGCAGCGATGGTCACGGCGGCGCCTACACGATCGACGGCCTCAACGCCCAGCGCGGGTTCTTCGTCTATGCCGGCAACGTCAATCTCGAGAACCTGACCATCCAGAACACGGTGGCCGCAGGCGGCGGCGTCATCCAGGGCGGCGGCGGGGGTGGCGCCGGGCTCGGCGGCGCGCTGTTCGTCTCGTCGAACGGCAGCGCCACGATCGACAATGTCGTGTTTCACGACAGTGCCGCGATCGGCGGCAATGGCGGAACCGGCAGTACCGCGAGCAACGCCAACATCGATGGTTTCGGCGGTGGTGGCGGAATGGGCGGCCGGGGCGGCAACAGCAGCGGTGGCGGCATCGGCCTTCACGCGCAGGGTGCGAACTCCGCCGCATTTCAGAACGGGGTCGCTGGCATCGTTCCCGGCGCCGCGGGGGGCGGCAAAGGCGTCGACGGCTACCTGATCCCGTTCGGCGGCGGGACCATGCTTTACTGGTATGGCGGAACGGGCGGCGCCAATGGCGGCGGCGGCGGCGCGGGTGGCTTCTTCGGCAACAATAACCGCGCGCACGGTACCGGCGGTGGCGTCGGCGGCGGTGGCGGCGTCAGCGGGCTCGGCGGTTTCGGCGGCGGCGATGGCACGGCGGGCGGCGGTGGCGGCCTCGGCGCTGGCGGCACCGTCTTCGTCGAGCAAGGCGGCTCGCTGACCGTCAAGGGCGGCTCGCTGTCGAACGATTCCGGCTTCAACGCGGTCAAGGGCGGCAGCAATGGCGGCGGCCAGGCCAGCGGATCGGCATACGGCTCCGGCATCTTCATCCAGGGCAACAACAATCTCAGCTTCACGCCGGCCAGCGGCCAGACGCTGACTGTCACCAACGACATCGCCGACCAGAGCGGCAATGGCGGTACGGGCGCCAATGCGGGCGTCGGCGGTCTCGCCATCGGCGGCGGTGGCACCGTCATTCTCGGCGGCAACAACACCTATATCGGCAACACCACGGTCAGCGGCGCCGGCACAAGGGTGTCGATCTCGTCCAACGTCAACCTCGGCGGGCTCACCAGCATCCTGAAGCTCGGCGACGGCACCGGCATCAGCTTCACCGACGGCTTCACGCAGACCCGCAACATCACCGTCGCGGGCGATCCCGTCTTCAATGTCGCGGTCGGCGAAACGGTCACCCAGAGCGGCGTCATCTCCGATGGCGCGACGCCGGGCGACGTCGAGGTGACCGGCGGCGGGCGGCTCGTGCTGTCGGCACACAACACCTATTCGGGCGGCACCGTCATCAAGGGCTCCATCCTTGAGCTCGCCGCGAACGGCGCGGTCGGGACCGGCGCGATCGCTTTCACCGACGGCTCTACCGAGAAGCTCGTGCTCGATGCCGCCGCGTTCTCGGGCACCTCTTTCGCGTCGATCACCGGCTTTGCCGGCGGCGACACCATCGACTTCGGCAATCTCGTTTATGACGCAACGACAACGCTGTCCTATTCAAACGGCGTGTTGCTGGTGAAGAGCAGCGGCGGCACGACGCTCGCCTCGCTGAACCTGAGTTTTGGGGCGGGCGCCTCGTTCGGCTCGCTGATGCTGGCGTCCGACGGCTCGGCCTCGCCGCATCTCGAAATCCGGTCGCAGGCGAGCATCGCCTCGGTCACGGCGGATACCACCGGTCACCTCACGACGCTGAACACCGGCAAGGTCGTCACCATCACGGTCGATTTCAGCAACGCGGTGAGCGTGACCGGCGCGCCGCAGCTGCTGCTCAACGACGGCAAGGCCGCGACCTATCTCAGCGGCAGCGGCTCGCACACGCTGGTGTTCGGCTACACCGTGCAGGATGGCGACAACGCGTCCGATCTGCAGGTGCAGAGCCTTTCGCTCAATGGCGGCACCATCAAGGATCCCGGCGGCCAGGACGCCGACGTGACCCATGCGGCCACAGACCTGCACCTCGTGGTCGACACGACGGCGCCGACTGTCTCCGTGGCGGCGACCCCGACTTCGCTGCTGGCAGGTCAGACCTCGACCGTCACCTTCACCTTCTCCGAGACGGTCACGGGCTTTGCGCTCGCGGATACGACGGTGAGCGGCGGTGCGTTGAGCAACCTCGTGCATGTCGGCCTCAACGCCTCGCACCAGGACATCTATACGGCGACCTTCACGCCCGATGTGACCAACGTGGAGTCGGGTTCGGTGCAGGTCAACGCGTCGAGCTATACCGACAGCGCCGGGAACGCCGGTGTGGCAAGCAGCGCGATCACTTTCACGGGCGACACCAAGGCGCCGACGGTGCAGGTCGCAGCCGAACACAGCACGCTGACTGCCGGCGATAGCGCCGTCGTCACCTTCACCTTCTCCGAGGCCGTCAGCGGCTTTGGGCTCGGTGACGTCACCGTCCATGGTGGTACGCTGGGTAACCTCGTCCATCTCGGCGTCGATGGCTCCGGCCATGACGTCTACACCGCGAGTTTCACACCCGACGTGACCAACACCGAGGCGGGCTCGGTACAGGTCAACGCGTCCAGCTATACCGACGTCGCCGGCAATTCCGGCGCGTCGAGCAATACGATCGATTTCACCGGCGATACCAAGGCGCCGACAGTGTCGGTTTCGGCCGACCACAATGCGCTGCTTGCCGGCCAGACCGCGGTGGTGACCTTCACCTTCTCCGAGGCCGTCGCGGGCTTTGCGCTCGGCGACGTCAGCGTCAGCGGCGGTGTGCTGGGTAATCTCGTCCATGTCGGCGTCAACGGCTCCGGCCAGGACATCTATACCGCGACCTTCACGCCTGATGTCAGCAACGCCGAGGCCGGCTCGGTCAAGGTCAACGCATCCAGCTATAGCGACACGGCAGGCAATGCCGGCACGGTCAGCAACACGGTCAGCTTCACCGGCGATACGCAGGTGCCGACGGTCTCGGTCACGCTCAATCCGGACACGGTGCTGGCCGGCGACGTCTCGGTCGCGACCTTCACCTTCTCGGAGGCCGTTTCCGGCTTCAGCCTTGCCGGAACCACGGTCCATGGCGGCGCGCTGACCAATCTCGTGCATGTCGGGCTCAACGGCGCCGGCCACGACGTCTACACCGCAACCTTCACGCCTGATGTCAGCGACACCGAAGCGGGCTCGGTGAAAGTCAATGCATCGAGCTACAGCGACATCGCCGGCAATGCCGGTACGGCGAGCAATACCGCCACGATCGGCGGCGACACGCTGGCGCCGACGGTGTCGATCGCGGCGGATCGTAACGCGCTGCTGGCCGGCCAGACGGCGCTGGTGACGTTCACCTTCTCCGAACAAATTGCGAGCTTCGCGCTCGGTGACGTCACCGTGCATGGCGGGGCGCTGGGCAATCTGGTCCATGTCGGCGTCAACGCGTCGGGTCAGGACATCTACACCGCAATCTTCACGCCGGACGAAAGCAACGCCGAAGCAGGGTCGGTGCAGGTCCGGGCGTCTTCTTACACCGACGTTGCCGGCAACACCGGTGCGGCGAGCGGCACCGTCAATTTCACCGGCGATACCAAGGCTCCGACGGTGTCGGTTGCCGCAAGCCCGAGCACGGTGCTGGCCGGCCAGACTTCAGTTGTCACCTTCACCTTCTCCGAGCACGTCATGGGCCTTGCGCTCAACGATACCGTCGTCGCCGGCGGTGCACTGAGCAATCTGGTCCATGTCGGGCTCAACATGTCGGGCCAGGACGTCTACACCGCGCTCTTCACGCCAGATATCAACGACGTGCTGCTGGGCTCGATCCGGATCACGGCCTCGAGCTATGCCGACGATGCCGGCAATGCCGGGGCTGCGAGCAACACCGCCACCATCGGTGGCGACACGCATTCGCCGACGGTGTCGGTTGCGGCCGATCATACCGTGCTGCACGCCGGCGACGCGGCGCTCATGACCTTTACCTTTTCCGAGGCGGTCGCGGGCTTCGGGCTCGGCGACATCACAGTCCACGGCGGCCTGTTGGGCAGCCTGGTTCATGTCGGCCTCAACGGATCGGGCCATGATATCTACACCGCGATCTTCACGCCCGACGTCACCGACCATCTGTCGGCCGATCTGGCGGTTGCCGGGGCGAGCTACAGCGACGTCGCCGGCAACGCCGGTGCGGCAAGCGGCGCCATCACCTTCTCAGGCGACACCAAGCCTCCGGCGGCGCCGCGGGTGGCGCTGCACCAGGACACCGGTTTCTCGGCTTCCGATCACATCACCAACAATGCGCTGATCGACTGCACCAACTCCGATGCGGCCGACACGCTGCGATTCAAGGCCGACGGCGCGTCGAGCTTCTCGGCGGTGGCGCCGGTCTTCACGACAGACGGTGTGCACACCGTGACGGTGCAGGAGGTCGATGCCGCCGGCAATGTCAGTGTGTCTTCCAGCCTGACCTTCATCCTCGACACGACAGCGCCGCATCTGACCGGGATCACCGCGACCCCCTCCGGGGGCGTCGGGGCAACGGGCTCGCTGGTGCAACTGACGGTCGGCTTCAACGAGACGGTTCACGTCAATGGCGGCACGCCGACACTGACGCTGAACGATGGCGGCAGCGCGATCTACGATGCCGCGGCGACGGCGCTGCTCGGCGATTCGTCGAAGCTGGTGTTCGATCACATCGTGTCGTCGACGAATCGCGCCGGCTCGCTGGCGGTGACCGGCTTCGCCGCCAATGGCGCCAATGTCGTCGATCTGGCCGGCAACGCGGCCTCGCTTTCGGCCGTGTCCGCCGCCTTCGATGCGCTGCACATCAACGAGACCATCGCGCCGGCGTACACGATCGGAGCGATCACCCGGCCGGAACTGCATCTGGATCTGGGCGGCCACGTCATCATGGATGCGACGGCATCGGCGTTCGCCGGACAATACGGCATGCAGTATTTGTTCCTCGGCCTGCCGGCGGGAACGCCCTACCAGACCGTTGCCGACTTCCATCTCTGATCGCAACGCGTCATTCCGCTTAGCGGAAAACAGATTGCTGCCGCTGCGGCTTGCTGCACTGCGGGCCATGCGGCATGATCCGCCCCTCGAAACGGACCTGATGGAATGAGGTCCGCATCTCAAGGGGAGGGTTTGAATGAGACGAGTTTTGGCCGGCGTGTTGGCCTGTGCGTTTGCGATCTCGGCGAATGCGTCGCTGGCGCAGGACAAGCCTCCGCTGAAGCTCGGCGGCATCCTCGACATGTCGAGCCTCTACGCCGACATCACCGGCTCGGGCAGCGAAACTGCGGCCAAGATGGCGGTCGAGGATTTCGGCGGCACGGTGCTCGGCCGCAAGGTCGAGATCGTGGTCGGCGACCATCTCAACAAGGCCGACCTTGCCGCCAATATCGCCCGCGACATGATCGACAACCAGGGCGTCGAGATGATCTTCGATGTCGCTGCGTCAGCAACGGCGCTCGCCGCCGGCGAGATCGCCAAGGCGCGCGGCAAGATCATCATCTTCAACGGCCCGGGCTCGATTCGCCTCTCCAACGAGGCCTGCGGCCCCTACACCGTGCACTACGTGTTCGACACCTTCGCGCAGGCCAATGTGACCGGCCTTGCCGCGGTGAAATCCGGCCTCGACACCTGGTTCTTCCTGACCGCCGACTACGCGTTCGGCCAGGATCTGGAAAAGGACACCAGCAATATCGTGGTGAAGTCGGGCGGCAAGGTGCTCGGCAGCGTGCGGCATCCGATCAACACCTCGGACTTCTCGTCGTTCCTGCTGCAGGCGCAGGCCTCGAAGGCTAAGGTGATCGGGCTCGCCAATGCCGGCGGCGACACCATCAACGCGATCAAGCAGGGCGCCGAGTTCGGCATCACCAAGGGCGGCCAGAAGATCTCGCCGCTGCTGGCATTCGTGACCGACATCGACAGCGTCGGGCTCGAGACCGCGCAGGGGCTGCTGCTCGCGGAGGCGTTTTACTGGGACCTCAATGACGACAGCCGCGCGTTCTCAAAGCGTTTCATGGAGCGCGTCAAGCGGGTGCCGACCTCGGCGCAGGCCGGCGTCTATTCCTCGGTGACGCACTATCTCAAGGCGGTGAAGGCTGCCGGCACCACGGATGCGGCCGCCGTCATGAAGGTGATGAAGGAGACCCCGATCAACGACATGTTCGCCAAGAACGGCAAGATCCGCGAGGACGGCCGCATGGTGCACGACATGTATCTGTTCGAGGTCAAGAAGCCCTCGGAATCGAAGGGCCGCTGGGACGACTACAAGCTGCTCGCGACCGTGCCGGGCGACCAGGCGTTCCAGCCGCTGGAAGCCTCGCGCTGCCCGCTGGTGAAGAAATAGGACGGCCGCAATGCCGTCATTGCGAGCGAAGCGAAGCAATCCATCGGGCCGCATAACGGAAGAATGGATTGCTTCGTCGCTTTGCTCCTCGCAATGACGAAAGAGACACTTTCCAACCAACAACAACGAAAGGCAAAACGCCATGAGCGACAATCAGATGGTTCTCCAATCCCTCGACAAGGGCCTGCTCACCATCACCATGAACCGTCCCGACCGGCGCAATGCGCTCAATCCCGACATGACGCGCGGCCTCGTCGAGGCGGCGCGGCGCGCGCAGGACGATGCCGAGGTGCGTGCGGTGCTGATCAGGGGCGCCGGCGGCACCTTCTGCGTCGGTGGCGACGTCAAGTCGATGGCGGAAGGCCGCGCGCCGCTGCCGTTCGAGGCCAAGATGGCGAACCTGCGCCGCGGCATGGAAGTCTCGCGCATTCTGCACACGATGCCGAAGCCGGTGGTGGCGCAGCTCGACGGTGCGGCGGCCGGCGCCGGGCTCTCGATCGCGCTGTCCTGCGACCTGCGCGTCGCCAGCGCCTCCTGCAAGATCACCACCGCCTTTGCCAAGGTCGGCTTCTCCGGCGACTACGGCGGCACCTATTTCCTCACCAAGATGCTCGGCAGCGCCAAGGCGCGCGAGCTCTACATGATGTCGCCGGTGCTGTCGGCGCAGGAGGCCTACCACCTCGGCATGGTCTCCAAGGTGGTGCCCGATGCCGATGTCGAGGCCGAGGCGCTGGAGCTCGCACGCTCGCTGGCGCAGGGCCCATCGGTGGCGCTCGGCTACATCAAGCGCAACATCAACAATGCCGAGACCATGACGCTGGAAGCCTGTTTCGACGGCGAGGCGATCCATCATACGCGCGCCGGCGAGACCACCGACCACAAGGAAGCGGCGAAGGCCTTCGTCGAGAAGCGCAAGCCCACCTTCCAGGGTCGGTAAGCCGTGACCAATCACATGGCCGATTACATGCGGCTGCGGCAGATCTGCCTGGTGGCGCCGCAGCTCGCGCCTGTGATCGCGGATATCTCCGCGATCATGGGCCTCGACGTCTGCTACCGCGACGGCAACGTCGCCAAATACGGCCTCGAGAACGCGCTGCTGCCGGTCGATACGATCCTCCTGGAAGTCGTAGCGCCGTTCCAGCCGGGGCCGGGGACGGCGGCCGGCCGCTTCATCGAGAAGACCGGCGGCCGCGGCGGCTACATGGCAATCTTCTGCTGCGAGGATCCCGACGCGCGCGGCGCCAAGGCCAATGCGATGGGCGTGCGCACCGCGAACGTCATCACGCACGCGCCGTATCATGGGGTGCAGCTGCATCCGCGCGACTGCCGCGCCGCCTTCATCGAGTTCAACCACACCGACGGCAGCGACGACATCCTGGGGCCGTACCCGCCGGCCGGTCCGGACTGGCAGAAGTCGATCCGCAAGGACACGACTTTGGCGCTGACCGAGGTCGAGATGCAGAGCCCCGAGCCGCAGGTGTTGGCGGAACATTGGGGCAGGATCATCGGCGTTTCCGCTGATGGCACCGTGGTGAAGCTGCCGAACAGCAGCTTCCGCTTCGTCGAGGGCGACAGCGAGATCATGAGCGGCTTGACCTTCAAGGTCGCCGACAAGGCGAAGGTGCTCGATGCCGCGAAGGCCAGAGGCTGTGCGGTGAAGGGTGACGCATTCCAGCTCTGCGGCGTGACGTTCAGACTGATGGCGTGACGTTCCGATCTTCTTACCGTCATCCTGAGGAGCGCGCAGCGCGTCTCGAAGGATGCACGGCCCGGCTGGTGGCCGTCCATCCTTCGAGGCTCGCTCCGCTCGCACCTCAGGATGACGGGGGACGATCGGCTTGCGGGATGAGCGATTGAGCTCGTTGCGGCGATCCAATATCGTCGAGCGCAACAACAACAACGGAATGCCACCCATGCCGCATCCGCTCGATACCTTCTTCGCTCCAAAAAGCATCGCGCTGATCGGCGCCTCGCGCGATCACGAGAAGATCCCCGGACGGCTGCTCGCGATGCTGCGCAAGAACGGCTATCCGGGTGCGCTCTATCCGATCAATCCGAACTATGACGAGATCGACGGCCTGAAATGCTTCAAGTCGATCGCCGAGATCGGCGCGCCGATCGATCTCGCCATCATCGTGATTCCTGCCCGCGCGGTGCTGCAGGCGCTGGAGCAGTGCGCGGCGGCCGGCGTCAAGAACGCGGTCATCATCTCCTCAGGCTTTGCCGAGGAGGGCGGCGACAGCGCCGGCATGCAGGACGCGATCGTGGCGCTGGCGAAGCGAACCGGCATGCGGATCAGTGGCCCGAACGCCGAAGGATTCTACAGCCAGGTGCAGAAAGTCGCCGCGACCTTCAGTCCGACCGTCGACATCAAGCCGGATGCGCCGGCGCTGGTCGCGAGCAAGCGGCGGATCGGCATCGTCGCGCAGAGCGGCGGCATCGGTTTTGCGATCTATCATCGCGCCAAGGCGCTCGGTGTCGCGCTCAGCTACGTCGTCAGCGCCGGCAATGAGAGCGATCTCGGCGCCGGCGAGTTCCTCGACTACATGGTGCAGGATGCCTCAACCGACGTGATCCTGCTGTTCATCGAGGGCATCCGGGACGTCGACAAGTTCCTGGCCGCGGCGAAGCGCGCGGCAGAGCTCAGGAAGCCCGTGATCGTCACCAAAGTGGGCCGCTCCGGCGCCGGCGAACGCGCGGCAGCCTCGCACACCGCGAGCATGGCGGGCTGGTCGGCGGCCTATGATGCGGTGTTCGCGAAATACGGCTTCATCGTCTCCAACGACCTCGACGAGGCCGTGACGATTGCTGCCGTGCTGACCACCAATCCGTTGCCGAAGGGCGACCGCGTCGCGGTGCTGACGGTGTCCGGCGGCGCCGGCATCTGGGGCGCCGATACCGTGTCGATGCAGGGCCTGCGCGTGCCGGAGCTTTCGGCCGATATCCAGAGCCGGATCAAGCAATGGATGCCGTCCTATGGCGCGGCGGGCAATCCGGTCGACGTCACCGCGCAGGGCGTCTCCTCCGGCGGCTTGCAGAAGAGCATCGAGTTGTTCGACGCGTCCGACGAGGTGGATGCGACGCTGGTCGTGCTGTCGCTGTCGAGCGAGACGCGGATGCCGTTCAAGGAGGCCGAGCTGACGCCGGTGATCGCGGCGCAGAACAAGCCGGTGGTGTTCTATTCCTACACGCTGCCGTCGCAATTTGCGCGGCAGGAGCTGGCGAGATCAGGCGTGGTGGTGCTCTCGGGGCTGACCCATGTCGGCGTCGCGATGCGGCGGCTGGCGGATTATGCCGGCTTCAAGCCTGCGCCCGAGATGGCGGCATCGGCACCGCCGGCGCGCGATCTCTCCGCGCATCTCACGGCCAAGACGCTCTCCGAATATGACAGCAAATCGCTGTTGCGCGCCGCCGGCATTGCGATGCCCGACGAAATGCTGGTGACCGATCGCGACGGGCTCGACGCCGCGATCGAGCGTGCCGGATTTCCACTCGTCATGAAGATCCAATCGCCCGAGATCGCGCACAAGAGCGAGGTCGGCGGCGTCCGGGTCAACATCGCAGCCAAGGGCGCGGCGTTCACCACCTATCGCGATATGCTGGAGAGCGTGCAGAAGCAGCGGCCGGATGCTCCGATCCAGGGCGTGCTGGTCGGGCCGATGGCCAAGAAGGGCGTCGAGATCATCGTCGGCACCATAACGGATGGCACGTTCGGGCCGATGGTGATGGTGGGGCTCGGCGGCATCACGACCGAGCTGTTCAAGGACGTGGTCTATCGCCCGGCGCCGGTGAGCCCGGCTGAGGCGACCACTATGCTGGAGACGCTGAAGGCCGCGCCGCTGCTGCACGGTTTCCGTGGTGCGCCGAAGGCGGATGTCGCAGCGCTCGCGCAATTGATCTCGCAGATTTCACTGCTGGCGGCGCAGCATGCAGGCGAGATTGCCGAGATCGAGGTCAATCCCGTGCTGGTGCATCCGGAGGGGCAGGGCGTGACGATCGTCGATGCGCTGGTGGTGCCGAGGGGGTAGCGAGCTATCTCCCGCCGTCGTCCCGGCGCAGGCCGGGATCCATACGCCGCGGCCCACGAAAGAGGCACAAGCGGTGTCGGCTTCTCTCACAACTCAGTTCGGTGTTTATGGGTCCCGGCTTTCGCCGGGACGACCCTTGGAGAGAGCGGAGCCGTCCGCTTACCGCCCCTTGAAGTTCGCGACGCGGCGCTCGGCGGTGGCCTTGACGCCTTCCTTGAAGTCCTCGGTCGCGCGCAGCTTGGTCTGCTCTTCCAGCTCGTGGTTGGTTGCGGCGAGCACGCGGTCGGCGAGGCCGGCGCGCATGGTGGCGCGGGTCGAGACCAGGCCGAGCGGCGAGCATTCGGCGATCTCCTGCGCGAGCTTCATCGCTTCAGCCCGCACCTGGTACTGCGGCACCAGCACGTTGGCAAGGCCCCAGCGATAGGCCTCTTCGCCGGTGACGCGGCGGCTGGTGTAGAACATCAGCTCGGCATTGTTCTTGCCGATCAGTTCCGGCAGCGTGGTGGTGAGACCGAAGCCCGGGTGGAAGCCGAGCTTGGTGAAGTTCGCCGCGAAGCGCGCTTCGGGGCAGGCGACACGGAAGTCGGCGGAGACGGCAAGGCCGAGGCCGCCGCCGATCGCGGCACCATGGATCGCCGCGACGATCGGCTTCTTGTTGCGGAAGATGCGGACCGCCTGAACGTAGAGATGATTGATCGGCAGGTTCGAGGCCGGATCGCTCTTGGCGCGCTCTTCCTGCTCCTGGCGGGCGGGATCGCCGAAATTGGCGCCGGCGCAGAACGCCTTGCCCTGGGCTGCGAGCACCGAGGCGCGGATCTCGATGTTGTTGTCGAATTCCTCCAGCGCGTCGGCGATCTGGTTGATCAGCGCGACATCGAAGAAGTTCAGCGGCGGCTTGCGGATTTCAATCAGGCCGACATGGCCGTGGGTCTCGACGCCGATATCAGTGTACTTGGTCATGGTCTGTCCTCGTTGAATTTGCAAACGAGCCCGCGCGGCTAGCGCAGGCCCAAACCGCGGGCGATGATGCCGCGCAGCACTTCGGTGGTGCCGCCCTGGATCGTCAGCTTGGGCGCGGTCTTGATGGCGAAATCGAGCTGCTTTTCCAGCGTCTCGCGGTTGGTCGCGGTCTCCTCGACGAAGGCCGCGAGATCGCGCACGCGATGCGGCAGCTGCTGCTCCCACACCGTGCCGATGTCCTTGACGATGGAGGCCTCCACCACCGGCTCCTTGCCGGCCTGCAACATGCCCGCGACCGACACCGACATGCGGCGCATGGTGTGGACTTGCGCCACCAGCCGGCCGATGCCTTCAGCGCTGCGGGTGTCCGGATTCTTGCCGACCGCGCGCACCAGCTCGGTGAGCACGTAATAGGTTTCGAGGAAGCGCTCGGGACCGGAGCGCTCATAGGCGAGCTCGGACGTCGCCTGCTTCCAGGCGCCGTCGACCTCGCCCAGCACATGATCGTCGGGCACGAAGTAGTCCGTGAACACCACCTCGTTGAACTCGAACTGGCCGGTGATCTGGCCGATCGGGTTCACCTGGATGCCGGGCTGCTTCATCTTGACCAGGAACTGGGTCAGGCCGTGGCGGCGGTTTTCCTTGGTCGGCGGTGACGTGCGGAAGATCGCGATCATGTAGTCGGCGATGTGCGCCGACGAGGTCCAGATCTTCGTGCCGTTGATCAGATAGCCGCCGTCGGTCTTGGTGGCGCGGGTCTTCGCCGCGAACAGGTCGGAGCCGGAATTCGGCTCGCTCATGCCGATGGCGAAGCAGACCTCGCCGCGGCAGATGCGCGGGAGGATATCCATCTTGATGTGCTCGGGCGCGTACTTCAAAAGCACTGGGCCGCTCTGGCGGTCCGCGACGAAGAAGCGCCGGGTCGGCGCGTTCGCCACCCGCATCTCCTCGGTCACCACGTAACGCTCGAGGAACGAGCGCTCCTGGCCGCCGTACTTCTTCGGCCAGGTCATGCCGAGCCAGCCCTTGGCGCCGACGCGGCGGGAGAACTCCGGTGCGTCATTGTCCTCACGGTTCGGCGCGTAGGGATCAAAGGTGCCGGCGGCGATCTCCTCAGCGAGGAAGGCGCGCACTTCCTTGCGGAGCTGTTCGCATTTTTCCGGCAGGCGGATCGGATCGAAACGAAGGGCTGCAGTCATGATGTCCAGTCCTGATCTTTCTGCCTGATCTCAGCGCGAAGCCACCAGCGGCCACAATTCATCGGCGCCACGCTCGGCAACGAGCTTGCCGAGCTCGACCGCCCAGTAGCTCTCCGAGCCGAAATCGTCACGCCAGGCCAGCGCCCGCAGCGAGTAGCGATGCAGGATGTGCTCGTTGGTGAAGCCGATCGCGCCGTGCACCTGATGGGCGATGCCGCTGCCTTTCTCGGCTGCTTCCGAACAGCGGATCTTCGCCGCCGCCGCTTCGAGGAACACCGCGTCATTGTCGAGCGATTTTGCATTCGCGATGGTGTCGGCCGCCGAAGTCGCAGCGGCCAGCGCTGCCGCCGACTCGCCGGCGAGACGAGCGAGGTTGTGCTGCACCGCCTGGAACTTGGAAATCTTCTTCTCGAAGGCGACGCGCTCGTTGGAATAGCGCACGGAGATGTCGAGCATCGCTTCCAGCGCGCCTGCGATCTGCAGGCTGCGCACCACACCACCCATCAGCATCAGCGTGGTCTGGTCGAAACCCTTCGGCGCCGGCTTGGTCGCGACCGGCTGCACCTTGTCGAGCGTGACCGTGTCGTTGTGATCGCCACCAAGGCCGGTGCTGGATTCGTTCCGTCCCTTCGAGGCATCTCCCAGCGCGATCGAGAGGCCGCCGTCGTCGCTTGCCGTCGCCGCGTAATGCTTGCTGCCTTTCACTCCCGTCACGCCGCGTGCGCGCCGGCGTGGGTTGTCGCCGGGGTTGGACTGCTCGCGGTC
>NZ_VKHP01000234.1 GCF_010811875.1 Bradyrhizobium uaiense
TGGCCAGCGGTCTACCCGATCGCACTCAACAGGCCGGACATATGGATGCAAGCGATCCGATCTCACCAGAAAGCTCTTGTGCCACGGGGGCCGTCCACATATGGGTCCCGGCCTTCGCCGGGACGACATTCGAGTTTGCTGAGGCATCAAGAGCCATACAGTCGCATTCTCGCGACATGATCAGCCATACGTCTCCACGATGAAATCGATCAGGGCCCGCAGCTTCGGCGTCATCTTGCGGTTTTTCGGCCACAGGATCTGGCGCGCGCGGGCTTGCGTCGTGTAGTTCGGCAGGAGGATCTGCAGCCGGCCCGCGGCGATATCGTCGGCCAGCAGCTCGTCGCGCATCAGCACGATGCCGGCGCCGGCCAGCGCCGCATAGCGGATGCCGAACGCATTGTTGATCGTCAACCGACTCCCGACGTCGACATGGACTTCGCCTTCCGGTCCGAAGAAAGTCCATCTCCGCGGATCCGACCAGCCGGGATAGCGCAAGCATTCATGGTGGACGAGATCTCCTGGATGATGCGGTGTGCCGCGTTCGGCGAGATAGCGCGGCGCGGCGCAAACCACACCGGTGTAGGGCGACAGCGAACGCGACATCATCGTGGAGTCGGACAGCGTGCCGACCCGGATCGCGGCGTCGAGCCCTTCCTCGAGCAGGTCGACCATCCTGTCGCTGAGGACGAGGTCGACCGAGACTTCCGGATATCGTTTCATGAAGCTGACCAGCGCGGGCGCCAGACTGTACGATCCGAAGGCAACCGAGGTCGCGACGCGCAGCTTGCCGCGCGGCGCGCTCAAGGCTTCCTCGACCAGCGCATCGCCGGCCTCCGCCTCTACCAGCAAGTGCTTGCAGTGATCAAGATAGCTGCGGCCAAGCTCGGTCAGGCCCTGCCGCCGGGTAGACCGGTTGATCAATTGTGAGCCGAGCCGGTCCTCGAGAAAGCGGATATGCTTGCCGATCATGGTCGGCGACATCCGCAACTCCTTGGCCGCCGCGGTGAAGGAGCCGAGATCGGCAACGCGGGCGAATACGGACATGCTGGTCAGTCGGTCCATGATTGTAAACCAATGGTCATTTCAATGCGTAATATTGCGATGTTTTCAGAACGCGTGAACTGGATTTATTACCATAAGTGAGTAATCGGCGCGATGATGCGTCCGATCGCTTTGAAATGCTGCCGATTTCGCCCGGCGGGACGCGATCCCGCCCAAGGCTCGAACCAGGACAGGAGTGTCACGATGCCCTTCCAGATCATGATCAATGGGACCAGTCATTCGGTCGATGCCGACGGCGATACGCCGCTGCTGTGGGTGCTGCGCGACGTACTGGGCATGACCGGCACCAAGTTCGGCTGCGGCATGGCGCTGTGCGGCGCCTGCACGGTGCATCTCGATGACACCGCGGTGCGCTCCTGCATCACGACGATCGACAGCATCGGCGACTCCAGGATCACGACCATCGAGGCGGTCGGCAAGACGCCGGCGGGCAAGAAGATCCAGGACGCCTGGCTCGCGCACGAGGTGCCGCAATGCGGCTACTGCCAGTCCGGGCAGATCATGTCGGCCTCCGCCTTGCTCGCGAGCAAGCCGAAGCCGACCGATGCGGATATCGACGAGGCGATGTCGGGCAACATCTGCCGCTGCGGGACGTATGTCCGCATTCGCGACGCAATCAAGCAAGCCGCGCAGTCGGGAGGTTGAGCCATGACGCTGATGGACAATCTGTCTGAGCGCGCCGCCGACCTGTCGCGGCGCAACTTCCTCCGCGCCGGCGCGATCGCCGGCGGCGGCCTGCTGCTCAGCGTGAGCCTGCCGTTCGCGAGCGAGAGCGAGGCTGCGACCGGCGGTGACTTCGCGCCGAACGCCTTCATCCGGATCGGCGGCGACGGCAAGGTCGTGCTGACCATGCCCTATGTCGAGATGGGGCAGGGCACTTACACCTCGATCCCGATGCTGATCGCCGAGGAACTCGAGATCGGCCTGACGCAGGTGCAGCTCGAGCACGCGCCGCCAAGCGACAAGCTCTATGCCAACCCGATGCTCGGCGTGCAGGCCACCGGCAATTCCAACGCGATGCGCGGCTCCTGGCAGCCGATGCGGAAAGCCGGCGCCACCGCGAAAGCCATGCTGGTCGCGGCCGCCGCGAAGCGCTGGAACGTCGAGCCCGCCTCCTGCCGCGCCGAGAACGGCGAGGTGCATCACGCGGCCTCGGGACGCAAGTTGAGCTACGGTGAGCTCGCGGCCGATGCGGCGCAGATGCCGGTGCCGGAGAATGTGACGCTGAAGAACCCGGCCGATTTCAAGCTGATTGGTACGCCGGCCAAGCGGCTCGATACGCCCTCCAAGATCAACGGCTCGGCGGTCTATGGCATCGACGCCCGGCCGCCCGGGGTCAAGATCGCGACACTGGCGCAGTCGCCGGTGTTCGGCGGGCGGGTGAAGCGCGTGGATGATGCGGCGGCAAAGGCGGTCAACGGCGTGCGCCAGATCGTGAAGCTCGATGACGCCGTCGCGGTGGTGGCCGATCATATGGGAGCGGCGAAGAAGGGTCTCGCGGCGCTCACGATCGAGTGGGACGAGGGGGCCCACGCCAAGCTCGCGACATCGGACATCGCGCGCGAACTCGAAGCCGCCACCACGAAGGCGGGCGCGGTCGCGCAGAATACCGGCGACACGGACAAGGCCATGGCGGGCGCGGCGACCAAGGTCGAGGCGAGCTATCAGCTGCCGTTCCTCGCCCATGCGACGATGGAGCCGATGAACTGCACCGTGCACGTGCGCGCCGACGGTTGCGAGATCTGGGTCGGCAGCCAGGCGCTCTCGCGGGTGCAGGCGGTGGCCGCGAAGATGCTGGATTTGCCGCCGGAGAAGGTGGTGGTGCACAATCACCTGCTCGGCGGCGGCTTCGGCCGCAGGCTCGAGGTCGACGGTGTCATTCGTGCGGTGCAGATCGCCAAGCAGGTCGATGCGCCGGTCAAGGTTGTATGGACGCGCGAGGAGGACATCCAGCACGACATGTACCGGCCTTACTGGTTCGACCGGATTTCGGTCGGCCTCGATGGAGCTGGCAAGCCGGTCGCCTGGAACAACCGCTTCGCCGGCTCGTCGGTGATTGCGCGCTGGTTGCCGCCGGCGTTCCGCAACGGTCTCGATCCCGACACGACCGAAGGCGCGATCAATCTCGTCTACGACATCCCGAACTTCCATGTCGAATATGTCCGGGTCGAACCGCCGGGCATTCCGACCGCGTTCTGGCGCAGCGTCGGGCCCTCGCACAACGTGTTCGTCACCGAGAGCGTGATCGACGAGATGGCGGCGGCCGCCAAGCAGGATCCGGTCGAGTATCGCAAGGCGCTGCTCGGCAAGTCGCCGCGCGCCAGGGCGGCACTCGAGCTTGCGGCAGCCAAGGCCGGTTGGGGCGGCAAGCTGCCCGCCGGGCGCGGCCGCGGCGTGTCGCTGCAATTCGTGTTCGGCAGCTACCTTGCGCAGATTGCGGAGGTCGAGGTGGCCAAGGACGGTTCGGTCCGCGTTCACCGCGTCGTCTGCGCGATGGACTGCGGCACCGTGGTCAATCCCGATACGGTGCAGGCGCAGCTGCAGAGCGGCATCAATTTCGGCGTCACCGCCGCGCTCTACGGCGAGATCACGCTGAAGGACGGTCGCGTCGAGCAGACCAATTTCGACACATACCAGATGCTGCGCATCGACCAGGCGCCGGCGATCGAGGTCCACATCGTGCTGAGCACCGAGCCGCCCGGCGGCATGGGCGAGACCGGGACCTCGGGCATCGTGCCCGCGATCGGCAACGCGATCTTCGCGGCAACGGGCAAGCGGCTGCGCAAGATGCCGGTGGATCCGGCGGTGCTGAAGCAGGCGTGAGGCGGCGGCGCAGGCCGCCGACTGGCGCGATCGTGAAGTCGCACGGATTTGCAGGTTGCATTGATCCGTGCGACAAGCGGGCATGCATCTGAGGCGGCTCGCCAATCTCTGGATTCTGCTGCTCGTCGCGGCCGGGCTGTTGCTCGCGCCCGTGGCGCCGGCGTTTGCCCGGATTATGCCGGATCCCTCGGCCGCCGCAATGCAGGGGATGCCCGGCCACGATTCCATGTCGGGCCACGTCATGTCCGGCATGGTCATGTCGGACGAAGCCGTGTCTGACCAGGCGATGGCGGACAACATGCCGTGCTGTCCGGACCAGACCAAGAGCAAGGGCTGCGAAGACTGTCCGTTCCTCGCGCTCTGCATGCTCAGCGTCTCGCTGCCCGCGCCTGGCGGAGCGATGTCGCTGATCGCTCGCGAACCGTCGCAAAACGCCTTCGCCACGCGTGACGATCGTCTGCTCGACGATCTCGGCACCAAGCCTCCCGATCATCCACCTCGAACCCTGGTCTGACAGGCGCGTGAGCGCCTGATCGCTGACGCGTGCGCCTGATGGCGCGCGTGCCTTTGCATGCCGCTCACGCGGATCATCAGACGTATCGAGGAATCATATCCATGAAGTCTTTCCACCTTGCGCGCGCCGCGACGGCCGCGTTGATCGGTGCTGCCCTGGCCGGTGCACCCGCCCACGCCGAGATCAAGAACTACGAATTCCAGCTCGTGCAGCCGACAGTCAAGGCCGGCGCCGATCGCATCGTCACGGTGCGGCTGGTCGACAAGAGCACCGGGAAGGCCGTGCCCGACGCGGTCATCTTCTCGACCCGGCTCGACATGGCGCCCGACGGCATGCAGGAGATGGCCACCAAGGTGACGCCGATGCCGGGTACCGAGCCCGGCACCTACCGGTTCAAGGCGACCTTCGGCATGGCCGGCCGCTGGCAATTGTCGCTCGGCGCCAAGGTGCAGGGCGAGACCGGCTCGGTCGAGAACAAGCTCGTCGTCACGGCCGAGAAATGAGCCGCCGAGCAATGAGCCCCTTAACATGGGCCGGCGCTGCTGCTGCGATCGCCGCAGCGGCAGGCGTCGCATGGATCGGCCACGGCCTGCCGCCGCGACCGGTGACCGCTGCGATCGTCTCCGCCGCGCATGGGGCGGAGAGCGCTGCCCCGATCTATTATCGTGATCCCGACGGCAAGCCGCTCTACTCGGCGACGCCGAAGCAGACGCCTGACGGGCGCGCCTATCTTCCTGTGGCTGCGGATGATGATGCCGGTGCTGGCGAGCCCGAGCGATCGACCGACATCAGCGTGCCCGCTGCGAAAGGCGAGCGCAAGATCAAGTATTATCGCAATCCAATGGGCCTTCCCGATACCTCGCCGGTGCCGAAGAAGGACTCCATGGGGATGGATTACATCGCCGTCTATGACGGCGAAGACAGCGACGACGGTTCGATCACGCTGTCATCAGGCAAGATCCAGCGCACCGGCGTCAAGTCCGAGGCCGCACAGATGCGCCGCATCCGCACGCTGGTCCGTGCACCCGGCACGATCCAGCTCGACGAACGTCGCGTCTCCGTCATCGCGATGCGCGCCGAAAGTTACGTGCAGGGCGTCGCCGACGTCACGACCGGCAGCCGGGTGACGAAGGGGCAACCGTTGATGGAGATCTACAGCCCGGCGATCTCGTCCGCCGCGGCCGAATATGTCGCGACCATCACCTCGAGGGCGATCGCCGGTCTCGAGCCCTACGGTCGCGGCTCCAGGCAGCGGCTGACCAATCTCGACGTTCCCGAACCCGTCATCGCCGAGATGGAAAAAAGCCGCACCGTTCCGATCGCGATCCAGTGGCTGTCGCCGCGCGACGGCATCGTGTTGCAGCGTGCCGCGATCGAGGGCATGCGGGCGCAGCCGGGCGACGTCTTGTTCCGGATCGCCGACGTCTCAACGGTGTGGGCACTCGTCGATGTCGCCGAGCGCGATCTCGGCAGCATCGGGGTCGACCAGAAGGTCACGGTGCACGCGCGCAGCTATCCGGGCCGCAGTTTCGCCGGCCAGATCAGCGTGATCTATCCGCAGGTCAACAAGGAGACGCGCACCGCGCGTGTGCGGATCGAGTTGCAGAATGCCGATCTCGCGCTGCTTCCGGACATGTATGTCGACGCCGAGATCGATACGGGCAACGCCGCGCCGGTGCTCGCGGTGGCCGATAATTCCATCCTCGACACCGGGAGCCGCCAGACCGTGCTGCTCGATCGCGGCAACGGCCGGTTCGAGCCGCGCGAAGTGAAGCTCGGGCGGCGCGGCGAGGGCTATGTCGAAATCCGCGACGGGATCGCGGAAGGCGATGCGGTCGTCACGTCAGCGACCTTCCTGATCGATGCCGAAAGCAATCTGAAAGCGGCGATCAAGGGCTTTGCCGAAGCCGGCACTAAGCAGGCGGCGGGCGAGGGCGGGATGACGGATGGAGGCAAGCCATGATTGCCCGTGTCATTGCCTGGTCGGCACGCAATCTGCTGCTGGTGCTGTTCGGCACCGGCTTTGCGGCAGCCGCGGGCCTCTACGCGCTCGTGCATCTGCCGCTCGACGCGATTCCGGATCTCTCCGACGCCCAGGTCATCGTCTACACCGAGTATCCCGGCCAGGCGCCGCAGGTGATCGAGGACCAGGTCACCTATCCCCTGACCACGGCGATGCTGACGGTGCCGAAGTCGAAGGTCGTCCGCGGCTTCTCGTTCTTCGGTGTCTCCTTCGTCTACGTCATCTTCGAGGACGGCACGGATATCTATTGGGCACGCTCGCGTGTGCTGGAATTCCTCAATGGTGCGGCATCGCGATTGCCGGCAGGTGTGTCGCCGACCATCGGCCCCGATGCGACCGGCGTCGGCTGGGTCTACCAGTATGCCGTGATGTCGAGGCAGTGGAACCTCGCCGATACGAGAACCATTCAGGACTGGAATCTGAAATTCGCGCTGGCCAGGGCTGAAGGCGTGGCCGAGGTCGCAAGCGTCGGCGGCTTCGTCAAGCAGTACAACGTGATCCTCGATCCGCAGCGGATGCGCGACCGCGGCATCACCATGCAGCGGATGCGCGATGCGATCCGCGCCAGCAATGCCGACGTCGGCGGCCGCACCGTCGAGCTGTCCGAGTTCGAATATGTCATTCGCGGCAAGGGCTACCTGAAGGACATCAACGATCTCGGCAACGTCGTGCTGAAGGCCGACAACGGCACGCCGGTGCTGCTGCGCGACGTCGCCCGCGTCGAGCTCGGTCCCGACGAGCGGCGCGGCATCGCCGAGCTGAACGGCGAGGGCGAGGTGGCAAGCGGCATCGTGCTGCAACGCTTCGGCGTCAACGCGCTCGACGTCATCGAAAACGTCAAGAAGCGCTTCAAGGAGATCGCGACCAGCCTGCCGAAATCGGTCGAGATCGTGCCGGTCTATGACCGTTCCAACCTGATCTATGCGGCGATCGATACGCTGAAGCGCACGTTGTTCGAGGAGAGCATCGTGGTGGCGCTGGTCTGCATCGTGTTCCTGCTGCATGTCCGCAGCGCGCTGGTCGCGATCTCCTTGAAGCGCTTCTTGACGTTTTCGATGACGTCGAGCGCGTTGACGCCGAAGCGTTGCAGCACGATGCCGCTTGCCACCTCGCCCTCGCCGTTCAGCTCGGCGATGCCGCGCCGCTCGTCGGGACCGAGCTCGACGCGGGCGACGTCGCGCAGCAGCACCGGCGTGCCGTTGTCGGCCTTCAGCACGACGTTGCCGAGATCGTTGATGTCCTCCAGGTAGCCCTTGCCGCGAATGACATATTCGAGCTCGGACAGCTCGACGGTGCGGCCGCCGACGTCGGCATTGCTGGCGCGGATCGCATCGCGCATCCGCTGCATGGTGATGCCGCGGTCGCGCATCCGCTGCGGATCGAGGATCACGTTGTACTGCTTGACGAAGCCGCCGACGCTTGCGACCTCGGCCACGCCTTCAGCCCTGGCCAGCGCGAATTTCAGATTCCAGTCCTGAATGGTTCTGGTATCGGCGAGGTTCAACTGCTTCGACATCACGGCATACTGGTAGACCCAGCCGACGCCGGTCGCATCGGGGCCGATGGTCGGCGACACACCTGCCGGCAATCGCGATGCCGCACCATTGAGGAATTCCAGCACACGCGAGCGTGCCCAATAGATATCCGTGCCGTCCTCGAAGATGACGTAGACGAAGGAGACACCGAAGAACGAGAAGCCGCGGACGACCTTCGACTTCGGCACCGTCAGCATCGCCGTGGTCAGGGGATAGGTGACCTGGTCCTCGATCACCTGCGGCGCCTGGCCGGGATACTCGGTGTAGACGATGACCTGGGCGTCGGAGAGATCCGGAATCGCGTCGAGCGGCAGATGCACGAGCGCGTAGAGGCCCGCGGCTGCCGCAAAGCCGGTGCCGAACAGCACCAGCAGCAGATTGCGTGCCGACCAGGCAATGACACGGGCAATCATGGCTTGCCTCCATCCGTCATCCCGCCCTCGCCCGCCGCCTGCTTAGTGCCGGCTTCGGCAAAGCCCTTGATCGCCGCTTTCAGATTGCTTTCGGCATCGATCAGGAAGGTCGCTGACGTGACGACCGCATCGCCTTCCGCGATCCCGTCGCGGATTTCGACATAGCCCTCGCCGCGCCGCCCGAGCTTCACTTCGCGCGGCTCGAACCGGCCGTTGCCGCGATCGAGCAGCACGGTCTGGCGGCTCCCGGTGTCGAGGATGGAATTATCGGCCACCGCGAGCACCGGCGCGGCGTTGCCCGTATCGATCTCGGCGTCGACATACATGTCCGGAAGCAGCGCGAGATCGGCATTCTGCAACTCGATCCGCACACGCGCGGTGCGCGTCTCCTTGTTGACCTGCGGATAGATCACGCTGATCTGGCCGGCGAAACTGCGGCCCGGATAGCTGCGCGCGTGCACCGTGACCTTCTGGTCGACCCCGATGCTGCCGAGATCGCGCTCGGCGACATCGACGAGTGCCCACACCGTTGAGACGTCGGCGATCCGGAACAAGACGTCGCCCGGCTGCGCCCGCATGCCCTCGATCGCGGCACGCTGCAACACGATGCCGTCGCGCGGCGACAGCCACTGGATCGCGATCGGAACGGTGCGGCTTTTTTCCATCTCGGCGATGACGGGTTCGGGAACGTCGAGATTGGTCAGCCGCTGCCTGGAGCCGCGACCGTAGGGCTCGAGACCGGCGATCGCCCTCGAGGTGATGGTCGCGACATATTCGGCCGCGGCGGACGAGATCGCCGGGCTGTAGATCTCCATCAACGGTTGCCCCTTCGTCACCCGGCTGCCGGTCGTGACGTCGGCGACGCCCTGCACGTAACTTTCGGCGCGCATCGCGATGACGGAGACGCGACGTTCGTCGAGCTGGATCGTGCCGGGTGCACGGACCAGCGTGCGGATGCGGCGCATCTGTGCGGCCTCGGACTTGACGCCGGTGCGCTGGATCTTGCCTGATGACAGCGTGATCGAACCGTCGTCGCTGTCTTCGCCGTCATAGACGGCGATGTAATCCATCCCCATGGAGTCCTTCTTCGGCACCGGCGAGGTATCGGGAAGGCCCATTGGATTGCGATAATACTTGATCTTGCGCTCGCCTTTCGCAGCGGGCACGCTGATGTCGGTCGATCGCTCGGGCTCGCCAGCACCGGCATCATCATCCGCAGCCACAGGAAGATAGGCGCGCCCGTCAGGCGTCTGCTTCGGCGTCGCCGAGTAGAGCGGCTTGCCGTCGGGATCACGATAATAGATCGGGGCAGCGCTCTCCGCCCCATGCGCGGCGGAGACGATCGCAGCGGTCACCGGTCGCGGCGGCAGGCCGTGGCCGATCCATGCGACGCCTGCCGCTGCGGCGATCGCAGCAGCAGCGCCGGCCCATGTTAAGGGGCTCATTGCTCGGCGGCTCATTTCTCGGCCGTGACGACGAGCTTGTTCTCGACCGAGCCGGTCTCGCCCTGCACCTTGGCGCCGAGCGACAATTGCCAGCGGCCGGCCATGCCGAAGGTCGCCTTGAACCGGTAGGTGCCGGGCTCGGTACCCGGCATCGGCGTCACCTTGGTGGCCATCTCCTGCATGCCGTCGGGCGCCATGTCGAGCCGGGTCGAGAAGATGACCGCGTCGGGCACGGCCTTCCCGGTGCTCTTGTCGACCAGCCGCACCGTGACGATGCGATCGGCGCCGGCCTTGACTGTCGGCTGCACGAGCTGGAATTCGTAGTTCTTGATCTCGGCGTGGGCGGGTGCACCGGCCAGGGCAGCACCGATCAACGCGGCCGTCGCGGCGCGCGCAAGGTGGAAAGACTTCATGGATATGATTCCTCGATACGTCTGATGATCCGCGTGAGCGGCATGCAAAGGCACGCGCGCCATCAGGCGCACGCGTCAGCGATCAGGCGCTCACGCGCCTGTCAGACCAGGGTTCGAGGTGGATGATCGGGAGGCTTGGTGCCGAGATCGTCGAGCAGACGATCGTCACGCGTGGCGAAGGCGTTTTGCGACGGTTCGCGAGCGATCAGCGACATCGCTCCGCCAGGCGCGGGCAGCGAGACGCTGAGCATGCAGAGCGCGAGGAACGGACAGTCTTCGCAGCCCTTGCTCTTGGTCTGGTCCGGACAGCACGGCATGTTGTCCGCCATCGCCTGGTCAGACACGGCTTCGTCCGACATGACCATGCCGGACATGACGTGGCCCGACATGGAATCGTGGCCGGGCATCCCCTGCATTGCGGCGGCCGAGGGATCCGGCATAATCCGGGCAAACGCCGGCGCCACGGGCGCGAGCAACAGCCCGGCCGCGACGAGCAGCAGAATCCAGAGATTGGCGAGCCGCCTCAGATGCATGCCCGCTTGTCGCACGGATCAATGCAACCTGCAAATCCGTGCGACTTCACGATCGCGCCAGTCGGCGGCCTGCGCCGCCGCCTCACGCCTGCTTCAGCACCGCCGGATCCACCGGCATCTTGCGCAGCCGCTTGCCCGTTGCCGCGAAGATCGCGTTGCCGATCGCGGGCACGATGCCCGAGGTCCCGGTCTCGCCCATGCCGCCGGGCGGCTCGGTGCTCAGCACGATGTGGACCTCGATCGCCGGCGCCTGGTCGATGCGCAGCATCTGGTATGTGTCGAAATTGGTCTGCTCGACGCGACCGTCCTTCAGCGTGATCTCGCCGTAGAGCGCGGCGGTGACGCCGAAATTGATGCCGCTCTGCAGCTGCGCCTGCACCGTATCGGGATTGACCACGGTGCCGCAGTCCATCGCGCAGACGACGCGGTGAACGCGGACCGAACCGTCCTTGGCCACCTCGACCTCCGCAATCTGCGCAAGGTAGCTGCCGAACACGAATTGCAGCGACACGCCGCGGCCGCGCCCGGCGGGCAGCTTGCCGCCCCAACCGGCCTTGGCTGCCGCAAGCTCGAGTGCCGCCCTGGCGCGCGGCGACTTGCCGAGCAGCGCCTTGCGATACTCGACCGGATCCTGCTTGGCGGCCGCCGCCATCTCGTCGATCACGCTCTCGGTGACGAACACGTTGTGCGAGGGCCCGACGCTGCGCCAGAACGCGGTCGGAATGCCCGGCGGTTCGACCCGGACATATTCGACATGGAAGTTCGGGATGTCGTAGACGAGATTGATCGCGCCTTCGGTCGTGTCGGGATCGAGACCGTTGCGGAACGCCGGCGGCAACCAGCGCGCAATCACCGACGAGCCGGCGAAGCGGTTGTTCCAGGCGACCGGCTTGCCAGCTCCATCGAGGCCGACCGAAATCCGGTCGAACCAGTAAGGCCGGTACATGTCGTGCTGGATGTCCTCCTCGCGCGTCCATACAACCTTGACCGGCGCATCGACCTGCTTGGCGATCTGCACCGCACGAATGACACCGTCGACCTCGAGCCTGCGGCCGAAGCCGCCGCCGAGCAGGTGATTGTGCACCACCACCTTCTCCGGCGGCAAATCCAGCATCTTCGCGGCCACCGCCTGCACCCGCGAGAGCGCCTGGCTGCCGACCCAGATCTCGCAACCGTCGGCGCGCACGTGCACGGTGCAGTTCATCGGCTCCATCGTCGCATGGGCGAGGAACGGCAGCTGATAGCTCGCCTCGACCTTGGTCGCCGCGCCCGCCATGGCCTTGTCCGTGTCGCCGGTATTCTGCGCGACCGCGCCCGCCTTCGTGGTGGCGGCTTCGAGTTCGCGCGCGATGTCCGATGTCGCGAGCTTGGCGTGGGCCCCCTCGTCCCACTCGATCGTGAGCGCCGCGAGACCCTTCTTCGCCGCTCCCATATGATCGGCCACCACCGCGACGGCGTCATCGAGCTTCACGATCTGGCGCACGCCGTTGACCGCCTTTGCCGCCGCATCATCCACGCGCTTCACCCGCCCGCCGAACACCGGCGACTGCGCCAGTGTCGCGATCTTGACCCCGGGCGGCCGGGCGTCGATGCCATAGACCGCCGAGCCGTTGATCTTGGAGGGCGTATCGAGCCGCTTGGCCGGCGTACCAATCAGCTTGAAATCGGCCGGGTTCTTCAGCGTCACATTCTCCGGCACCGGCATCTGCGCCGCATCGGCCGCGAGCTCACCGTAGCTCAACTTGCGTCCCGAGGCCGCGTGATGCACCTCGCCGTTCTCGGCGCGGCAGGAGGCGGGCTCGACGTTCCAGCGCTTCGCGGCGGCCGCGACCAGCATGGCTTTCGCGGTGGCGCCGGCTTTCCGCATCGGCTGCCAGGAGCCGCGCATCGCGTTGGAATTGCCGGTGGCCTGCACGCCGAGCATCGGGTTGGCATAGAGCTTGTCGCTTGGCGGCGCGTGCTCGAGCTGCACCTGCGTCAGGCCGATCTCGAGTTCCTCGGCGATCAGCATCGGGATCGAGGTGTAAGTGCCCTGCCCCATCTCGACATAGGGCATGGTCAGCACGACCTTGCCGTCGCCGCCGATCCGGATGAAGGCGTTCGGCGCGAAGTCACCGCCGGTCGCAGCCTCGCTCTCGCTCGCGAACGGCAGGCTCACGCTGAGCAGCAGGCCGCCGCCGGCGATCGCGCCGGCGCGGAGGAAGTTGCGCCGCGACAGGTCGGCGGCGCGCTCAGACAGATTGTCCATCAGCGTCATGGCTCAACCTCCCGACTGCGCGGCTTGCTTGATTGCGTCGCGAATGCGGACATACGTCCCGCAGCGGCAGATGTTGCCCGACATCGCCTCGTCGATATCCGCATCGGTCGGCTTCGGCTTGCTCGCGAGCAAGGCGGAGGCCGACATGATCTGCCCGGACTGGCAGTAGCCGCATTGCGGCACCTCGTGCGCGAGCCAGGCGTCCTGGATCTTCTTGCCCGCCGGCGTCTTGCCGACCGCCTCGATGGTCGTGATCCTGGAGTCGCCGATGCTGTCGATCGTCGTGATGCAGGAGCGCACCGCGGTGTCATCGAGATGCACCGTGCAGGCGCCGCACAGCGCCATGCCGCAGCCGAACTTGGTGCCGGTCATGCCCAGTACGTCGCGCAGCACCCACAGCAGCGGCGTATCGCCGTCGGCATCGACCGAATGACTGGTCCCATTGATCATGATCTGGAAGGGCATCGTGACACTCCTGTCCTGGTTCGAGCCTTGGGCGGGATCGCGTCCCGCCGGGCGAAATCGGCAGCATTTCAAAGCGATCGGACGCATCATCGCGCCGATTACTCACTTATGGTAATAAATCCAGTTCACGCGTTCTGAAAACATCGCAATATTACGCATTGAAATGACCATTGGTTTACAATCATGGACCGACTGACCAGCATGTCCGTATTCGCCCGCGTTGCCGATCTCGGCTCCTTCACCGCGGCGGCCAAGGAGTTGCGGATGTCGCCGACCATGATCGGCAAGCATATCCGCTTTCTCGAGGACCGGCTCGGCTCACAATTGATCAACCGGTCTACCCGGCGGCAGGGCCTGACCGAGCTTGGCCGCAGCTATCTTGATCACTGCAAGCACTTGCTGGTAGAGGCGGAGGCCGGCGATGCGCTGGTCGAGGAAGCCTTGAGCGCGCCGCGCGGCAAGCTGCGCGTCGCGACCTCGGTTGCCTTCGGATCGTACAGTCTGGCGCCCGCGCTGGTCAGCTTCATGAAACGATATCCGGAAGTCTCGGTCGACCTCGTCCTCAGCGACAGGATGGTCGACCTGCTCGAGGAAGGGCTCGACGCCGCGATCCGGGTCGGCACGCTGTCCGACTCCACGATGATGTCGCGTTCGCTGTCGCCCTACACCGGTGTGGTTTGCGCCGCGCCGCGCTATCTCGCCGAACGCGGCACACCGCATCATCCAGGAGATCTCGTCCACCATGAATGCTTGCGCTATCCCGGCTGGTCGGATCCGCGGAGATGGACTTTCTTCGGACCGGAAGGCGAAGTCCATGTCGACGTCGGGAGTCGGTTGACGATCAACAATGCGTTCGGCATCCGCTATGCGGCGCTGGCCGGCGCCGGCATCGTGCTGATGCGCGACGAGCTGCTGGCCGACGATATCGCCGCGGGCCGGCTGCAGATCCTCCTGCCGAACTACACGACGCAAGCCCGCGCGCGCCAGATCCTGTGGCCGAAAAACCGCAAGATGACGCCGAAGCTGCGGGCCCTGATCGATTTCATCGTGGAGACGTATGGCTGATCATGTCGCGAGAATGCGACTGTATGGCTCTTGATGCCTCAGCAAACTCGAATGTCGTCCCGGCGAAGGCCGGGACCCATATGTGGACGGCCCCCGTGGCACAAGAGCTTTCTGGTGAGATCGGATCGCTTGCATCCATATGTCCGGCCTGTTGAGTGCGATCGGGTAGACCGCTGGCCA
>NZ_VKHP01000235.1 GCF_010811875.1 Bradyrhizobium uaiense
TCGAGTTCGTCTTCCCATTCCGCCATGGTCAGCCCTCCAAGAGCCGACCACCCATGAATCATTGAAAAATTGATTCGGGAATCCTATAACGCACGGCAAAATCAACAATCTGCCAAAGTAGTGCTAGGGCGCGTACTCCTAAATCCGGGATGTCCGCTTTCGAGGGCAAAGCCGACAAGCGACCTCGTCCGCCGGGATGTCGCCTTGTGACCCGAAGCAGACATGGCCTATCGAGTGGCTTAGAGTGGGCTCGGCAGCCAAAGGTGCACGGCATGGTCTACAAATTTGATCCCATACATTTCGATGGCACGATCTTTGATCTCGACGAGACGTCGGTGATGGTCAGAGGTTGTTACGAGTTTCTTCGTAGGAACGAACCAATCCCGGCATCCTACTTCCCGAAGAAACTGACTTTTCAAAAAGCGACCGACGTGCTGCCCGACATGTTTCACATGTCTAGAGACTTTCTCGTATTCTCCGAGCGGGCGCGCGGGGTCATCGAGGATTGGGCACCCGGCCAGATCGAATTTATTCCAGTCGCGTGCGACGCGAAGCCTAGGATCGCTGCCACGCTGAGTTTCGACAGCGCCTACTATTTCGTCAACATCCTCGGTCGTGCTCAGCGGATATTGTGGTACGAAACGCCGTCAAGGCCATTCGGTCCGCAGGATGACGGAGTGGAGCGCTTTGGATTGACGCAGAATTTCCATAAGTGGAGACTGAGGGACCGTTCGCCGGGAGAACCATTGATCTGGCATGAAGAATGGTGGCGTGACGGCAACAAAGAATACAGGGGGCATAGCGAAGTTCTAGTCGACGATGCTCTTTGGCGACAACTTGACGCGAACTTTCCTGACCAACTGCATCCAATGCAAGCTGATGACGACTGACCCGGCTTCGCGATAAGGTCCGCTGCTGGCCCAGGCTGTGTGAAAACGTTCTGTTTGCTGCGATTCGCGGGTTAAGATTCCCTGCGACTTGCGGGGCATCCGATGAAGCGCTTTGTTGAAGGGTTGGATCGCGGGCAGAGCACACTGTTCCCGGCATCTCTCGATGATTATGTGACCGAGGAAAACCCCGTGCGGGCGGTCGATGTGTTCGTCGACAGTCTCGACCTCGATAAGCTTGGGTTCGTCGGCGTCCAGCCACTCGACACTGGCCGACCTAGCTATCACCCGAGCACTATGCTCAAGCTCTACGTCTACGGCTATCTTAATCGGATTCCGTCGAGCTGGCGCCTGGAGCGGGAATGCCAGCGCAATGTCGAGATGATCTGGTTGACCGGGCAGCTGGCACCGGACTTCAAGACTATTGCGGACTTCCGCAAGGACAACGGCAAGGCCATTCGTGAGGTCTGTCGCGAGTTCGTCGCGCTGTGCCGCAAGCTTGATCTGTTCAGTGAAGCGAGCGTTGCCATTGACGGATCAAAGTTCAAGGCGGTCAATGCACGCGACAAGAACTTCACCGAGGCCAAGATGAAGAGGCGTTTTGAGCGGATCGATGAAAGTATCGCCCGCTACCTCTCTCAGCTTGAAACCGCCGATCGGCACGGCGATGCCGTGCCAGGGGAGAAGGTTGAGCGGTTGAAGGGCAAGATCGAGAAGCTCAAGGAAGAGATCGTCCGATCTGAACGCGATCAATACGGAGATGATGAAGAGCAAGGACAAGCAGATCTCGCTCTCCGATCCCGACGCCCGCTCGATGGCGACAAGTGGCAAGGACACTGGCATCGTTGGCTACAACGTGCAGATTGCAGTAGATACCCAGCATCATCTCATCGTGGCTCACGAGGTGACCACCGTGGGCAGCGACCGCCACCAACTCGCCAACATGACCGGGCAGGCTCGTGCCGAGATGGCGGTCGAGACGCTCAATGCCGTTGCCGATCGCGGCTATTACAATAGCGAAGAGATTCGTGCCTGTGAGGAGGCTGGCATCACGGTCACATTGCCGAAACCGCTGACCTCAGGTGCAAAAGCCGCAGGTCGTTTTGGCAAGCAAGACTTTATCTATGTTGCGGCTGAAGACATCTACTGCTGTCCTGCTGGTAAACGGCTGACATACCGCTTCACTGTCGAGGAGGATGGCAAGATGCTCCGCCGTTACTGGACGACCGCTTGCCAAACCTGCGCGCTCAAAGCTCAGTGCACGACTGGCCCCGAACGGCGTATCACACGTTGGGAGCACGAGGCTGTGCTGGAGAAGGTTCAGCAGCGGCTCGACCAAGACCCCAACAAGATGACTTTGCGCCGTCAAACGGCCGAGCATCCGTTCGGGACCATAAAGGCCTGGATGGGAGCGACGCACTTCCTGATGCGAAGACAGCACAAGGTTGCGACCGAGATGGCACTCAATGTGCTCGCCTACAATCTAAAACGTGTATTAGCCATTCTGGGTTGCCGAACACTGCTGGAGGCGATGCAGACGTAAAGGAGTCTGCACTGGAGCAAACTCCAGCCGCGAAACCGATCCCGGCGCTCTCGACCGGCCAGTCCACAAAAGAGTTATCGCACAGCCTGGGCCCGTTCCTGACCTCCGGCGCCATCGCCGCGATGTCCGGGTCCGAGAGTGCAGCGGACACCCGGTCCCGAGGCCCAGATGTCGCACTTTGACCCTTAGCTGATGTCGCAGGGTCGTCGGCCGATATCCGCTTTGTAAAGTTGTGCCGACCTTGTCACGCGGAGGCTCGATGAACGCTTGCCTTGGCAGGCAAGCCGAAGCGTGCAGGTTTTCCCGGCAGGCGAACCAAGCCAATAAGTTCATAGGCTGCTTTCAGCGAACCAAAGTGGCGGACTACGGTCCCCCAGCACGGCAAATCCGCATCCGCATCAATCAGCCGTGCTGACACGCGACCCTTCTCTTTCGCAAGCCGCTTCAGCCCGGCGAGGATGTCGTCCGAGTGACGCCATAGGCGGCTTCGCTGTCCTTCATGGCGCGGCCGGCGACCAATGATCTTCTTGCCTTCCTTCTTTCGCCGCAAGGCAGCCTTCATGATGCTGGAGGCCGTCCGAGGCGGCAGGTTCGCAAGGGCCCTCGCTTTGTCGAGCGAGCCGAACCGCTTGGTGTAGTAATAGGCGCTTGGGGTTACACCGTTCTGGTCGAGCAGATTGGCCGACATGTAGCCGCTCTGCTCCTCAAGCTGGCGCAGGGCTCCAAGGAGTTCTGGCTCGGTCCACTGAACGCCATGGTAATAGTCGTCACATCCTCTCGCTTTGCGGCGCTTCCACATGAGCTGCTGGCCCTGGCTATGCGTTAGCGCCGGCAGGCCCGCTTGCCTGATGGCCTCTGAGATGGACCCGAAGTACCGGCGGATAAGGACACTGGAAGGCAGCTCGCTTGAGGTATCAATGAGCAGCGTAGAGATATGCCCGTGCTCACTATGGAGTTTCCGCAGGCCCGCCAGAATGTCCTTCTTGCTCCAATGGAGCGAGTTTATGCCGAAGGGCAATGTAGGAGGCGGCGTATACCCGATTGCGTCATATGCGCCATGGAGAGACCCGAAGTAGCTCATGATGGTTTCGGGCGCCGGCACTTCCTTGCTTTCACTGATTAAGGCGTATGAAAGGTAACGTTCCCTCGCGAGCAAAGCTTTCAGAGACTTCATGATGGTGTTTCGATTCCAATGCCGGTTCGCACGTTGTCGAAGCAGCTCCTGGGCCTTCCGAAAGACCTTAACAGGAATGATCGGGTCAAACGCCGGATAGCGCGTCCATGTTTGCTCAGGATTTTTGATTGCCGGTCCCTGCAAAGTCTGGGTCGTCAAGTTGTATGTCATCCGGCCGATGCAGAGCTCGTTTGACAGGACGTGCCGGATAGTGACCCGCTTCAAGGGACCATCATCGTAGCCCTTGATCCCCTCATTGGCGAAGCACCGGGCAATGTCGGCAATCGTCATCCGCTGACGCACGTACATGCGGAAGATGCGCTTGATCACCGCAAGCTCTTCCGGCGGTCCTGGAACGACGATGACCTTGTCTGTCGAAAGCGCCTTGCGTTCCCGGCGTTTAAGAACTTGTTTCGGATTGCGTCCAGCGTCAACAAGGAGGCGGCAGAAGCCATAGATCAGCGACCCGCCCTGGCGGAAACCTAGCTGCGCCTGCTGGCGCTTCGCGCGCGACATTCTCGCAGACAGTTCGCGGCTGTATTCCCCGGCCATCACTCGCTTCAAATGCTTGACGATGGTGGTGATGGGGGCAACGTCTTCGCCGAACGGCTCGCCGCAGTAAACGACGCGCACTCCAGCCTGCCGGCAGAGGAATTCATAGTGGGCCGCCTGGTCCGGGTTCTGAAACCTTCCCCATCGGCTCACATCGTAGACAAGGACCGCGTCGAATTTGCGCTGGGCCGCGAGGGTATCGCTCAGGAGCTGCTTGAGGGCGTCCCTTCCGTTCAGGGACAAGCCGCTCTTGCCAGCGTCGATGTACGTTGCAACGACCTGGTATCCGTTCTGCTGGGCGTACTCAGCGATTGCATTCGTCTGGTTTTCGGTCGAGTAGCGCTGGTTGTCCGACGACATGCGCAGATACTGCGCCGCGCGCGTCGTGGCACCAGACCAAACCTTGCTAGTCGCGAGATCATACTGCATCGCCAGCCAGCTCCTCGAGCGTTGGGCGAATCAGCCGCTGTCCGAGCCTAGGTAGGGGGCTGTCGTTCGTCCAGCTAAAACAGCAACAAGAGAACGCGTCACTCAGGCCGAGGGCGCGACGCAACTCCTCGTGCAACTCGCCGAGATTTGCGAATAGCGGCTGGACAGCGGTAATGCCTAGTTATCGGGGATGAGAATGGCGACCTTCGTCTAAAGTCGAAACCTAGCAAACACGCCTGGGGCCGGGATCAGGGGGAGATGGAAGTCGAAAGCGATCATGTCCAGTTGCGATCCCGTTGGTAGGGAGCAGGGCATTCGAGAGATTGCGCTGCTGTAGCCGGTTGATCTATGTCTTGGCCTGTCGGCCTTTGCCGTTAAGGTCGACAATAGAGCGTCCGTCAGGTGGCAAAGAGAAATCGAGACGACTTCAAAAAAGATACAGTGCTTCAGATCGCGAAGCGCGCGGGATGGCTGTGCTCATTTCCAACTTGTCGCACACCAACGGTTGGAGCAACGTCTGACGGCGAAGGCGAGATCAATATCGGCACGGCAGCCCACATCTGCGCGGCCGCTCCTGGCGGCCCGCGTTACGATGCGGCGATGACGCCCGAGGAGCGCTCTTCCGCAAAGAACGGCATCTGGATGTGCCGCGATCACGGCAAGGCGATCGATTCCCCCGATCCGCAATTCACTGTCGCGCTACTGCGCGAGTGGAAGAGGCAGGCGGAAAACGAGTCTTGGCGGCGTGTGCTGCTCAACGAAGCGGCGCCCAGGCAAGCCACCGACCCGCAATTGGCGGAGCGTATTAGCGCCGCCGCCGAAGCGGATCTCAGAGTTTTCCGGCAAACCGCGAAATGGCCGTCCACGTCGGTCGCACTCACACTGAGGGTGGACGACTTCGACGAGCCCGTGACGACAAGCGCGCTTGCTGGCGGGGTCACGTCGCTGGACGATCTGATCCTTGTCGCACCGCCCGGCATGGGGAAGACCACGACGCTCTTTCAGATCGCCGAAGGCGTGCTGGCGAATGGCAAGGGGACACCGCTCATTGTGCCGCTCGGCGATTGGGCCACGGAAGGCACCAAAGTTCTCGATTCGATTCTCAAACGTCCAGCGTTCCGAGGGATCACGGAAGACGACTTCCGGAGGGCCGCCGCGCAGCCCGGCGTGGTGCTGCTTCTCGACGGATGGAACGAACTGGACATGCAAGCGCGGTCCCGTGCGCGCGTGCAGGTCGCGGCTCTCAAAGCGGAATTACCCGAACTCGGCCTGATCGTCTCGACGCGCCGGCAAGCGCTCGACGTTCCTTTCGGGGGAACGCGCGTCGATCTTCTGCCTCTCAACGAAGAGCAGCAGACGCAGATCGCCGTTGCGATGCGCGGCGACGCCGGCGCGAAGATCGTCGACCAGACGCGGCGCACGGCCGGCGTGCGTGAGCTTGTGACAATCCCCCTCTATCTCACCGCCCTGCTGTCGCTTCCTGAAAACGCGCCATTCCCGACCACCAAGGAGGAAGTGTTGGGGCACTTTGTCGCCGCGCACGAGAAGGAGGCGAGCCACGCGGAAGCCCTTTACGCCGTCGCGCAGGGATTTCAGCAGGATTACCTCGACGGTCTCGCCGTCTTCGCCACCCGAACGGCGAACACGGCCATAGCCGACAGCAACGCTCGGCGATCGATCTCCGAGACAGAGAACCTGCTGTCCGACAGCGGACAGATCATGATCAAGCCGCAGCCCGACGCGGTACTCAATGTGCTCGTCAGCAACCACGTGCTGATTCGCGCCGGCGACACACCGGGATATGCATTCCAACACCAGCAGTTTCAGGAATGGTACGCCTCTCATTCGGTCGAGCGCCTGATCATGGCCGAGGTCGACGATCCCAAAGGGCGTGAGACGTTGAAGGCGGAGGTCTTCAATCTCCCGGCATGGGAGGAACCGATCCTTTTTGCGGTCGAGCGTCTGGCGCGCGGCGATGTGCACCAGCGCGCCGCGTGCGGCAAGGCGATCGTCGCCGCGTTCGAAGTCGATCCGATCCTCGCCGCCGAGATGATCTTCCGCTCGGACGAAGAAGTATGGTCGCAAATCTCGACGACCATTCAGGCGCTCGTGACGCGCTGGCACGCGCCCGGAAAAGTTGATCGCGCCGTCCGATTCATGCTCACGTCGGGCCGCTCTGAATTCCTCGATACAATCTGGCCGCTCCTCACCGACGAAAACGAGCAGATCAGCCTCAAGGCGTTGCGCAATTGCAGGCGTTTCAGGCCGTCGATCCTCGGACACGATGCCGAGAAGAAGATCAAGGCTTTGTCACCTCGTGTCCGAACAGTGTTGCTGAGCGAAATGGCCATGGGCAGCGGCATGGACGGCCTCGATTTCGCAAGCGCCATGGCGAAGAGCGATCCCGATCCTGAAGTGCAGGTATCCGTCGTCGACGCGCTCGCGTTTCGGCGTGCGAACCGCCACGTGGCGGAAGTGCTGCAGAATGCCGGCGACACGACTTTCGACCTGATTGCCCGGAGGGATCTCGTCGACGAAGTGGACAATGAACAGGTCAAGCAAGGTTTCGCGGCAGCACGCAAGCGGCAGATGCAAGAAACATCTACTTATGATCGCCTGCGCCTGATCGTGCACACGCAGGACAGCGAGGACCGAAGCGCTGAAGTGACCGAGATCATCAGCACGATGGAGATTGAACAGCAGCGTGATCCTGGGGTGCAATTGATCCATCAAGCGCGTAGCCGCTATTCGGGCGCTGTCGCGGAAGGCCTACTGGCGCGAGTGCGTGCAGGCCGCCCTTTGTTCTACGGTGCGGATGACATCTTAGCGTCCGCCGGACTGGCTCTGGAAGACAAAGAGCTCCTCGAATTGGCACTTTCCAATCCCGGCCAGCACCACGATAGTCGTGCAGAAGCCGCTGCATCGGTACTCGGACCAATCGCCGTGGGTCACATGGTTGACGCATTCCTTGACACGGGATCAGGCCTGCGAGTGGATGGAAAATTTGACCAAGCCGCGGGCGAGACTTACGGCGGCCTACAGTCTCGTATCGCGCACGTGCCGGGCGCGAGTCTCGTTGCGGCCGTGCTTGTGCGCTCGGCGCAGGCGGACGACATTCAGATGGCGCGCTTATCTGACCTGCTCTCACAACATCCCCGTGGCGACACCGATCGCGGCAGGCCTTTCGACCCGGCCTCGCTCACGGCCATTCAGGGCCTCGTCGAAGACTGGGCCGGCCGGCTGCTCGCTTCGGGCGACGCGAAGCGCTGGCACAAGGCCAGCATAGCGACGCTTGCGAGCTGTGCCCCGTCCGCATCCCTGTTGCCTATCCTGAAACGGTTACTAGACGACAATTTGGAGCGCTACCGGGCTTTCCGCAAGCAAGTAAAGGCTTCTGGTTGGCAGGTAGGAGAAGCCCTGAACGAAGCTCGCCACCCCATGATGCACGAGTACCAGCGAGCGTTCCTGGCGATTAGGTCGCCGGAGACAGCCGCCATGATGCGGGAGTATCTGCGGGACGAGTACTTCGGTGCGCTCGCTGCACATGTGCTCGCCGATCAATGGCGTACGGCAAATGAACCGCAGAGAGGCGTCCCATCTCCATTCGGTTTGCGTTTTGCCGACGTGGAGGAGAGGCGCGCGGCGCGCGCCGCCGATCCTGACGCAACATCGGCGGAAGCAGAAGCGATCTTCGCGGCGATCGAGCGCCTCATTTCGGATGGCGCGACGGATGAACAGAAAGGGCTTGCGGTCTCGCTCGGCATTGTCGCGTCGCGGCTCCCGCACGGTCAGCGCGACAGCACGATCCGGAAGCTCATCGTCCTCACGCCGTTGCGCGCACGTTCCGACCTGCTCCACGGCCTCGTTCTTTCGGGCGAGGAGATCGACATCAAGGTTGTCGCCGACGGGATATTGGAAACCCTTGAGGCTGCGAAAACCGACACATGGATATTGACGCAGAGCGATGGCTACGAAATGAAGCATTGGCTGCGCCTTCTGCCGTTCGTGAACCGTCCAATCGAGGCGCTAGCTGTGGTCCGCGGCCTGCCGCCCGCGCAGCGCGAGCCGCGTTTCTTGGAGGAAATGGTCGGAGCTCTTCCCGATGCTCCCTCGGCCGAAGCCGAAGAGGTCTTGTTCAAGCTCGCGGAGGAAGACCCTCGTTTCTACCGGAATGACCGGTGGCGCACGGCTGCCCTGCGGTTCGGTACGCCATCGTCAGCGCGTCGATTCGTTGACCTGACCGCCAGCGGCGCTTTCGACCGGACGGGGAACGAATGGCATCTCGCGCGGGAGCTCGGTAGCCTGATCGACGCACATCCGGATTTACGGTCTCTCGTGTATAGCTTGTTGAAAGACGGCCCAATCACGCCCGGACTCGCAATATTGGCCCGTGCAGTTGCAGAAGCTCCTGACGAGGACGGCTTGCTGTTACTTGTAAGCTTCGAACAGAAGCTGATGGGGAGTTTCGTTACTTGGCAAGCCATCGAGCGGCTTGTCACAGAACACGTGCCTGCCAGCGATTGGGCGGGTGCATACAACGTTGTTGCGGTGCCCGCGGGTCGCTTACGTCAAATGTTGCTTGCTTTGACGACCGATGGCGGTCCCACTGACGCCGCTGCGCGTTGGCTGCGTCAGATTGACCAAATCAGGGATGAAAACGGAATACCGGAAGCCGAGCCGCGTCACCCCGATTTGGCGTCCGGCAAGCCTTGGCCGGTCATGCGGCCAGACCCAGATGCCGTCGCGGAGGGTTAGGTGCTCGTGACGATCGCGTCAGTTCCCTGGGCCGCATGCATGTTAGACTGTCGGTAATCCCCGACTATCGGAACTCAGAGCGAAGCAGAACCTCCAGCTGCCAAGCCGGCAAAAGGGACACCTGCATGGCAGGGAAAAGAGCCATTTGCTACCGGCTTCCAAGCCCTTAGAGGCAACCTTCGTAACTTTTGGCGGAACGTTCTTAACCTGCAGCGGCGGTGAAGCCCTATCAACCGCCGTTGACGCGCTCACCCGTCGGGAAGCTTGGCAAAGCCGCGTTGAGTATCGTTGGTCCGCGCATCTGCTGCTCAATCGGCAAAGTGTCCGGCCTATTCCTCGAGTAGCTTTGAGGCCGGGACACGCAGGCCTTTTGCGATTCGTGCGATGTTGTCGATCGATACGTTGCGCTCCGATCGTTCGACGCCACTCAGATATGTCCGGTTGATCCCACTTTCATGGGCCAAAGCCTCTTGGCTAAGCCCCCGGGCAGCCCGCAGACGGCGCATGTTTCGCGCCAAGACGTCCCGCAGCGGTCCCTTGTGAGTCCTTTTCACAAGACCCATTTCGGCGTGCTGTTGCTTTTAAGGCGACCGCTTTTAAGTTACAATCGTGCACGATAGCCCGTGGGGAGTTGCACACTGATCAGCGATTGGACTGCCGGCCGGAGCAGAAACCTATGATGGCCGTCGACCGGTAAGGATTTGCATGATCCACCAGGAGAAGCAGCAATCGACCTTGGAAGCGATGGGCCAGATGTACGCGGTCAGCTTCCTGCCGTTCGTTGGAGTGACCATCGGCGCGTTGTTGGAGGGCTGGAAATTTACTGAGGCAGCGACGGCAGGTCTGTGGGCTGGGCCAGGTTTTATCTCGGTGCTTGTGATAGCCTATGTTGTGTCGAAGGCAGTCCGGTCAGTCTGGAGCGATATCATTTCTACGCTTCCTGGCACCGTCCAACAGATGTTGGGTTGGACTGCCGGCCTGCTGGCAGTCGCCGTTTTGGCATTTGCCATCGCGGCAGTTGCCGGATCCAACGGGGGCTAACCCAGACGTTGAGAATTCGCCGTGGCGGCTTTTCCGCCCCCCAACAGGTGCGCGATCGAATGTCCGATCCGAACCACTACATTGCGCTTTGCGCACGCAAGTACGCCGAAATCACGCGGCAGCTCGTGTTGGCAGCGGACGCGCAGCAGCGCGACCAGCTGAACGCTCTGCTTAACCACATCAAGGAATCCGCGATAATAGAGACCCGTTTAGAGCTTGAGCGACGCCTGCGGCAGTTGCCAGATGATCTACGGCGGTGGGTTGAGCGCAAGGAAGAATTGGCACGAACAATCACGTCCGCCGAAGGAGAAGCTCTTCGCGTCTACTATGCGGTACCTGGCGGAGGAGTGCTTGGTACACTGTCCGGCACGGAAATGACGCTCCTAGCTGACCTATATGAAGGGTGGTCGTGCAGTCCAAAGCTCGATCGTCTTTCAATCGTTCGGCTTCAAGGCTTTGCCGACGCGATGCGCTCAACTGCAGGCTTCCTGGGGCCCGACCATGTACCTCATGATCCGCCGGCACGTTCGATTAATCGGTTTTTATTCGAGCAAGCCTTTTTGGATTCGGAGACTGGTCGAGACTGAGGTGCGCGTGCGAACGCGCGGCCGTAGGTGGATTGCGCCGCCTCAGGGGCGGAGAGGCGGCCATTTGTCGATGTTGTTCCAGTGTCCTGCGTATGAAGAAATAGCCTGTCCTATCGCCATGATCGCGTAGTGGGCCCTGTGACGCCAGATCTTGCGAACCTCCTCGCTCGACCACCGATCACCGACAAGACCCGAATCCTTTTCGTAGGTCGCCATATATTTTGCGACGGCCTCGGTCAGATCCTGCTCGAAGACGTTGACGGGCTCGGTCATTGCTCATGCTCCACGGCGCAATCGTTCCTAGATGGAAAGAGAGATTAGTTCGCGCAAGGCCGAGCAGTCGGCGGGACTTCCTGAAGAGCCTTTAGAACGCATTTGGACGCTAACCTGTTGCAGGAAGTGTGGAAGTGTCTCACCGTACGTTGCTGAAGCGGTAAGCCGGCACCCGGCGGACCGTGATGTCGAACATTGAAAAATGGCTGGAAGAACTATGAAAATCGCCTCGACGTTTCGCTGTTCCATCGTCTGACTCGAAACAGCCTTTTGGATTGGAACGTCGCCAAGCGTTTGCAGCATTGGTACGGCAATAGCGCAGCTCCACACCTGCGCCTCTGGTTCATGCAGGCCGGCCTGCGCTATTCGAGTGTGGGTGGCTTTATAATCCGGCCTCACTCACTGAGCTACCGCCTCCTGCGAAGCTTATCCCACGAACACGGCCGCTATGCATCGTGAACCGTGGAATCCGACCGTAGTTTTTCATCTGACGATCCGAATGCTCAACGAAAACAAGTCGGTGGGGAGGAGCGGTGATCCGCATACTTACTCGCAAGAAGGAATGGCCGCCTACAATCGGTCGATTTGCCGGCGGTCGGACAAACGGCGCGCTCAACCTCGATGCGCTTAGGCCTCGCCGCCTGAAGCGGCGGAGGCATATATTTATATATGCAGCTGTGCTGTGCTGTTGTGCGGTGAACAAGTTCAATGGTTTTTAGGGGGCACCTGTGCACCTGTGCACCTTCGGCGCTACAGCTGCGCACTAGCAACTTCAATGGCTTACCAAGTGCACCTGCGCACCTGCGCATTAGTCCAACGTCCCGGTGACTTCGAAACCAGCGGGACGTTTTCGGGTAATGCGTGGGCGCAACGTGATGACGTTCAGCCTAGCCCATTCGTTGATCAGGGCTGTTACCTCTGTAGGCTTGACCCGATAGGCTCTGGATAGATTATACGCTGCATGACGGCCTTCCGGTCTACACTGCGCAGTGAGCGCCCACGGCTTGCCGGCTTCCCACGCGGCTCTAAGATCAGCAAGCATCCTGCGGGCCATAGCTTTATCGATGGCAGCACCCTCCGCCTCCTTTCTAAAGCGACCTTTGGAATAGACCACGGTCATCGGCGCCGGCGCTTCGCCACTCCGTAGTTCGAAGTGAATTTTGCGCGTCTTCGTCTCTTCGTTCGGCCGGGAGATTACGATGCAACTGTCATAGTAGCCGCGTAGTGCCCCTGAACCCCGGATAGTCGAAAACGGGTCGCGAGCAAGCTCGTCTGCAGATCGCTTGGCCGAATGGTGCACAAGTACGATAACCGCCATCGGATTAACGTCCTGGCGGATCTTCTCCAACCTAGTAGTAAGGAAGCGGAGCAGTTGCGCGCTCTGATTCTCATCGTCTCCGTCAAATACGTTGGCGAGTGGATCGATCGCGATGACGTCAGGCATTTTTCCGTCAGGGAAGGAAGCTCTGATCGTTTTGACGGTCTTTTTAACGCCGTCGTCGTCGAGAAGCATTCGGAAGCGTTCTGAGATCACTAGGTTCTGGCCGAGCAGTTGGCGGTCAGCGTTCGCGAGGTCCTCGAATTCACGCGCTCGCTTGCGCAGGAGCTTGCGGTTCATCTCCGCCTGCAACCAGAATACCCTTAACGGTCGCGACACGGTGAAAGTGTCCAGCAGGAAGGGCGCGCCAACCGCGCACGATACGAGCATTTCCTGAAGCAGCAAAGATTTCTGCGCCTTTGGCGGACCTGCGATTAACACAAGCTGGCCGGGGCCAGCAAAATTGGGCTCGATGTAGTCCGGCTCTTCGGCGACATTCTCCTCGAGCAATGTCAGAAAGCTGACGGTATTGATCGTGGTGTCTGTGATCTGAGGTGCTTGTCTTGCGAGGCGATCGTGATCAACTTCTCGGCTGCTTCCGACTGCCCAGCTAGGAGAGGGGGTATGGGGGAAAACTTCTGCAATCGGTGACTCGCTTTCTCGGGTCGGAACATAGCGTTCGATCGTCACGACTTCGCCGGCGCGCGGCGTGGGTGCTGGAATCTTCATACGCGCAACGCGTCGTTCATGTCGCCGACCAGGCGCGGCGTAGCGACGAACACGTCGCGACCAGCTGCAGTCCATCGATCTCCGCAGTTCTGGATGGCTCTCGCGTTCGCGCCGCGATCATCCGTTTCGGCAAGGATCGTCAGCGCATCGATCCCAGGAAGCAATGGAAACGAGCCTATGGCGCCGGCCGAACCGAGCGCCCAAACCGGCCGAAAACCCAAGGCGCGACCTGCCAAGCCGGTTTCAAGACCCTCGCAGATCGTCAATCCATATTCCACATCTTGGTTGCCGTCTATTTTGATCGCGGCGCCCGCGGCTGGTCCAAGCATCCGGCGGTCGAGCTTACGTCCGTCGTCAGACAACAGGGTCCGATGCACTGCCACTAGCCGGTCATTGACGACCGATCGAAACGCCGCAATCATTGCGAGACGGCGTTCAAGGATGCCATCCTGGCCGCGCCAAAGGCAAGCATCGTGAAAGCGAACGGCGCGTGGCGCAATATCATCCGACAACATAAGCCCGCGGCTCGCGAGATAGCGCTCGGCAATAGTTCCGCGTAGGTCAACGCCTTCCTGCCATAGCGCCCGCGCAGTTTCGCCGTAGTTGCCTGAAGGAGATAATCGCTGTCCCGGTCGGCGGTCAGCATGACCGCCCAAACGCTGAAGCACGTGAGCCCGACACACTCGCCAGTCGTCGCCGGCGTGACTGAACACTATGAAGCCGTCGGGCGCTGCCGCCGATGGCTTCACGCTAAGCGAGCGATCACGCGACGAGTGCCCAGGTCCAGGACAAATAACAGATGCACCCGCTACTTCACCACCCAGCGCTCGCGCCAATCCCCGGAGCGCGCTCATTTGCGGTCCTCGCTGGTGACGGCGTTCTCGAGATTGGACGACGATCGGCCACCAATCGCGAGATCTCTCCTTATCGGATTACGTGCCTGTGATGCGAGGCAGGCGTCTTTTCGATCAGGCAGCCCGACCATCGCGACGCGTTTCCTCTTCGGCGAGCCGCCGCTCGATGTAGTCGTGGATCGATGACCAAATGATCTTGCGGGAGCTGCCTTCGACGTACGACTGGATCTGCCCGCTATTGATTAGCTCGTACGTCTTCGCCCGACCAATCTTGAGCGCGGCCATAGTCTCGCTCACTGTCGCAACTAATGCGCCGCGTGAACTTTGCGTGTCCTTTGTTTGTTGCATCGAATCTCTCCGCACGTTTCTGACGGTTCGACAGAACAACGAGGAATACATTCCTGCAACAAGCAAGTGCGTTCATGCACCGAAATGTGGTGCATTTACAAATTATGCAACCATAGGTGGGGAAC
>NZ_VKHP01000236.1 GCF_010811875.1 Bradyrhizobium uaiense
GCCTGATCCTCGCTCAGGATGGTCTCCAGCGACGAGGCCATCGCCTTGAGCTGCAGCGCGATGTAGGGCACCGAGCCGATGATCGCGATCAGCGCAACCGTCGCCGCAACCGCCTGGCTCTTGCCGTAGCGGGCGGCGATGAAGTCGGCGATCGAGGTGATGTTCTGCGACTTGGTGAGCGCGATCACCCGGCGGAGCAGCGGCGTGCACAGTCCGATCATCATGATCGGGCCGACATAGATCGCCAGGAAGTCGATGCTGGTCCGGGTGGCGAAGCCGACCGAGCCGAAGAAGGTCCAGGAGGTGCAGTAGATCGCCAGCGACAGCGGATAGATCCACTGGCTGGCACGGCCGCGCTCGCCCGCCGACATCCGGTCGCCGCGGCTGGCAATGAAGAACAACAATCCGATGTAGGCGAACGCCGTGGCGATAACGCCCCAGTCGTGCAGCATCGCTGCTCATCTCCTGTCCCGGCCTCTAGGGCATGATCCGGAAAAGTGTGAAGCGGTTTTCCGAAAAGATCATGCTCAAACAAAGGAGCCGGGTGTTAGGATTATAACGCAAAGGGCCGGCCGTGCATCGCACGACCGGCCCGAATTCGGGGTCGGAAACGGATAGGGTTACTCGGCGGCCAGCGACTTCTGGTGCAGGGGCAGGCCGAGCCGGTCCCAGACCTGGAGCAGGGCCTCGGCCAGCGCGTCGATCAGCCCGTCGTCATGGTAGGGCGAGGGGGTGATGCGCAGCCGCTCGGAGCCCTTGGCGACGGTCGGATAGTTGATCGGCTGGATGTAGATGCCGTGGTCCTCGAGCAGCAGGTCGGAGGCGCGCTTGCACTTCTCGGGATCGCCGACGAACAGCGGCACGATATGGGTGTCGCTCGACATCACGGGCAGGCCGGCTGCGGTCAGGATCGCCTTGGTGCGGGCGGCGCGGTCCTGGTGGCGCTCGCGCTCCCAGCTCGAGGTCTTGAGGTGGCGGATCGCAGCCGTCGCGGCCGAGCAGATCGCCGGCGGCAGCGCGGTCGTGAAGATGAAGCCCGGCGCATAGGAGCGCACGGCGTCGATGATCTCGGCGCGGCCGGCGATGTAGCCGCCGAGGCAGCCGAATGCTTTCGCGAGCGTGCCCTCGAGCACGTCGATCCGGTGCATCACGCCATCGCGCTCGGCAATGCCGCCGCCGCGCGGGCCGTACATGCCGACCGCATGCACCTCGTCGACATAGGTCATGGCGCCGTATTTCTCGGCGAGATCGCAGATCTTGCCGAGCGGCGCGACGTCGCCGTCCATCGAATAGAGGCTCTCGCAGACGATCAGCTTCGGCCGGTCTGGACCGGCGGCGATCAAGAGCTCTTCGAGATGCGCGACGTCGTTGTGGCGGAAGATCTGGCGGTCGCAGCCGGCCTGGCGCACGCCTTCGATCATCGAATTGTGGTTCAGCGCGTCGGACAGGATCAGGCAGTTCGGGATCAGCTTGGCGAGCGTCGAGATGCCGGTCTGGTTCGAGACGTAGCCCGAGGTGAACAGCAGCGAGGCTTCCTTGCCGTGGAGGTCGGCGAGCTCCGCCTCGAGTTGCACCAGCGGATGATGGGTGCCCGCGATGTTGCGGGTGCCGCCGGCGCCGGTGCCGACCCGGGTCGCGGTCTCGACCATGGCGCCGACCACCTTGGGGTGCTGGCCCATGCCGAGATAGTCGTTGGAGCACCAGATCACGACGTTGCGGCTGCCTTTCGGCGAGTGCCAGGTCGCGTGCGGGAAGCGTCCCGCGATCCGCTCGAGGTCGGCGAACACCCGGTAGCGCCGCTCGTCATGCAGGCGATTGAGGGCGGTGTTGAAGAACTGGCTGTAATCCATCGGCAAACCCAGAAAGTGGAACCTGACCGGAATGACTGTTTCTTCTTAGAGCTTTTCCAGCTCTAATGTCCATGCATCGACCCACATCCGGGCATGCGTCGCAGTTGGGCAAATTGCCCTAGCGGCCGTGTATCCGGCTTGATTTCGGTCAAATAACCCGGGGTATTACGGCCCGGCCGGGGCTCAGGTCGTGCTAAAGCGCAGCATGCCGTCGTCGTGCATCTCGGCCGTCAGGCGGCCTTCGACCAGCATGTAGTTGACATGGGCGACCAGTTCGCCGGCGGCGAAGCCCATCTGGTGCTCGTCCAGCACGTGCTTGTGGAACACCACGGGCACCAGTTCCTTGGAGGTCTGCGGCACCTCGCGGCAGGCCTCGGCGATCAGCCGGCAGCGCTCCTCGTGGTGATCGGCGAGCTGCTTGATCCGGGTCTTCAGCCCGTAGAACGGCACGCCGTGGCCCGGCAGCACCATCACGTCATAGGGCAAAGTGGTGGTGAGGCTCGCCAGCGACGCCAGATATTCGCCGAGCGAGTTCTGCTCGGGTTCGACCGCCCAGACGCTGACATTGGGCGAGATCTTGCTCAGCACCTGGTCGGCGGAGAGGAACAGCTTGTCGGCGGCGCAATACAGCATCACCTGGTCGAGCGCGTGTCCGCCGCCGGTGATCACCTTGAAGCGCCGCGTGCCGATCACGACCTCGTCGCCATGGGTGAGGCGGTGATAGGACGGCGGCAGCACCGAGACGCGCTTCAGATAATCCTGGCCGCGGCCGAGCAGCTTCTCGGTCAGGTCCTCGTCCATGCCGTGGCGGCGGAAGAACAGCCGCTGCGCGTTGCGCCGTTCCTCGGTGCCGCGGTTCTGGTGATAGACCGATTGCAGATATTCCACCTGCGACATGAACAGCGGGCAGTCGAACCGCTCGGTGATCCAGCCGGCGAGACCGACGTGATCGGGATGCGAGTGCGTCACGATCAGCCGCTTGACCTTGACGTGCTTCAGCGGTCCCTCGAACAACGTGGTCCAGGCCGCGATCGATTCCTCATTGCCGAACCCGGCATCCACCATGGTCCAGCCGTCGCCGTCGGCGAGCAGGTAGATGTTCACATGGTTGAGGCGAAACGGCAGCTTCAGCCGTGCCCACAGCACGCCGGGGGCCACCTCCACGACCTGGTCGTGGCCGGGATGATTCTCCCAGGGGTATCGCAGTGCCTCCGCGGAGGAGGGAAGGCTGTCGGTCTTCGTATGCATGCTACCGGCTTAGCGGGACACGGCCCGCCGCGCCAGCCGAAAAATCAGATAGTCGTCCGGAGAATGGGACAGGGAAACCCGGGAATTCCGTAGCCCGGATCAAACGAAGTAAAAGCCGAGCTTTCTTCTCCTTCCCCCTGAAAGGGGGAAGGTCGGGATGGGGGTCGGCTGCAGGCGACGCTGCAAGCCGAGAGAGCAGATCCCCACCCGCTTTGCTCTGGCGAGCAAAGCGACCTCCCCTTTTCAAGGGGAGGTCAGAGCGTGCGCAGCTCGGATGGAGCGACGCGTAATCCGTGGTCTAGTCCTACGCCGCGCGGATGTTCGACAAGAAGCCGTCGATTTCCGAGCGCAGCACGTCCGCCTCGCGGCGCAGCGCGTCGGAGGCGCTCAGCACCTCGCCGGCGGCGGCGCCGGCCTCGGCGGAGGCGGTGGAGACGCCGACGATGTTGCTCGACACCTCGCTGGTGCCGCCCGCCGCGTGCTGGATGTTGCGGGCGATCTCGCGGGTCGCCGCGCCCTGCTCCTCGACGGCTGCCGCAATTGCAGTGGTGACGTCGTTGATCTCGCCGATCGTGCTCGAGATGTTGCGGATCGCGGAGACGGCCGTGGTGGTCACCTCCTGCATGCTGACGATCTGCTGGCGGATCTCCTCGGTCGCCTTCGCGGTCTGGCTCGCGAGATTCTTCACCTCGGAGGCGACGACGGCAAAGCCGCGGCCGGCCTCGCCGGCGCGCGCCGCCTCGATGGTGGCGTTGAGCGCGAGCAGATTGGTCTGCGAGGCGATGGTCTGGATCAGGTCGACCACGACGCTGATGCGCGCGGCGTTGTCGGCAAGCCCCTGCATGGTGGTGTCGGTGGCGCTGGCCTCCTCGACCGCCTTGCGGGCGATCTCCGCCGAGGTGACCACCTGGCGGCCGATCTCCGAGATCGACGACGACAGCTCCTCGGTGCCGGCCGACACCGTCTGCACGTTGACCGAGGTTTCCTCGGCGGCGGAGGCCACCGCGTTGACCAATGCGCTCGACTGGTCGGCGGTCGCCGACATGCTCTGCGCGGTCGACTGCATCGAGTTGGCGGCGGTCTGCAGGCTGCCGAGCGCGCTCTGGACGTTGGACTCGAACGCCGCGATCTGCGTTTCCATGCGGGAGGCGCGCTCCGCCTTGGCGGAGCGGTCCTTGTTCTGGTTTTCGGTGAGCTCGCGGCTCTCGATCATGCTCTCGCGGAACACCTGCAGCGCGTCGGCCATGACGGCGATCTCGTCGCGCTGGCGGCTCTGCGGGATCTCGGTGTCGAGATCGCCGTCGGACAACAGCTGCATCGAGCGCTGCAGGCCGCGGATGCGGCGCAGGATGTTGCGTCCGACATAGAGCCAGACGAACAGGAACGATCCGACCAGCGTCAGCGCGCCGAGGCCGATCATGACCGTCGTTGCAAGCGAGATCTGCTGCCGGGCCTGGAAGGTCGACGCGTCGGTCTCCTTCTGCACGGCGTCGACCAGCTGCTGGACGCTGATGCCGAGCCCGACATTGAGCTTGCGCGTCTCTTCCAGGATGGTCTGGCCGTAATCGATCGAGTCGAGTTCCTTCTGGCGGACCTTGAAGACGCCGGTCTTGCCTTCGCCGAGCACGAGCAGCTTCTGCGCGGTGTCGCGCACGGCCACGATCGCCGGATTGTTCGGCAGGTCGTCGAGGTTCGACTTGATGCGCTCGCGGCCCTTCTTGAACTCCGCCTCGATCGCATCAAGCGTCTCGCTGGAATTGGCCGACAGCGCTGCGGTCATGTCGGCGGCCATCAGATTGCCGACGGACATCACGTTGCTGATCTGGCCGACGGTGCGGGCGGCCTCGGTCGCATCGTCGGCCGAGACGTCGGCCGCGGCGAGGATGGCGTTGAGCCGGGTCTGCGCATCGAGCATCGCGGGACCGGCGGCGGAGGCGAAGGAGCCCTGCGCCTTGCGCAGCGCATCGTATTGCTTGTCGCGCAGCGCGCCGATGTCAAGCCGCTCATGCGCCGCCGAGATCAGGCTCTTGGTCGCCTCGTCAGTGTTCTTGACGTTCTCCTGCAGCGCGCTGACGACCGATTTGTCGGCGCCGAGCTCGATGATCTCGCCGAGCTTGGCGTTGGTTTGCTTCGCGACCTCCTGCACCTTCTTGGTGCGGTCGTTCAGCGCATCCTCGCTCTGCACGGCGAGCAGGCCGGGACCCTGGGCTGCGAGCGAGGCGCTCTGCGCGGAGAGTTGCAGGCTCGCGGCGAGCCGCGGAATGTCGCGGCCGGAGAGGTCGCTCATGGTGCCGCCGAGCTGATGCAGCACGATGCCGGCGCCTGCGCTGATCACCAGCGCCATGCCGGCGATTACGGCGAATGCTGCGAACAGGCTGCCCCTGACGCCCATCTGCGGCAGGCGGATACGCTTGAGATTTGGTTTGCCGAGCTTGAACCGAAACGCCATTGCCCCGTGCCCCCTTGGCCCACTACCCTTGGCCACTACTACTCTTGGATGTTTCCCCGGCGCGGGAGTATCGGTGCGGCGGGTTAACAAAATCGGGAAAATTGCGACGATCTGCGGGATTTTTCGGGGCTGACGCGCGCCGGCGCCGTCCTGGTTCGCTGTGCGGAATCGATGCACGCGATCGGACGCAAAAAGGCTGGCGTCAGCCGGCCTTTTCTACACCTGGTTGTATGCGCAATCTCAGTAGCGGCCGTAAGCGGGGCCGCCGAGGTTGCCGAGGTTGAAGCGGTAGTTGAGGCCCGCCTTCACGGTGTGCTCGTCATTGTGGAAGGTGCCGTACTGCGCCAGCGCGCCCGGCGCGGTGAAGCGGCTGTCGCCGAAGTCATAGTACTGATACTCGACCTTGGCCGACCAGTTCGGCGCGAACATGTATTCGGCGCCGCCGCCGATGGTCCAGCCGTTGCTGTGGTTGTCGCTGAGCATGAATCCGACCGGCGCGCCGCCTGATGTCACCGATTCGTTGTTGTCGGAATAGGCGTAGCCGCCCTTCACATAGATCAGGCCCGGGCCCCAGGTGTAGCCGACGCGGCCGGTGATCGATGCGATGCCGCGCTGGTTGTTGTTGTAGGCGTAACCGCCCGGGAAGATCGCGTTGAGTTGGTGGTTGCCGACCCAGGAATACTGGCCTTCGAGGCCGATCACCCACATCGGCGACAGCTGCCAGTCGTAGCCGCCCTGCACGCCGCCCATGAAGCGGGCGCCGGAGTCGGTCAGCGCGACGCCGTTGAACGTGTTGTCGCTGCCCGAGAACACGCCGCCGAGATGGCCGCCGAGATAGAAGCCGGTCCAGTTGTAGAGCGGAGCGGCGTAAACAGGCGCGGGCGTCTTCTGATAATAGCCGCGGGAGCCGAGGTCGGCGGCCTGGGCGGTCGCGCCAAAGGCCGCGACGGCAACGGCTGCGGCTGCGGTTGCGAGCAGGAACTTCTTCATGGGGCAGTCTCCGGACAAGTCATGAGGCGCAGCGTGAATGGCGCCATCCATGGCCGAGGGGTTAGCCGGCATTTGAATAAAATGCTGTCACGGAAGACGACTTGGAGCGTTAAGTCGCACCCTTTGCGGCGAAACGTTTTGTTGTGCCTAACGGACGCTTAAGCCGGAATGAAGGAAGGCTTAACGCGGCGCGTACGGACCCACGAGGCCTGTCGACCAGGCCGTCCGCTAAGCCAGTCGCTTGCATACGTCGTCGCGGATCTGTTCGCGGAACGCCTGGCGGCGCGCGGCGCGTTCCTTGACCGGAACGTCGTGGCGATCGAACACGTCGAACTTCTCCAGGATCGGATAGTGCTCGCTCGCCATCGCCAGGATGCGCAGCAGCCCGGCGACCTTCGGGGTCGGGCCGGTGACCTCCCAGTTGCGGAGTTTTTCGGTGCCGCCGTCAGCCGTCAGCCCGCACAGCTTCGCCATATCAGCCACCGTCAGCTTCCGGCCGAGTGCCTCGCCGAGATGTTCGCGCAATTTCTTCAATTCCGGGCCGGTCACGCTTGGGTTAGCTCCGCGATAGCAAAGTGTGAAGTGAGTCACATGATGTGCTCCGGGTGCGGGCTATACGCCGCGCATGCGACTTCTCAAGCCTTTTCCGTTCCGATTGAACCGGAACGGGGCTCCGGATTCTTGTTTTGACGCGCTTTCTTCACGCGAGCCGTACCCGCTTCGCGCGAAAACGCCCTTAAGGAAATCATCATGCACGGCATCATCGAAAGCCTCAGCCCCGAACACGGACAGATCGATTGGAAATGGGTCGGCAGTGTGTTCGCGTTCTACGTCGTGCTGATGATCGGCGGAGCGGGCGTGCTGATCATGCGCTGAGCCGTGCAGGCCGATAACTAAGATCCGCCGTTCTCGGCCCGATCAACTGAGCCTTGTCACACCGTCGCTGTGACTCATGTGCTGCAGGACCGGATCTTCCGCGTGGAGTGCGATGAGATTGAGCCCGGCCGGAAAATACCGGTATCCCAACGCGTCGAGCAATCCCCGGATCGCGGCCTGGTCGGACTTGATCACCTCGATCAGCAGGATCGGCCGCCGATCCTGCAGCGTTTGCCGGGCTCCGCGCAGCACGTCCAGTTCCATGCCTTCGACGTCGAGCTTGAATAGGTCGGCGCGGTCGAGGCCGAGCGAATCGATGCGCACCATCGGCACGGTGGCCCCGCTTGATGGATCGTACGAAATGCGCTGCCCGATGCTCTCTGTATTGCTGCGCTCGCGCAGTTCGAGGCTGCCGAAGCTGGCGTGCGCGAAATAGTCCGGCTGCGGAACGATCAATTCGCCGTCGTGCTCACCGAGGGCGGCGAGTTTGGCGCGCGCGTTGAGGCAATTGTTGATGACGATGTTGCCGGCCAGAGCGTAGTAGACGATCTCCTGCGCTTCGAAGCTGAGCACGCGCCCCCAGCCGTGCATGTGCCGCGCCCATTCGACCGTGTGCACGCCGATATTGGCGCCGCCGTCGATCGCGACCACGCCATCGCCGAAATACTGCCGTCGCCGGTTCAGCAGCGCCAGCATGAAGCCGACTTCGCTTGCGTCGAAGCTCGACCCGTTCAGGATCTGGTATCCGACCCCGTAAGCGCCCCCGGAACCCGTGACATTATAATCGTTGCGATTGACGATCATCGTGCCGTGGTTCGAGGCGGCAAGGATGAACGCGATCGGGCGAGCGGGAAATGACATGGAGCAGATGTCCTGTTCAGGCTGGTCGAGCCTCGGCTCGAAGCAATTTCACCAAAAATGTACGGCCAGTGATTGGCTTTAAGGATCGCAAAAGTAGGTTGCCGCAGAAATAATGGACGAGACCGGCCGTGGATATTATCGACAGGGACTTGTCGTTCGACAAGGCGAGACGCGCGATGCGAACCGACCGCGGCTAGTGAGCCGCGCCGGATTGGTCGAAGCCTGTGAACCGACCCGACTGCGATCGTCAGCACGCGCTCTTGGCGTAGGCCGATAGCGAAACGCCGCTCGATCGCCAATAGTCAACCGTGGAAATTGCGGTCTCCCGATCCATCGGTCCTGCTGCCACGCAAAAGAAGCCACTGGCGAAATTGGGGTATTCAGGACTGCTGGTGTTGAGTACGTAGCCGGTGCCGGTTCGTTTCGCGAAGGCGCTTGCCTCCTCGTAGGTCGGCTTGCAGTACGTAATCGCGTACCAGCCGCAGCTGGAACTCTGCGCAAAAGCTCTCGGCGGGAAAAGCGCCATGATGCCGAAGACGATCAGGACAATACGCGTCATATGGCTTCCTCGAAAACGATGATGGCAATGTTTCAACGATTGGTCGGCCCGCTGATCGTGCTTCGATCGGGGCCGGGTCCTGGACCGGGGTCGCCGGGGGCATTGTCTTGGCAGACGGGCCTGCTTCCGTACCCACCGGGGAAGAAAAGATGCTGCCCCACCGCACATCTCACCGGCTGCTCCTGTGCGGACGAAACGCCATAGCGGCACGCATTAGACAGGCTACAGCCCTGCTGCACCATGAACTCGCAGTTCATCTTGATGCACGCCTGAAATGAGGCGCCTTGTCCTGATGCCGCGGTTTGCAGCCTGGAAAGGCAGGTGTTGGCGTTGCTCGCGAATTTCTGGCAGGTCGCCTGATCGACCGCCATCTTCGGCTTGGGTGGCGGCGGTAGAGGTGTAGAAGGCGCGGAATAGCTTGGAGGCGCTCCGCTGGCACCGCTTGAGTCGCGACTCGGCTGGGGCCGCGGCTCGGGGCGGGGCTCTGGTCGAGCTTCAGGACGTGGGCACGGTATGATGTTGCGCGGAATGGCGCCATTTTGCAGTTGTGACTGGGTGAGGGTCTGGCTGCCGCAATCATTGCTAAATGTTCGTAGCCTCCGGCCTGATTGATTTCGGTGAAAACTCTCGTGCCGTTGATAGTTTGATATCCGCTCTGAGCTAGAGCGGCTTCGGCGAAAAATGTAAGGCAAAGAAAACTGAAAACGGCATGCAACACCTGCCGTGCAAGACACGTCATGACTGCCCCCTTTCCAGCCTGTCGGATTAGATCTCGGCTGGTTTCCTCAATCGGTACAATTATGGGGCGGGCGGTAGATCACTTGTCAACCAGAAAGTGAATCGCCGGGAGCGTGCGGCTCTTCAAGCCGCGACGAATCGAGTGGTGAGTGCCGGGCCAATCGGCCCACTTCTCGCGAACGGCGCCGGATTCATACGAGCAGGGATACTGAATAGATCGCCGAGCATGGCGAGATAGGGCATCATCCCTTCGGTTCGGATGGAAAGGGATGGTGCTGCCAGACAGGATTGAACTGTCGACCTCTCCATTACCAATGGAGTGCTCTACCACTGAGCTACGGCAGCATGCCCGGGAAAAATTGAATCGGCCCCAAGGGCCCGTCCAAGCGGGCGGTTCTTGCCACAGGCCTCCCTTTCGCGCAAGCGAAACAGCGCCCCTGCTGCCAGTGAAATCGGCAGAAATTGACGTTCCACGCGGTGATTCCGTCTAAACGGGACGATTTCGGCCTGATTGGGTTCCGAACTCACCGGTAAATTCCTGATCCGGCAAGCCGCCGAATCATGCCACCGGGTGCGCAACTGGCCGACCGGGCAGGGTGCGCGGGCGATGGCCATTGGCTATGCTTTCCCCCGCGCAGGGCGACGGCAGTTCGAGAGTTTTGCAATGACAGGCGATCGGGACAGAGGCGGCGGGCAGGCCGAAGCCCGCGTGAAGGATTCACGACAGGACCGTCTCAAGCTGGCGTTGCGCCAAAACCTGAAGCGGCGGAAATCGCAGGCGCGTGGTCGCGAGGATGTGGCTTCCGAACCGGACCAAGTCTCGCTAGATCACGGCTCGCTGGATGACGCCGGCGGAAATAAGCCGGGCCGCTAACGCGGCTCGGGTGGGTTGCAGAGAGAAGCGGGTCGCCGAAAATGGCTATGGATGAGACGACGATCGATCGGCTGAACGCAACCGCGTACGCCTTCCCGCGCCACGAGCAGACCTTTCCGACCCTGACCGCGCATGAGATCGAGCGGATGCGCCGCTTCGGCGAGCCGCGCGCGTACAAGGACGGCGAGGCGCTGTTCGAGACCGGCACGCCCGGTCCCGGCATGTTCGTGGTGCTGTCGGGCAATGTCGCGATCACCCAGCGCGACGGCCTTGGCCATGTCACCCCGATCATCGACCAGGGGCCGGGGCAATTCCTCGCCGAGATCGGCCAGCTCTCCGGCCGCCCCGCGCTGGTCGACGGCCATGCCGATGGGGCTGTCGAGACATTGCTGCTGCCACCGGAGCGGCTGCGCGCGCTGCTGGTCGCCGAGGCCGACCTCGGCGAGCGCATCATGCGTGCGCTGATCCTGCGCCGCGTCAGCCTGATCCAGGGCGGCGCCGGCGGGCCGGTGCTGATCGGCTCCGCATCGGTCGGCAACATGGCGCCGCTGCAAAACTTCCTGGCGCGCAACGGCCAGCCGCATCACGTGCTCGATCCTGAGAGCGACAAGGATGCCGCCGACCTCGTCGCGCGCTACTCGCCGACGCGCGCCGAGCTGCCGCTGGTGGTCTGTCCGAACGGCACGGTACTGCGCAATCCGTCCGAGACCGCGCTTGCGATGGCGCTCGGCATGATCGGCAACAGCGCGCATGAAAAGCTCTACGACGTCGCCGTGGTCGGCAGCGGCCCGGCCGGGCTCGCCACCGCGGTCTATGCGGCCTCCGAAGGGCTGTCGGTTGCGGTGTTCGATGCCCGCGCCTTCGGCGGCCAGGCCGGCGCCAGCATGCGGATCGAAAACTATCTGGGATTCCCGACCGGCATCTCCGGCCAGGCGCTGGCCGGCCGCGCCTTCAACCAGGCGCAGAAGTTCGGCGCCGAGATGCTGATCCCGGTCTCGATCAAATCGCTCGACTGCTCGAAAGCATCGGGTGCGTTCGCGCTCGCTACCGGATGCGGGCACACGCTGCGCGCCAGGTCGGTCGTGGTCGCAAGCGGCGCGCGCTATCGCCGGCCGGTGATCGACAATCTCGAGAGCTATGAAGGCCGCGGTGTCTGGTACTGGGCCTCGCCGATCGAGGCGCGGCTCTGCGCCAACCAGGATGTCGTGCTGGTCGGCGGCGGCAACTCCGCGGGGCAGGCGGCGGTGTACCTGTCGGCGCATGCCCGCAAGGTCAACATGATGATCCGCGGCGGCGGGCTTGGCGCCAGCATGTCGCGCTACCTGATCGAGCGCATCGAGGCGACGCCGAACATCGAACTGATGTTCAACACCGAGGTGATCGGGCTCGACGGCGCCGAGACGCTGGAGCGGGTGCGCTGGCGCAGCCGGCTCGCACCCGACGAATTCACCATGGATATCCGCAATCTCTTCTTGTTCGTCGGCGCCGATCCGGCGACCGCCTGGCTCGAGGGCTGCGGCGTGCAGGTCGACCGCGGCGGCTTCGTGATGACCGGGGTTCAGAACGGCGAGGGTGCGCCCGCCGTGCCGCTGCTCGAGACCACGGTGCCCGGCGTGTTCGCCGTCGGCGACGTTCGCTCCGGCTCGGTCAAGCGCGTCGGCGGCGCGATCGGCGAGGGCGCGCAGGTCGTCGCCGCCCTGCACGGCTATCTCGCCGATGCCGGTAGTCCGTCGCTGTAGGCATGATCTTTGTACCGTCATCCCGCGCAACGGCGCAGCCTTCGTCGCTGGAAGAGCCGCGAAGCGGCGTCTCGAAGGATGAATCGGCCACAGTGCGGGCCGTGCATCCTTCGAGGCTCGTTCCGCTCGCACCTCCAGCGACAAAGGCTGCGCCTTTGCGCGGGGATGACGGTTCAAAAAGAGCCCACTTCAGATACGAGGTCGCAAAATGACGAAAGGCTGCACCCATATCGCCGGCATCCAGGATGTCACGCCGAGTGCGCTCGGCTGCGAGGAATGCCTGAAGAGCGGCAGCCGCTGGCTGCATCTGCGGATTTGCCGGACCTGCGGCCATGTCGGCTGCTGCGACGACTCGCCGAACCGGCATGCGACGGCGCATTTCCACGCCACCGGCCATCCCGTAATCGAGGGTTACGATCCGCCGGAAGGCTGGGGCTGGTGCTATGTCGACGAGGTGCTGTTCGACCTGTCGAAGCGCAAGACGCCGCACAACGGGCCGATCCCGCGCTATTATTGATTCGATGTCTCATGAGGCGCACGTCTTTGCGACATGCGTGCGAAAATCTTTGGCAAGTGCCGGCGGCAAATTTTTCATGACATGTCGGCCATCCTGCCATCGAACCTTGTAGCAATTTTCAAAAACGCATCGTAACGTAATGCGGGTCCTCAACGGGGAGTGCGCCACGTGTCGACGATCGTGCTTGTCCACGTCATCATCAGCCTGATTGCGATTGTTGCCGGTGTGATCGTGATGTTTGGCCTGCTCGGCTCGCGCGCGATGCCCGGGTTGACCGCGATCTTCCTCATCCTCACGATCCTGACCAACGCCACCGGCTTCGTGATCCCGCCGCTGGTGACGGAGAAGCTGCTGCCGTCGCACATCATCGGCGGCCTCTCGCTGGTGCTGCTCGCGATCGCCTGCATCGCGCTGTATGCGATGCAGCTCAAGGGCGCCTGGCGCCCGATCTATATCGTGACCGCGATGGTCTCGCTCTATCTCAACGTCTTCGTGCTGGTGATCCAGAGCTTCCTCAAGGTCCCTGCATTGCAGGCGCTGGCGCCGGCCGTGCCGCCGAACCCGCCGGCGGGGCCGGTCTTTGCGGCGGTGCAGGGCATCGTGCTGGTGTTCTTCGCAGTGATGATCATCGGCGCCTGGCGCCGGTTCAGGCCGGTCAATTTCGCCTGATCCGGGGCGGACGACATAATTTCGAGACGACGCACGACATAGAACTCGATGTGCGGTGGCGTGTCAGGGACACACCGTCGTCCGCGGTCCGTTCGTGCCTCGCATGCGCGGGCCAAAATCAGCAACAACAGGAGCAATAAAATGCCCACCATCACCACCAAAGACGGCGTCGAGATCTTCTACAAGGATTGGGGTTCGGGCCAGCCGATCGTGTTCAGCCATGGTTGGCCGCTGTCGTCGGACGATTGGGACGCCCAGATGCTGTTCTTCCTCAATCACGGCTTCCGCGTCGTCGCCCATGATCGCCGCGGCCATGGCCGCTCCGCCCAGGTCGCCGACGGCCATGACATGGACCACTACGCCGACGACCTCGCGGCCGTCACCACGCATCTCGATCTGAAGAATGCAGTTCACGTCGGTCATTCCACCGGCGGCGGAGAGGTGGTGCATTACATCGCGCGCCACGGCGAGAGCCGGGTCGCAAAGGCCGCCATCATCGCGGCCGTGCCGCCCTTGATGGTGCAGACAGCGGCCAATCCCGGCGGCCTGCCGAAGTCGGTATTCGACGGCCTGCAGGCGCAGGTCGCCGCCAACCGTTCGCAATTCTACCGCGATCTGCCGGCCGGGCCGTTCTACGGCTACAACCGGCCCGGCGCAAAACCGTCGGAAGCGGTGATCCAGAACTGGTGGCGGCAGGGCATGATGGGTGGCGCGAAAGCGCATTACGACGGCATCGTCGCCTTCTCGCAGACCGACTTCACCGAGGATCTAAAGAAGATCAACGTGCCGGTGCTGGTGATGCATGGCGACGACGACCAGATCGTGCCCTATGCCGATTCCGGTCCGCTGTCGGCCAAGCTTCTCAAGAACGGCACACTGAAGACCTACAAGGGCTTTCCGCACGGCATGCCGACCACCGAAGCCGAGACGATCAACAAGGATCTGCTGGCGTTCATCAAGGGCTGAGGCGGGAGTTGCGTTCCGCGTTGTCTATCGACGCAGTGCTGCTGCTGGGTGCACTGAAGTAAGGAAGCCACCAGCGGTCGGGTTCCCTCCCCCCTTGCGGGGGAGGGTTGGGGAGAGGGGTGGCCACACGGCGTGCTCTCTCGAATCGCCTTCAATTGTGTAACCGAGATTGCGATGCCGATTGCTTCGTCGCGCATCTCGCCCTGGGCTTACCCC
>NZ_VKHP01000237.1 GCF_010811875.1 Bradyrhizobium uaiense
CGCAACGGGCGATCGGCTGCGCAACCCCGACCAGCTCCGCCGATCGCCCGTTGCTCCACCCGCGCCACTCGGCGTACAAAACCCCGAGACTCTAACTGCTGTTGGATGAATGTTCGGTGGCAGGTCATGCGGCCTGATCTGATTCACTGGCCTCATGATATCGAAGCCGGATGATCTTCCATTGGACCTTGAGAGTGCCCTGGCGGCGATGCAGGCCGAGCGTAAGGCGCGGCTGCGAGCCGAGGCGGTGGCTGCCAGTGTGCGGGCGGAGCTGTCGGACAACGAGGCGCTGATCGCGCACCTTGAGCTGCGGATCGAGAAGCTCAAACGCCTGTATGGGCCGCGCTCCGAGCGCACCGCGCGGCTGCTCGAGCAGTTGGAACTGAAGCTCGAGGAACTCGCCACCACGGCGAGCGAGGATGTTGCCGCGCAGGCTGCAGCACCGAAGAGTGCTGCGCTTCAAGGCCTAGAGGATCGATCTATCGCCCCCATCCCATCATCATCGTTTACCTCATACGCCGTGCACTTCGCGCACTCCTTCGCCCAACTAGAGGCCCGGCAAAAGTATATCATTCCGCATATTTGAAATATCAATTCTCAAGAACAACGGAATCCGACGGAGACCAGCAAAGGCGCACCTTCGATGCCGGCTCTGGTCGCGAATGGGCGCGGGCTGATACCATCTTGGCCGTGATGCTCAGACCGTTTTCGGTGTTGATCGTCACTCGCGTCATGCCGCCAATGAACGAGCTACTTACGACTTCGCCGCTCAAGACATTGTCGCCTTCCGCGGTATTCTCATCAAGCTTGGAGATCCTTACTTTCTCCGGTCGTACCATTACGAGATGCTCTGACTTTTCGATTCTCTCTGCTTTGGGCACAAGTATGAACCGATCCTCGGCGATTTTCATCCGGTCATTGCCAATTACCCGACCGCTAATCAAATTCGACTCGCCAATAAACTCCGCAACGAATCGGCTGCGTGGTTGGAAGTACAACTCATCGGGGGAGCCGAGCTGAACGATTTGGCCGCCGCTCAACAAGCAGATGCGGTCGGACATGTTGAGCGCCTCTTCTTGATCGTGGGTCACATAAATGATAGTCGTACCCAATTCTTTGTGGAGGCGTTTGATTTCACCTTGCATCTGCTCACGAAGGTTTTTGTCCAATGCGCCCAACGGCTCGTCCATCATGATAATGGCCGGCGAATAAACGATACAGCGCGCAATGCCGACGCGTTGCTGCTGACCGCCTGACAACTGACGTGGTTTGCGATCTTCGAGGCCACGAAGGCCGACACGATCAAGCGACTCCATCACTTTTGCACGAATCGCTTTGGGATGTTCGCGGCGCACGCGCAGCGGGTAAGCAACATTTTCGAAGACCGTCATGTGTGGCATGAGTGCATAGTTTTGGAACACCATGCCGATCCCCCTCTCACGCGGAGGCATTCGGGTAATATCCCGCTCGTCCAGCAAAATCGTGCCAGTGGTGGGTCCTATCGCTCCGGCTATTAGATTGAGCAATGTGGTCTTGCCCGAACCCGACGGACCAAGCAGTGTCAGAAATTCACCTTTGTCCACAGTCAGATCGATCGGATGCAACGCCGTGACCGGACCATACGTCTTCGATGTGCCTCTCAGGGTGATCGCGTGGGCTGAATGATCGGCAAGAACCTTGGCGTCGCCCATACGGCTTATCTCCCTACGGATGCGGCGTTTGGCGAAAGGCAGACGCCGTTGATCTTTGTTGCCAGTTTCGCCGCCTGTGTAGACCGAATAGCTCAAAGCTTTCTCTTTCCTGAGTTGAAGGGATTACGTCAATCGATGCACTGGTCGAGCGACTACATCTTCGGAACTGCGCCGACTAACGCTCTCCCTCGAGTGGTGCCCCTCTTCTTAGTGCGATCGCGACGATGCAAACCAAGAGAGAAACTGCCATCAGAAAGCTGGATACTGCAGCTATGACCGGCGACACCTCCCATTGAAGAGCACCGAACATTTTCACGGGCAGGGTTATTGTGTTCGGGCCGGCCAAAAAAGAAGATATCACTACCTCATCAAACGAAATCAGAAACGCAAACAACGCGGAACTTACCAGCGACGGAATCAATTGCGGCAAAACAACCGTAACAAACATTCTGATCGGCCCAGCTCCCATCAGCTCGGCGCCAAACTCCAAGTTTGGGTCTAATTTTACCACGCCCGCGATAATCATTAGGACAACGAATGGCAGCGCTACAGTGACATGCCCTAGTACTAATGAAATCATGGTTCCGCTAAGTCCGGCGTAAGAAAAGCAGAGATACAATCCAAGCGCCGCAACAACGGTTGGGACCACGAAAGGGCTCATAATTACGCCGGTCACGAGGCGCTTGCCAACGAAGTTATGGCGCGCGATCCAATAGCCGGCAGGAACACCGGTAAGCATCGCAATTGCCATGGCTGCAAGCGCAATCTTGATACTCTCGAAAAGTGGTCCCCGCCAACCGGACGTAAAGAAGAAGATCTTGAACAAGTCGAGCGAATAGTCCTGGGGCGGAAAAGCCAATGTATTCGCGGGACCGAAGGCCATTGGAACTGTCACCACCAGCGGAGCCAACAACCCAATGTATATGATGACCGCGAGCGCCGTGCCAAAGACCCGGTAACGCTGCGAATGCGAATCACGGATTTTAGACACGAGCCCCCCCTATACCCTTTCGCTGCCGCCAGAACGCCAGCGGCGTGCCAAAAACAGAAATCATCGCGAGCAACACGACGCTGATGGCTGCCGCCCTAGGCCAATCTAACACCTGCCGGTTGTAGAAATCGACCAGGTTAGAAAGCATCTGATCCCTCGGGCCTCCTAACAAGGATGGAACGATGTAAGCTCCCAAGGAATAAACGAATGTTGTAAAAAGTCCGGCTAGTATGCCCGGCAAGCTCAAGGGAATGGTGATTGTCCGAAGTATACGCGCTGGCTTGGCACCCATGATTGAGGCTGCTCGATACACGGAATCGTCAATGGCGAGCACGCTAGCCAGAATTGGGAATACGGCTATTGGAACGAGAGAGTTCGTCAGGCCGACAAAAAGACCTATTCGGTTGAGTACAAGTGGCAGTTGGATTTTTGTGTTAAAAAGCCAACTGAGGATGCCGTTGAGTATCCCATCTCGCCCCAAGATGATCGTAAATGCGAAGCACTTCACCAGAATACTTGTCCACAAAGGTAACAGCACAAGCACCAGCAAAATTGTTCTGCGCCGCGCAGTTTGACGGGCCAGATGCACCGCGACGATGAATGCAAGAAACACACTCAAAACAGACGATGCGACGGCAATAACCAACGTTGTACCAAGCGTACGCCTGAAGAGGCTGCTTGATGCAATTTCGCGATACTCATGCAAGGACAGACTAGTGCCATGCACGCTTGTGTACAGGATAAAAAATAGCGGTGGCAGCATTATCGTGGCCGCCAAGAGGACGGCTGGAGACATGAATATAGCTTGCGCACCAATGGTGCTGCTTCGGTTCATAAGGATCTTCCTCAGAGACAAACGCAGTTTAGCAACGGGATAGGCCGGACAGACCCGTCCCGAGCTGGGCTAGGAAAACATTAAGTCTGAATCCACTCCTTGAAACGAGATTGAACCTTCTCGTAGTTATCTGACCAGTACGGGTCACTGATCACCAAGTTCTTGGGATCGCGGAGGTTTGGTTGCCATTTGCGCGCCGCTTCCGACAACATTGCGCCGGCTTTCATGGATACCGGAATTAGGCCAACGGCCTCCTCTAGCCGTGCTTGAACCTCAGGTCGCACTAAGTAAGCGAGGAGTTTCATCCCGTTTGCCTTGTTTGGCGCCCCTTTGATCACTACAAACTGGTCGGTGAAAATCAGGGTTTGGTCCAAGGAAAAGGCCATCGGTTTTCCACCGCCACGCTCCATCGTCGCCTTAACTCGATTACTATAGGTCATGCTGAAATCGACCTCGCCTGTTTGTAAGAGGGAGATGGATTGAGTGGTCGTCGCTGGCCACGCGGCAATACTAGGTTTGATCCGCCCGAGCACCTTAAACGCGCGATCCACATCCAGAGGATAGATGTCCTTCGGTGCCACGCCATCGCCGAGCAGCGCGGTCTCCAGAGTACTGGGGCCGTCAGGTCTCAGAGCGCGCCGCCCGGGAAATGCTTTTATGTCGAAGAACTCGGCAAAATTAGCTGGATGCTGCCTAGGTCCGAATTTCTCGGGATCCCACGCTATTCCCTGTGCGTATAGCTGAGCCGTGACGACATCTCTGGTAGGTGGAACTACCAGATCCGACAGATCGAACATAGACGGATCAAGCTTTTCCCAATAGCCTTGCTTTGATCCAAATTGGGCGTCCGTGCCTGGCAAATTGACAACATCCCACTCGACATTCCCCGTCAGCAACTGAGCTTTGATTTTTGCCATGTTCGGCATAGGCACGATATTGACCTTAATGCCTGTCTCCTCAGTGAACGGCGTCAATACCGTCCTTGTAACGTTTTCTTGGTAACTGCCGCCCGTCGATGTCAGCGTGACAATATCAGAGTCAGCAAACGCGCCGGAGGTCTTCATAACCATCGGCGCCACAATCGCTCGGCTCGCGCAGGCGAGAAAGGAACGTCGTGACACTGTTGAGAATGGACGTCTATTCATCAATGTTCTCCCATTTCTACTGGTTGCAATTCTAACAAGCCGCATGGCACTCGAGCGATTTGCATCACTGCCGAGCTCGAACGTCATATCGTCGTTCGAGCGGTCTGGCGGACCCACCGACTTTGTGCTTCGCCTTCCTCCGCCCAGCTTCCATCGACCGCCATTGCACAGGTCGTTGCCCCTTAGGCGCAGCCACTTTGGCGCCCTCTCGCTGAAGCCTCATGCCAGATCGTTAATTCGGTGCGATTGTCTGCCGTCGTCAACGTGGCAGACGAAGCAGCCCGAGCAACGAGAGGGGCCACTCTATTTCCCAGCGTTTCCTTGTTATTGCGGCAACTGCGCCTCGAATCCTCGAATTCACTTTCTAAGCGTACAAGTCGCCCACAGGCGCATTTGGGCATAATGGCGCCCTCTATTACCGAAATTCTGCGAGTGTGTTGCAGATTTCGATCCTTTCATGCGGCCAAGTGCGCATGCTCTCGTCGACGCTTCGTTCGAAGGGTATCCCTCCATTTGAGGGTCGCCTTGTTTGCCGGACGCGAGCGCCGCAGGTCCCAGGGGTAATCCTAGGAGAAGCGCTATGACGATTTCGCGGGCAGAGGTGATCACATCAGTCGAGCGTCGGCGTCGGTGGTCGCAGGATGAGAAGAACGGCTGGTTGCAGCATCGCTCGAGCCCGGAGCCACTGTTTCCGAGGTGGCTCGCATGCCCGGCCTTCATGTGAGTCAGCTATTCAGCTGGCGCAAGGAGCTTTGCAAAAACGGTAAGACGAGCATAGCGCCGTTTGCGCCGGTCGAGATTGGGCCCTCCGTGTCGCCGCGGGATGTGGCCGAAGCGCCATTGACGACGGCGCCAGCGCATCGACGGAGGAGCCAGAGCATCATCGAGATTGATCTTGGTGGCGGACACCGCATCCGGGTCGATGACGACGTTGATGGAGGCGCGCTGCGTCAAGTTCTCGATGCTCTGGTGGGCCGATGATCCCGGTTCCGACAGGCGCGCGGTGTGGCGCGCGACAGGCTACACGAGTATGCGCAGAGGCCGGTCATCTGTTCGTCTTCCGCGGTCGCCGCAGCGATCTTGTGAAGATGATATGGCACGATAGCCAGGGAGCATCGCCGCGTCCGCGCGCACGCCCAATCAGGCGGTCTCCGCCTATCCGTACTTCGAAGGATGGGCGTGATCGGTGTATTCGCCTGTTGGGCGTCCGTCGATTCCGTCGGAAGAGCCGCTGTCAGGGTCCCGTTGCGAACAGTTGCTGAGCAAGAAGTTCGTTTGGCAAACGCGCGCTGCGAACGAAGCCGCGCCTCGAGTCCTCCTGACGTCTTCTGCGAACGCACTGCCGTATCCTTGCGGCCTATCCGACGCGGCCTCAATCAGACTGCAACGCTTACATTGAGCGGACGCGCAGACAGAGAGGAAGCGCTTAGCCGCCGCCAGCCAGCCTTGGAACCCACCTGCGCATACTATCGAAGAGAGTTTCTGCTAGATTGGAATATTGTCGTATGTAAAGAGGTCCGGGCTCACGCCGCAGTCGAGTGGTCCTTCGTTCGCTCGGCTGGCTTCGGGATCGAGGCCCTCGTCCATAGTATCGCCAGTAGTCTCGTTAGAAGAACTGTATCTCAGTAGTCGCCCGTTAAGAAGCCGGATTGAGCTGGGCCGGACAGGCGAGCGTTCGCCATAGGAATCCCAGGAACAGGCCCAAGAGTTGTTTGAGCCAGGCGAGGATGCGGCGGAAGTTGTGACCGACGGCCGAGAGGATGACGTTGGCGGCATCGCCGGCACGGCCTTTGAGGTAGCAGCGGCCGAGGTGACCTTCGGCCTTCAGGTGTCCGATGATGGGCTCGATAGCGGAGCGGCGGCGCAGTTCGCGCTTAATGGCGCCGAAGACACCGCGCTTCTGTCCGGAGATGAAGCGCGCCGTGGATTTTGTGCGTCGTGGCCACGATAGCCTTTGTCGACATAGGCGCGCTCGATTGGACAGCCGGTGAGTGTCTCGGTGCGGTCGATGACGTCCCGCAAGGTGTGACCGTCGTAGGGGTTGTCGGGCAGTGCCTTGGCGTGCAGCACGAACAGGCCGCCGGGAGCCCGGCGGTTGTTGGTGACGATGGAGGCCTTCACGCCGAACTCGTAAGGCGCGGCGGCCTTGCCCTTGCCGATGCACTCCACCTCTGGGGCGTGGAAGGAATAGAGGTTCCAGCCACGCTGGCGCTGCTGCTGCGAGCGGATCTGGCTGGCTCAGCCAAGCGGAAGCGCGAACGTCTCCTCCTGTGCTGGCTGGCCCTCGATCTTGCGACGGATGTCGCGGACGATCCGGCCCAGCCGGCTGCGCAGGATACGCAACTGCCGCTGATGCCGCCCGAACTGTTTGGCATGAGCGTAGCGACCCGCCATCATTGCGGCTGCCTTGGCCACGCAAGCATAGGATTGCCGCAGCCTGACGCCGTGCTGTCTCGCCAGGCGGTTGAGCCCCCTGATCGCCGCATGCAAGAGCTTGGCGTCGGTCGGGAAGCTGATGGCCTTTGGCTGCACCGTGGTGTCGACCGTGACCCGCTTGAGGTCCTGGCTGCGCAACGCGCCGGCCTCATGCGCCACCCGCAGGCTCTCAGCCAGCAGAAGCTCCAGCTTGTCGCCGAGCCGCTTGCGCCAATGGCTCAGGTCCGAACGCTCGTGCGTAAAAGTGTGCTGGAAGAACTCTTCGCCGGTGAAGAACTGGAAATACGGGTCGTGGACCCAGCGCTCGCACACCCCCTCATCGGACAGCCCGTAAATGTGCTTGAGCAGCAAAAGCCCGATCATGAAGCGGGTCTCGATCCCGGGCCGGCCGTTCTCGCTGTAGAGCGGAGCGATCTCGCCGTCGATCCAGTCCCAGTCGACCTTGCCGGCGAGCAGAACCAGCTCGTGCTTCATGTTGATGATCTGGTCCAGCCGCGCCCGGAACAGATCACTTGATCCCGTCGTCTTGTGCTTCTTCGGTCGCATCGTCCTCTCCGATGCACCATAGAATCACGGCTCACGGCAAAGGGGAAGCCACGAACGAATTTGCAGGGTTTGCAGGTCTCAACCCTCCAATCCCTGCAATCTCAAACGGCTCTGAACTGGAAAAATAGATTCCTGCTCAATCGTTTAGAACCTTGTTCACGGGCGACTCAGTAACGGTTGCGAATGGTCACCTGTGCATCGCGTGCGCCATCTTGCTGCCTCTGACAACTCCGCGCGAAGTCGCTGCGATTGTCCTCGCTCTTTGGACCGCGGATTATGTCGCATAGCTGGGCAGCACGCTGGTCGTCGGCGACCGATAAAGGCTGATTGTCGCAGCCGGCCTTTCTGGACGCGCTAACGGAGAAGTGCGGGCTGCTGCAGAGGTGATTGGCATTAAGGCCGAACGCCTTATGGACATCATTGTGGCGCTATGGTCCGCGGCCGCTCATGGCGAGACGAGCCCTTTGGAAACGGCAGAGCGCAAGGCTAGCCCGTGACGACCAGGAGAGGGGGCAGCGCGGCTGAGTCGTGCATTCCGAGCGACGTGGCTAGGCTCAGATAAGGGCTTCCACCTTTCAACTCCCTGGAGCTTCGCAGTCACGGCTGGCGAGTCCAGGAAGTCTACTCCCGGGCGCCTCGACGCGCCGGTCGATGACCTCGTCACGGCCATCCGCATCAGCGATGAGTCGAACAGCTGGTCGGGCGAGCGAGCGACCCACCCTAACTTTGGATCGATGCCACCTACATGAAGGTGGGCCACAGCGAGCGAATCATATTCCCCATCATTCGCCGTCGTCGTCAACACAGTTGCCCGCGCGAGACTTCCGGCATCGAGATCGGCACCTTAGAGGTTGAGCCGATCTGGCGGGAGTCCTGCGCAAGCTTCCCCTCCGCGGACCAAGGAGGTGCCCGATTGACTCAGCCTTTATCAGCATCGTTCTCGCTAGGCGACGCCCCGGCCATTCGCAGCGCCCTTCGCCTAACAGATCCGGCCGAAGGCGGCCGAAGCTCGCTGCCGTTCTCGACAATGTCGCTCCGGACGCATTCTCCAAAATGACGATCCCCAAGCAGCACATCAGCAGCCAAGGACAATCATCCAGCTGGGAAGCAATTCCGGTTAGCCGTGGCGAGGCTTAGAAACGCGCGCCATTTGCGCTCCTATAGATTTGTTACATGGATTTGCGGTCGCTGGTTCTGGTTCCATTTGCAATTCAACGCACGCTCGATCTGGGCCGAAAGTTGTAGCAGCAGCCCATCCTCAGCTTGGCGGGTAAAGGCATGAACACCTAGTGGTAATCCATTTTCGTCCATGGCAATTGGAACCGAAACGCCGGGGGATCCACAAATGTTAGCCATCACCGCATATGGATAGAGTCTCCAGCTATTGAAGAACCACTCATCTGCAGAAATCTTGTCATTCATTGTCGTGAAATCAGTGCCAAGCTTATGCGTGGGCATCGTCATGATCGGCGTCAGGATCACGTCCCAACTCTCGAAGAACTCACCCAATGTGCGGGAGATTTGGTTGTAAATGACTGGAATTTGCTCCTGTGCATCGGATCGTCTTTCAATACCCGCCTCCCAAATTTTAGCGGTCACTGGCTCAACCATCGGAACGCTCGGTCGAACGTGGCCCTTGAGTTTGAGCAGCCGGTTGAGCAGCCGCGAAGTTCGGGTCATGGAATTGGCAGTCGAGACTGAATAAAAAGCGCGGAAATCGACGCCCGGAGTACACCACTCTACATGATGGCCTAGTTGTTCAAGGAAGCGGCCTGCGCGCTGAAGCTCACTTGCGATGTGCGGAGTGGCCCGAAACTCGCCCCATTCGTGCGAGATTGCAATCTTTAGCTTCGGCGGATCGCGTTTGATCTGTTCAAGATAGGGCTGCGCCGGGAGCCAATAAGGCGTGAACTCACCAGCCGCCCCACCGCGACAGGCATCGATGAAACCGGCTATATCGCGCACGCTACGGCTGATGCAACCATTCGCGGAGGTTAACGCCGTCAGATCAGACCCTTGGGGCGCGGCAGAGAACACACCGCGTGAAGGCTTGAAACCGATGCCTCCATTGATCCCAGCGGGCACGCGGGTTGAGCCACCGCCGTCACTTGCGTGTGAAATTGGGATCGCGCCACTGGCTACAATAGGCCCACTTCCGACTGAAGACCCGCCCGTTACATAGTCTATATTCCATGGATTCCTCGAAATATAGACCGCTGGATTCTCGGCGGAGTCGCTCAAGCCGAACTCGGACGTTGCCGCGCGGCCAATGATGTTTAACCCCGCCTTGCGCATCTTGGTGGTCAGAAAACTGTCGTTGGGCGCAATGTTGCCTTGCATCAAGAAGGAACCCATCTCCTGCTTGCGGCCTTTGAGCGTGGGACCAAGATCCTTGATAAGGCAGGGCACACCAGCGAATAGGCCCTCGGGATTCATCCCGTCCTTGACCGGCTGGTCGACAACATCCTCGAATACCTCGATAACCGCATTGATGGACGGGTTCACCTTAGCGATGCCAGCTGCAGCCTGACACGCCAATTCGCGGGGCGTCGCATGCTTCTTTCGAACGAGTTCAGCCAAGCCTATGGCGTCGTATCGGCTCCACTCTTCCCAATTCATCAAGAGACCTGGCGTAGACTCGTGACGTTTCATATTGGCTACCATCCATAGAGCTGATCAATGCGGGCCGCATCTAGCAGATGCACATGCATAAATGTAAGGACACTGCGATGTGAAGGAACGGAAAACTTGACCCAAACGTGAAGAAATCCTGCGAAATGATCGTCATATGCTTTTTTTCGAGCAACCAACATACGATTGCTCGCTAGAGTTCGCTCCAGCGCTGGCTGTTCAATCCACGGATCGCATCGGTCGGAGAGGTGATGACTTCGGGTGCACCGTGGTATCGACCGTGAGCCGCTTGACGACGAGATCGCGCAGCTCCAGAGCGAGATCGGCCGGCTGAGTCTCGGCACCCTCTCCATGATAGGATTGCTGTTGCTCAAGCAAATCTATGGGCCTTATCGACTTTGCCGGCGAGCCCGGTTTCGTCATCGTGTGCTTTCTTCGGCCGCGTCACCCCTCCAACGCGGACAGGGAATTATGCCTCGTGCTGAAAAGAACTCGCGAAAGCGAAATTGCAAGTCTCGAGACTCACAAGCTCAAAACCTTGTAGTCTCAAAATAAGCCGCCCGCCAAAACGACGATTCCAGAACACACGCTCGGTCGGCATCTTAACGGATGACCTATCCTGCTCTTACATCAGCCCACCGGTCTTGCCGACCGCGGCGACGCATCGCGGGAAAATTTCGGAGTCTCGCATGCCGGCGTTCCAGATAGAGCGTCGCCCTGCTCCGAATTCCGCTACGCCCTCATGCCAAGCGCTGAACTGAGCCGACCAATTTGCGTATCCCAAGCGCCGTCGCGAAGCTCCATAGCCTTGGCGCGTTCTGACCAGAGATGCAGGTTTGTGTCGACAACGTAGCCCATACCTCCGTGCAATTGGTGGGCAGTTAGTGTAGCGAACTTGTATGCCTCGTTTGCCTTCAGCTTGGCGATGGACGTTTCACGCTCAGCGATTCGACCGGCTCCCACAAGCGCAACAGCTTGGTATGCTGCCAGCTGCGCTCCCTCCGCAGCGATATGCATGTTGGCGACGTGGTGTTGCGCTGCCTGAAAGCTAGCGATCGGTCGGCCGAATTGATGCCGATCCTTGATATATCGGACGGTTTGGTCGATGACAGCCCGAGCTCCACCGATCATATCCATGCAATGTAGCGCAGTCGTGGCGTTGGAGATCCAACGCAAATGGGCATGGTTCAGACCTTCGGTGCCAGCGAAGACATTCGCGGAGTCTATCCGCACACCGTCGAGATTGACGCGGTTCTGGTTATCACGTGCAAACGTGGATCTTCGCTGGGTCGACAGCACCTCCCGCGGGAGGAGGAGCGTGACATCATGGGCCGGTCCGGAGGTATCCCGGGCTCGCGCGGTCGTGAGAAGCATGTCGGCCACGTCTGCATTCGGTACGAAGTCAAGAGATCCACTGAGCTCCCATTTTGAACCCTGCCGTTCTGCGCGGATCGACGGCGTGATATTCGAGCTGTCCCCTGGGTCGGCGAGCGCGATCGTTCCGATCATCTCTCCCGCCGCCACCTTCGGCATCAACTCCAGGAGTTGAGGAGCGCTCGTGAGACGAGAGACTGCCAGACCGAATTCGAGCGTGCTGTATACGATTGTTGGACAAAGAGCGCGACCGCCCTCTTCGTAAACAAGCCCCAGATCGAACAGCGTGCCGCCTCCGCCGCCCACGTCGTTCGGGAGAGCTAGACCAAACACCCCACTCTGGGCAAGGCGATCCCAAAGACGGCGCGGCTTAGGATCGGCGCTCGGATCCTGGAGCTGCCGAACCAGGGAGGGCGGGCACTCGCGATCGAATAGCCGTCGGATCGAGCTTGCGAATTCCTTCTGCTCGTCAGAAAGTAAAACCTTCATGTGCTGTTTCTTCCCGTAACGTGAAATTCGCACAAATCAGCTGCGGCGAGATCTACCGTAACTCGGCATTCCGTACCCGCGCTGCGCGATGATGTCGCGCAAAACTTCATTCGTTCCGCCAGCAAAGCGTATCTCCGGTGCGTAGCGGTAGAGCCGCTCAGAATCTCCATGTCCAGGCGCGCCAGGATCGCGCCAGCTCAGCTGTCCGCAGATGCCAAAAATCTGCATGCCATAGTCGGCGATCTTCTGGCGGAGTTCGCTGGTATATATCTTCTGAGAAGTGAGCGTTGCCGTAGGAATTTCGCCATTATCTATGAGCGACGCCGCACGCAGGCCGTAGAGCAGCGCGACCTCTACGTCGGCGTCAAGCTCTGCGAGACGCTGTTGGACGCTTGGTCTCTCGATGAGACGAACACCTCCGACTAGGTCGGCCCGACAAACTTCGATCAAGTCGTCAACCTCTCGCCGAAGATCCCCGCCCGTTGACACGGCACTGCGCTCCAGAGTGAGCGCGCCAGTTATATACCCCCAGCCCTTATTGACTTCGCCGATCAGATTGCGGCGGGGGACCCGAACATCAGTAAAGAACACCTGGTTGGTTCGATAATCGCTCCAGCAAATCAGCGGCTGTACGTCGATCCCTTTTGTACTGATCGGGACCATGATCACGGAGATCCCCTGGTGCTTAGGCGCATTCGGATCCGTGCGGACGCAGAGCCACAGGTGAGAGGCACCATGCGCATTGCTGGTCCAAATCTTCGATCCATTGATTACCCACTCGTCACCATCGAGTTCAGCCCGCGTCCTCAGGCTCGCCAAGTCCGTTCCGGCGTCAGGCTCCGAATACCCTACTGCAACGACAAACTCTCCGTGGGTAATTCCAGGTATGAAGTCCTCCTTGTTTTCTTCAGTTCCATATTGCATGATCATCGGAGCGATCGACAAATAGGTCGTATCGGCGGGCACTACTTTGGCGTAATCAAACTCGCTCGCCATGATGTGCAACTCGATGGCCCCCTTAGCCAGACCGCCGTATTCTTTCGGCCACGTCAGGCCCCACCAACCCTTCTGGCCGACCTTTCTGCGGAACGCCCGAGCCTCCGGCCCGAAACGCAGCTTGCCTTCAAGATCGCGTTCACGCTCAAGCTCAGGGGTGACGCTCTCGCGGAGAAAAGCGCGAATCTCGTCGCGCCACCGGCGCTGAGTATCCGTTAGCTCGAAATCCAATGACTAACTCCTATTCAAGAGATTCAACGCGGCGCACACACACTATTACAGGAGCAGGGATGTAAACTGCAAAAGTTCATTTCGAACCGCAGGAATTCTGCGAAGACTGTCCTTTGGAAGCGAGCGTATTGCGCTCATCGCAGGCTCCCTTGAATATCTATCGCAGTACTGCGCCGCGGTGCGATAAAACCCCGCTAACTGCGGGCTGTAGCTGGCCAACCCGCCTAAGGGAACGTAGGCACCAGAGGCGTAGAATGCTGGCATTTTCGCCCTGGCCACCAAAGCTACAATCTCGGGTCTCGTATGAGGTTTCGCTGTGGCATTCGTGGGAATGGGGCTTCGAGTTGACTTCCGCTCGAACGCTGCCACAGTCTCCTGGGTACGCATCCGATGGGCGTCGTCTTGCGTGCCAGCGTGGTAACGTCGCGAAGCGTGTCACCTTAATTCTAGCTTAAGGTGTGATGCGGGTCGAGACTTGGGCGGACTGAAGCCGTGGCGGGCTGACCTCAGGATGACCAGGCGCATATTGTCGAGGAAACGTTGGCGCCAAGCACGCACGAAGGTGACTGAGGTTGCCCGTCGCAACGGGATAGCGACGAGCGTGGTGCTCACCTGACGTCGGCAGGCTTGACCGTCGTACAATTGAACCACGTTTTGAATCGGTCCGGATCGTCGCGGAAGCGATAGAGGCAACTTCGAAGTAAGCGCCCGGTCATGACATAGCCGGGCGCTTACACTTCCAAGTTCTTGCCTACCGAAGATGACCGGGCGCGACCTGTGGCAGCCGGTCGGATTGGATTGATCGAGATCGATTTTGGTAACCGGCGACGCATCGCGCGGACGCGCACGTCGACCCAGAGGCGCTGGCACGACTACTCGAGGTGCTTGAGCGCCGATGATTGCAATATCGGACAATTTATACCAATCCGCGGAGGTGCTGACTCACGGCGGGCATTCCCAAATCAGAGGATCGATGATTCAACATGGCAACTGGAGGGAGTTGCCATGGGCCAACCGATTGCGGTTCGAACGGATTTTGCAGCGG
>NZ_VKHP01000238.1 GCF_010811875.1 Bradyrhizobium uaiense
CCGACGAATCGCGCCGGCTCGCGCGCGCGATCGTTCGCTTTGCGGTCAGCCTCGGCAAGACAACGACGGCCGAGGGCGTCGAAACCAGGGAGCAGCTCGACATCCTCCGCGCCGACGCCTGCGTCGAAGTGCAGGGCTTCCATTTCAGTCCGCCGGTGCAGAGCGAGAAGGTCGCGCAGATGATCGGTGGGCGGACCCCGGCCGTGGCCGAACGCCCGGCGGTTCGTCGCGCGATGGCGGGTGCCGCGTCCTGATCGAAGGCCTGTCTCGGCGGATGGTTGCGCATGAGGCGTAAGGCCGCAGCACGTGGTCAAAACCAAATTGCGCGCGGAGCGCAAAGCGGTTTTCACGGCCGTTAGAATTTCTCTAAAGCCTGCCGCCACCACGCTTCCTTGACTTGGCGATCACCTCAGCATTGTTCACGCATGTGCCCTGCGCGACGGCGTTGTTGGGCATGATCGTCAACGGAGGGGAGATACGCGTGAGAGTGATTTTGAGCGCTGTGCTGGCAGCGAGTGTTCTGGCGCTAACTGGATCGGCGGCGTTCGCCGACGGCTACAAGACCTGCACCAAGCTCGACAAGGCGTCGTGGAAGCCGGCAAGCGATGCCGAAGCCAAGGCCAAGGCCGCCGGCTACGAGGTGCGCCGCTCGAAGGTCGAAGGCACGTGCTACGAAGTCTACGGCGTCAAGGAAGGCAAGCTCTACGAGCTGTTCTACAGCCCGGAGGATCTCAGCCTGAAGCACACGATCGCCAAGTGAAGCACCAAGGGAAGCAGGCGCGATGATGGAGGCGGCGCCCGGCGCCCGCGGCGCGACCAACGTGCAGGTCTGGGACCTGCCGCTGCGGCTCTGGCACTGGGCGCTCGCCATCCTCGTCCTGGTGGCTTGGGTGACGCCGAACGTCTTCGACCGGCTGCACCGGCTGGCCGGCTATGGCGTGATCGCCCTGCTGGCGTTCCGGCTGATCTGGGGCTTTGCCGGCACGCGCTATGCGCGTTTCGGCAAGCTCGGCGTCCGCCTGCGCGCCGCGCCGCGCTATATCTGGAATCTCCGCCGCGGCATCACCGGGCGCTATATCGGGCTCAATCCCGCGGGCACGGTGATGCTGGTGGCGCTGCTGCTCGCGCTCGCGGTGTCCGCGATCACGGGCGCAATGGAAGTCACCGTGACCTTCTTCGGCGTCTGGTGGGTCGAGGACACCCATGCCTATGCCTCGGATGCGGTCATCGTCCTGGCCGGTCTGCACGTGCTCGGCGTCATCGTGGTGGGGTTGCTGCAGCGTCAGAACCTGGTGCGCGCGATGTTCACCGGACGGAAGGCCATTCACCGGCGGCACTAAGCCACGTCGAATCTGTGAGCCCGAGGCCCGCGGACAAATCCTGTGATGTCAAAAACCCCCAGTTTGTTTTTATTCTAATTCTAAAATGGAGTGATTCTAACGGCGAATCACTTCGGGAGGCTTCCGAAACGTTTCGAAAGAATGCTGTGCAGTGCTAGGTGCGCCCTTATGTCGCGGATTTTCGATTTCCGCCGATCCAGGGAGCGCACATGTCATCGCATCACCGCACGGGCTTCGGTGCATCGAAATTCGAGCTTGGCTTCAGATCGAGGCGCGCGGCGCTGCTCGCCGCGACCGCGCTGTCGGTCTTCACCAGCGGCGGCGCCTTCGCTGCAGACGATAGCGCGAATGAGGCATTGCTGAAGAAGCTCGACAAGATGGAGCGGCGCATCGAAGCCCTCGAAGCCGAGTTGAAGGAAAAGGACAGTCATCCTCAGGCCGGCGTCGATGCCAAGCCCTCATCGCGGTCGGCCTCGACCCGCAGCGTCACCGCGACGGCGTCACCCGCCGATGCGAAGGAGCCGACGGACGCAAGGCAGGAAACGAAGGGGAGCAAGGGCAATCTCGCAGCCCAATCCGCAGAGGCGCCCGCCAAGCCGATGCTGAATCTCCCGCCGCTGCCAGCGGCGGGAGACAAGCCCATTCTCGGGTTAGTCGATTCACCCGTGCCCGGCCTCAGCATCGGAGCCTATGGCGAAATCAAGTTCGGCAGCGCGCAAAATCCGGCTGCCAATGGCCAGTGGCAAAAGGGCTTCGATGCCCAGCGCTTCGTCCTGTTGCCGACCTATGCGATCACGCCAAACATCATCTTCAACGCCGAGATCGAGTTCGAGCACGCAGGCTCCGGATTCGACAACGACGACAAGCTCCACGGTACCGCCGAAATCGAGCAGCTCTGGATCGACTTCAAGATCATCGATCAGTTCAACTGGCGTGCGCCGGGTATCGATCTTGTGCCGATCGGCTACTACAACCAGCACCACGAGCCTACGCAGTTCTACAGCGTGAACCGGCCCGAGCTGTATCTCGGCCTCATTCCGTCGACCTGGAAGGTGCCGGCCAGCAGCGTCTACGGGACGATCACCGAAGATCTGAAGTATCAGGTGATGGTTGCGACCAGTAACGAAGACTTCGGCGATTCCTTTGATAATCGCACTGCGGCCAAGACCGTGCCGCTTCCAGGCACACCCTACGCGGCGGGCATCGATGGCCTGAACGCGCTCGCCTTCTCGCGGCCTCCGCTCGGTGATTTCCAGCAGCTCAACAATGCAGTCGCGATCGCCGGACGGTTGGACTTCACGCCGACATTCCTGCCGGGCTTCGCCGGCAGCGTCAGCGGCTATTTCTCGCCGAACACGACGCCGCGCGGGGCGCACGACGATCTCGGCAATTTCCTCGGTCACTCGAGCCTGGCGATGTTCGACGCCGAGTTCCGCTACCGCGTGCCTCAGACCGGCCTCGAGCTTCGCGGCGAGTATGTCCGCGCGGATTTCAGCCATCCGGAGAACCTGCGCGCGAACAACGATTCGGATCCCACCAACAATGTCGGCAAGTCGATGTACGGCTATTCCGGCGAGATCGACTATCACGTGCAGCTCGGCACCATCCTGAACAACGAGTGGGAGGCCGTGCCCTTCTATCGTTACACCTACCAGAACCTGCAGACCGGCGGCTTTGCCGGCACCGATGCCAACCTGCCGACCGGCGCCGGCCAGCGGCAGTACCACACCGCCGGCTTCGCGTTGTTCCCGTCGCCGAAGGTCGTGCTGAAGGCGACTTACCAGCACGTCATCGACAAGAGCATCGCCGGCGCAATGTCGGATTCGTTCCTCGGTGGCGTCGGCTTCTTCTTCTGAGATCAGCGCGGCACGTCGGAGCGAAGCGCCGCCACGGCAAGATATCAAACAACAGGAGTTGCGTGAAAGATGACATGGGTTCGATATACGCTGCCGGCTGCGGCGATCGTGTCGGCTGCTTCGCCGGCCTATGCGGTTCAGTATATGTCGATCGAGGAGGCGCAAAAGCAGGCGTTTCCGTCGGCGACGCATTTCACCGAGGTCCAGGCCGGCCGGGTCTGGAAGGCCGAGGCCGGCGGCAAGGTCGCGGGATTTCTCATCTTCGACCGGGTGATCGGCAAGCACCTGTTCATCGACTATGCGGTGGCGCTGACGCCGGGCGGCGCGGTGCACAGGGTCGAGATCCTGCAATACAGGGAATCCTACGGTGGTGAGGTCAGGAGCCCAAGCTGGCTTGCGCAATTTGTCGGCAAGACCAGCGGCAGTGCGCTCAAGATCAATGGCGACATCAGAAACATCTCCGGCGCGACGCTGTCGTCGACGCATGTCACGGAGGGCGTGAAGAGGATCCTGACCGCCTATGCCAATCGCCTCCGATAGGACGCGCCGCGCGCGCCCGCTGCTCGGCACCTTTGTCGAGATCGAGGTCGCCGCCGCCGGGTCTAGAACGAATGCCGCCATCGACGCCGCATTCGATGCGGTCGCGCAGGTTCATCGGCTGATGAGCTTTCATGAGCGCGACAGCGATGTCAGCCGGCTCAATCGAGAGGCCGGCGTTCGGCCGATGCGGGTTCACGCCTGGACGTTCGAGGTGCTGGAGGCGGCGGTCGAGATGCACCGGCGCTCCGGGGGTGTCTTCGATGTGACCGTTGCACCGGCATTGCAAGCCGTCGGCCTGCTTCCGGGAGCGGACGACGAGCGGGCCGTCGTGCCCGGACCGTGCGTCGGCGATGCGATCGAGTTGCTGCCCGGACGCATCGTGCGCCTTCAAGCGCCCGATACCAGGATCGATCTCGGAGGAATCGCCAAGGGCTTTGCCGTCGACCGTGCCATCGAGGTGTTGCGCGAGTTCGACGTTCCGGCAGGGCTGGTGAATGCCGGCGGCGATCTTCGGGTGTTCGGAGCAGCGGCGCACGCGGTCGATCTGCGCGATCCGCGCGACCCGCTACGCCTGCTTGCGCGTATCGAGATGGCCGGAGAGGCGCTGGCGTCGACGGCGCGCCGATTTGATCTGATGGAGGGCTCGTCTCTGGGCGCTTCTGCGATCATCAATCCCGCGACCGGGGAGCCGGCCGCTGCGATGATCGGCGCCACGATCCGTACGTCGTCATGCATGATTGCCGATGCGCTGACCAAGGTCGTGATGATCTCAGGGACCGGTGCCGGCGACCTGCTCGAGCATTACGAAGCCAGCGCCCTGCTGATCGCGGCCGACGGGGACATTCAGATCACATCCGACTGGTCACAGGCGGTGCACCTTGCGGCTTAAACGTTCATTTCGTTACGCGATGTACGCCGCGTTTGCGGCGCTGTTGCTGACCGGCGCCGGCTGGTTGGTGGCCGATTGGCAAAAGAACGCCGACGGTGCCGAGATATGGCAGCAGATTGCCGCCAACCTGCTGATGATTCATGGCGGTGTCGCCATGCTGGCGCTGCTGTTGCTCGGCGCGCTCGTTCCCGTGCACCTGCTGCGCGCGTGGCGAAGCCGGAAGAATCGCATTTCGGGATCGATCATGGCGACGTTCAATGCCGCGCTGATCGTGACCGCCTTCGGGCTCTACTACCTCGGTTCGGAGGTGGTCAGGCCCTGGATGAGCTGGATCCACCTCAGCGTGGGGTTTGCCCTGTCGCTGATGTTTCCGCTTCATATCTGGTTTGGTCGGCGAGAGTTGCGGTGACGGCCCTTATTGCACCGGCGGGTCGCCGCTGGTGCGTTTCTTGGCGAGGTCCATCTCGGTGATCGCGATCAGGATCTCGGCGCGGGTCTTCAGGTCAGGCGCTTCGAGCATCGCCTGCTTCTCGGCGGATCCATAGGGCGACATCATCGCCAGCGCATTGACCAGCGCCTCGTTGGGCGCGGACTCGATTCCTTCCCAGTCGACCTTCAGATTGTTGGCTTCCAGGAAATCGGCGAGCACCTCGAGCAGCGCCTTGCGGTCGACGGCGTCCTCGCCCTTGCGTGCGGTGAAGTCGCCGGTGAACGAGAAGAAGTCGACCTTGCATTGCCGGTACGGCGTCTGCACCGTCAGCTCCTCGACGATCTTGAAGCGCGAGACGCCGGTCAGCTCGAGGATGTAGCGGCCGTCGCCGGATTCGGCGAGCTGGGTGATGCGGCCGACGCAGCCGATGCGGAACAGCACCGGCTTCGCCTCCTTCTGGGAATGCGCCGCATCGGGCTGGATCATGCCGATCAGGCGGTGGCCGTCACGCAGCGCGTCGTCGATCATCGCGAGATAGCGCGGCTCGAAGATGTTGAGCGGCATCTGGCCGCGCGGCAGCAGCAGCGCGCCCGGCAGCGGGAACACCGGGATGATCTCCGGGAGCTCGCCGGGCCCGCGATATTCGGCATTGATCGGCATCTACGGTCCCGCTGCTGTGACGGGCGTGCTTTACGAGAACAGGATCGTCGACAACCGCCTGCGCCCCTCGACGGTTGCCTCATCGGTGCCGCCCCACGCCTCGAAGAACTGCACCAGCTGTTTGCGCGCGCCGTCGTCGTTCCACTTGCGGTCGCGCTTGACGATGGCGAGCAATTGCTCGGTCGCCTCCGTGCGCTTGTTCATGGCATTGAGCGCGGTCGCGAGATCGAATCGGGCCTGATGATCGAGCGGGTTTGCGGCGACTTTCTGTTCCAGCTCCGCGATCGGACCGACCGACTGCGCCTGTTCGGCGAGATCGATCGCCGCCTGCACCGCCTTCACCGCGGCGTCGTTGCGCTTCGATTCCGGAACCATCGCCAGCGTCTGCTTGGCCTGCTCGACCGCACCCGAGGTGACGTAGCATTTGGCAAGGCCGGCGAGCGCCCCGATGTTGGTGGCGTCGTGGGCCAGCACCTCGGCATAGATCTGTGCGGCCTGGGCAGCGTCGCCCTCGGCAAGCGCGGCGTCGGCCTCGGCCAGGATCTCGGTGAGATTGGGCTCGCCGGCGGCGGGCACGCCCTTGGTGATCTTCTCGATGAAGGCGTTGACCTGGCTCTCCGGCACCGCGCCCATGAAGCCGTCGGCGGGCTGGCCGTTGACGAAGGCGATCACGGCCGGGATCGACTGGATGCCCATCTGGCCCGGGATCTGCGGATGCTCGTCGATGTTCATCTTGACCAGCTTGACCCGGCCCTTGGCGTTGTTGACCGCCTTTTCCAGCATCGGCGTGAGTTGGCGGCAGGGACCGCACCACGGCGCCCAGAAGTCGATCATCACCGGCTGCCGGCGCGATTCCTCGATGACGTCCTTGACGAAGGTCTGGGTCGTCGTCTCCTTGATCAGATCGGGCGCTGCCTGGGGCGTGGGGCCGCCTTGCTCCATTATCGTCACGTTGTCCTCGCCTGGTCTTCTGAGGTCAAAAAATATGGGGCGTTCTAGCACGCTCCGCACGGCCGGTTCAGCCGTTCTGTCAGGCTAGAGCATGATCCCGGAAAAGTGGGAACCGGTTTTCCGAGGGATCATGCCCAGTAAATGGCGGTCGGCCAGAAAAATTCAATCGCTTGCCGGCCGTCCCGTTCCATCGGAGATCGGGTGGGTCGGCGCCCCGGAACAGCCGATGATGGCGGTCCTTCATGGCTCCATGGGATTGCCGATGGCAAAGGCCTATTACAGCACCGTGTTCGAGCAGCCGGCCGGCGAGGTCTGGAAAATCATCCGCGATTTCAATAATTACCCGGTCTGGGTCCATGGTGCTGCCACGAGCGAGATCGAGGGCGGCAAATCCGGCGACACCGTCGGTGCGGTGCGCAACGTGCTGTACCGGGAGCGTCGGATCCGGCAGCGGCTGCTCGCTCAATCCGACATCGAGCGCTTCCAGACCTACGAATTTGCCGACAGCCCGACCCTGCCGGTGACGGATTTCAGCGCGACCCTGCGGGTGACCCCGGTGGTCGACGGCGACCGGGCCTTTATCGAATGGTGGGCGGTGTTCGATTGCGACGCCGGCAGCCGCGTCGAACTGGCGCAGACGCTGACCGGCTGGTTCGAGACCTGGCTCGAATCGCTCCGGGACGAGATGGCTTTGAGGCCCGTTCCGGCGGAAAGGTGAAAAGAAATCGGCGGCGTGGTCGATTTCGGCCGATTCGAGGTCGATTTTTAAGGAAACCGCGCAATTTCGTGAGGCTCGGACCGCGCTCTTGTGTTGCATTCACAGACAGCATTTGGCATAGGTCTGCCGTTGCCGGCGAGCGATCGCCGCCATTTCGGATGCGGGTGTAGCTCAGTGGTAGAGCACGACCTTGCCAAGGTCGGGGTCGAGGGTTCGAGCCCCTTCGCCCGCTCCAAATATCTCGCTGACCGAGCTGACAGTCTGATGAAGGCCCGCCCATTGGTGCGGGCTTTTTGGTGTTCGGACGGCACCACGATCGCGCGGTCAGGATGCCGCGGCCGGCGATAGCCGTTTCGGGTCCGGTTGGCCGCCAAAACGGTGCTTTCTCAAAACTGAAAGATATCTGTGGTTGTGTCGGCGTTGAAGTGGCTGCCGCTCGCTCCTCGACGCGGCAAGCAAGTGAATGATGTCGATCAGCTGGAAGCCAGATCCCGTGTTGAACCGCCGCCTGGCGCGCGCATGCGTTGCAGCGCTGGTGGTGCTCGTCGGCATCTCGACATCTCCGCCGGCTTCGGCGCAGCAACTGCCGAGCGACTCGGCGTATGCCCCGGCGCCCGGTTTCTTTCCCGTACCTGGCTTTGTTACGGCGCCCGGCCTTGATCCCGCGGAGCGGCCGCGGCCGCGGGTCTACATCACGACGCGATCGCAACTGGGCGGCCGGCAGAACTTCTGCGTCAGAACCTGCGATGGCCGCCTCTTCCCGCTGTCGCGTGTTGCTCGTGCAGCGCCGGCGCCTCCACCGGCCTGTCGCCGATTGCGATCGAGGACGACATGACGCTTCGCACCGGTGACATCATCGCCGCCGATGACGGCTTCAAGATCGCGGCGATCTCCAGCGGGCAGCGGCGCAGCGTGTTGTTCAGGCCGTTGTCGAAAGCAAAAGTGCAGGCGCTCGGCCTCGCCCGCCTCTCATCGCGCTAAAGCATGATCCGGAAAAATGCGAAGCGGTTTTCCGAAAAGATCATGCTCAAACAAGGAGCTAAAGCGCGATGACGCTTCAACCTGATCTCATCGCGCTTTAGTTGGCGCGATCATCGGCGTTAGCTTCATTCGAATATTACGCTGCGGTGCAGAATGCCTTGTTATCAGGCAGGCTCGTGCAGGAAAATTTGATCTCAAATTTCGTCTCAACTTGTTTTGACGCAGCGCACACCGCTGCATGCGCTTTTCAGCGTCGATGGATGTGCTACCATTTTGCCGTCTGACCTACCTCACAGACCGCCACCTCATCTCTCACGGCGTTCAAAATCAATAACAGGCAAGCTGCAACGGCTTGCGTAGGGGAGTGACGCGATGAAGTCCGCTTTCAATCGATCAATACTTGCGTTCGCGGCGATAGCGCTGCTGGCGGGGACAAGCTTTGCCAATGCGCAGCAACAAACGGACAAGAGCCGGGCGCTGAAGAAGTACGAATCGGGCACCAAGGAATTCTGGACTCATCCGCCGGATGACTGGTTCCTCGGCGACGAGACCGAGGCGCAGAAGGGCCTTGCTCCGCCGTCCGGTCCGCCGACCGGCGCGTCCGACGCCGAGCTCGCCACCATGATGAAGAAGATCAAGTTGCCGGCTGGCTTCAAGATCGAGGTCTATGCCTCGAACGTGCTCGCGGCGCGGCAGATGGCCTGGGGCGACAAGGGCACGCTGTTCGTCGGCTCGTTCGGCCTGGGCAACGTCTATGCGATCAAGGACAACAACGGCAAGAAAGAGGTCAAGACCATCCTCAAGGGCCTCAACATGCCGACCGGCCTCGCCTTCCGCGACGGCGCGCTCTACGTGATCGCGGTCGACAAGCTGATCAAGTACGACAATGCCGAAGCCAATCTCGACAACCTCGGCAGCGGCAAGGTGGTGTATGACGACATGCCGTCCTACGCGGCGCATGGCTGGAAATACATCGCCGTCGACAAGGACGGCTGGTTCTACATTCCGTTCGGACCTCCCTTCAACATCGGCATCCCGCCGACCTCGGTGTCGCAGATCCGCCGCGTCGATCCCAAGACCGGCAATGCGGAGATCTGGGCGCTCGGCGTACGCAACTCGGTCGGCGGCGACGTCGATCCGCGCACCGGCAAGTACTGGTTCACCGAAAACGCCCGCGACTGGATCAGCGACGATCTGCCGAGCGACAAGCTCAACATGATCTCGAAGATCGGCGAGCACTTCGGTTATCCCTATTGCCACCAGGGCAACCTGCCGGACACCAAGTTCGCGATGGGTCACAAGTGCTCGGAGTTCACCCCGCCGGTGTACAATCTCGGTGCGCACGTGGCTCCGCTCGGCATGAAGTTCTATACCGGCAGCCAATTCCCGGCCGACTACAAGAACGCAATCCTGATCGCCGAGCACGGCTCCTGGAACAGGCATAAGTACCAGGGCGGCCGCATCGTGAAGATCACCGCGAGCCCCGACGGCAAGAACGCCAAGCAGGAAGTCTTCGCGTCCGGCTGGATCGAGGGCGACCAGGGCTATCTCGGCCGTCCCGCCGATATCCTGCTCGACAAGGATGGCTCCATCCTCGTCGCCGACGATTGGGCCGGTGCGATCTATCGCATCAGCTACAGCAAGAAGTAACGGCTGAACCAATGCGGGGCTGCGGTAGCCGTGAGGCGACCGCAGCCTCAATCGCGATCAGCTAACGGAACCACCTCGTCATGCCCGGACTTGATCCGGGCATCCATCCAACCAAGAAACCTTCATCAAGCCAGATGGATTGCCGGGGCATCCTCGATCAGGTCGAGGACAGGCGCCCGGCAATGACATGCGGAGAAAACTGGCAATGCACGTCGTGTCCCTCGGAATGCTGTTCGCGTCGGCGATCGCGCTGACTTCGTTTGCCCAGGCCGCGGACAATGCCGCCGTCAAGGAGAAGGCGGATGTCTGCGCCGGTTGCCACGGCGACAACGGCATCTCGCAGACCGAGAACATTCCCTCGCTGGCCGGCCAGCTCGACCAGTTCATCCAATGGCAGCTGGTGTTCTTCCGCGCCGGCGCGCGCAAGAATGAGCAGATGCAGCCGATCGTCGAGCAGCTCAGCAACGAGGACATCCGCAATCTCGGCGCCTATTTCGCGCAGCTTCCGCCGTTCAAGGGCGGCAAGGACGACAATCCGGACTTGTCCGAAAAGGGCAAGCAGGCCGCGGCCGGTCGCCGCTGCGCCTCATGCCATGGCGATGGCTTTGCCGGCACCAAGGCGGTCGCCCGCATTGCCGGCCAGCGCGAGGAATATCTCGTCAAGGCGCTGCATGATTACAAGTCCGGGCAACGCTCCGGCGGCGCGCAGGCCGCGATGGCCGATGTGGCCTATCCGCTGAGCGACGAGGAGATCACCGCGCTCGCGCATTATCTGTCGCATTTGTAGCCGCAAAAAAGATGGTGTCGTCCCTGCCTAGTGCGCAATTGCGCACGGGAGCAGGGACCCATAACCACCGGCTTCAATTGTGTTGAACGGATATCAACCCGCACCCGCCTCAAATCGAGAAGCCGCGGTGTATGGGTCCCTGCTTTCGCAGGGACGACGGGGACAGTGCATCCAGGCTGCAGGACTTAGCCAACCCGCTGCTTCTCATACGCCTTCAGATGCGTGTACGCCGTGCGCAGCTTCGGCACCGGGATCTTGGCGGCGTCCGCGCGCACGATCAGGTCGCCGATCACGTGATCGGCCTCGACCGGCAGCCCCGCCTTGATGTCGCGGAACATCGATGCGGTCATCGGCGAGCCCTCGGCGGTCAAGAGCCCGCGGGTGCGCTGGAAGAACGGGCCGCCCGGCGCATGGCCGGCGTCGGCGGCGATCGCGGTGCATTCGTCGAGAATGCCGAGCAGGAAATCCTTGCCGCCGGGCGCGGCCAGGATGTTGCCGACCGAGGTCCGCATCAGGCTGGTGGAAGCGGCGAGCGATGCCAAAAACACCCACTTCTCCCACATGTCCTGCATGATGTGATCGCTGGCGGTCGCGCCGTTGACGACGGAGAACGTGTCGGCGATCGCGCGCACCCGATCCGACATGCCGCCGGCGCGCTCGCCGAAATTGAGCGACTGCATCGGCTGCAGCTGCACCACCTCGCGCTTCTCGTTCAGGGTCGCCGCGATCGCGCAGAGGCCGCCGAGCACATGCTGGGCGCCGAACCTCTTGTCCAGCGCATCGAGATGCAGCATGCCGTTGAGCAGCGGGATGATCGCGGTCTTGTCGCCGACCGCGGGCGCAAACGACTTGATCGCGTCCTCGAGATCGAACGCCTTGCAGCTCAGCAGCACCACGTCGAACTTGTCCGAGAGCTTGTCGGCCTGCACGGTCGGCGGATTGCTCAGCGTGACATCGCCGTTCGGGCTCTTGATCACGAGCCCGGCCGAGGCGAGCTCGGAGGCGCGGCGGGGGCGCACCAGGAAGGTGACGTCGCGGCCGCCCTGAAGCATCCGGCCACCGAAATAACCGCCGATCGCACCGGCGCCGACCACGAGAACGCGCATGGGAATTTGTCCTTCTTTGTTGTTGCCTTGAACGGGGCGTGAATAGCGAATGGCGAGTGGCGAATAGATACTCCATTCGCTATTCGCTACTCACTATTCCCCCTTTCACTTTCCCGACACCAGTTCCTCGACTTCGCGCAGCTGCTCCTTGCCGAAGAAGATCTCCTTGCCGACGAAGAAGGTCGGCGAGCCGAACGCGCCGCGCTCGACGGCAGACTGGGTGTATTCGATCAGCTTGCCCTTGACGTCGGCGTCCTGTGCCCGCGCAAACAGTTTGGCGGCATCGAGGCCGGAGGAGGCGAGCGCTTTGCCGGCGACCTCCGGGTCGTCCATCTTCTTCGGCTCGACCCACATGTGGTGGAAGGCCGCCTCGATATATTTCTCGAACACGCCTTCGAGCTGGGCGGCGACCGCCGCACGCATCAGGTTCAGCGTGTTGACCGGGAAGAACGGGTTCCAGGTGTAGGGCTTGACGTTGAAGCGCTTGAGGAAGCGCTCGGTCTCGATCTTCATGAACTCGGGCTTGTTCTTGACGCCCGCCAGCGTCTCGGCGGGCGACTTGTTGTTGGTGGCCTTGAAGATGCCGCCGAGCAGGACCGGGACATATTCGAATTTGACGCCGGTGCGCTTTTCGATCGCCGGGATCGCCTCGTGGCTGAGGAAAGCGTTGGGGCTGCCGAAATCGAACAGGAATTGCGGATTTTGGCTCACGGCGGTCTCTCCCTCGGCTTGTTTAGTCTGGGCTCGTTGTAGCATGGGCCTGCTGCCGCAGGCGCCATCCGTAGAATATGATAATCATCATGTGAGCCGCGACGCGCGATGTCAAATCAGCCGCTTGATGGTCTGCTTGCGCCATACCAGGGCGTAATAGGCCATCTGCAGCACGAACATGGTGGCGAAGGTGGCGGGATAGGCGATCCAGATGCCGCTGATGCCGATGGCGCGGCTGAGCAGGATCGCGACAGGCACCTCGACCAGCGCCATCGCCAGGATCGAGATGAACAGCGGCATCCATACCGTGCCGCCGGCGCGCATCGCCCCGGAAAACACCGTCGCCATGCCGAACAGCACCATGCTCCAGAGCACGATGTACAGAAGCTGCTGCGCCAGCGCGAGCACCGCGCCGTCGACGATGAAGAAGCCCATCAGCGGCCGCGCGAAGAGATAGCCGAGCACGACCAGTCCACCGGTGAGCGCGAGGTTCATCTCGAGCCCGGTCCGGACGATGGCGCCGACCCGGCCGGAATCGCCGCGGCCGATCGCCTGCGCGCCGAAGATAGAGGTGGTGATGGCAATCGAGATCGCGGGAAACTGCACATAGCCGATCACCTGGTTGACCGCGCCATAGGCGGCGGTGGCGTCCGAGCCGAAGCCGTTGACGAGGCCGAGCAGCACCAGCTCGGCGAGCGAGACCACCACCATGCCGATCGCTGTGGGAATACCGAGCCGCAGCACGATGCGCAGCAGCGCGCCGTTCGGCCGCATCGCGCGCAGGAACGCCGCGTCGAAGGCAAGCGGATGCTTGTGCCTGAGCATGTGGACATGCAGCCAGAGCAGCGTGACCACGCCCGAGACCGCGGAGGCGATTGCGGCACTGGCGACGCCGAGCATCGGCAGGCCGAGCCAGCCGCGGATCAGCGCCGGCGTGACCACGAGGCCGACGACGGTCGAGACCGTCAGCGCCAGCAGCGGCGTCACGGTGTCGCCGACGCCGCGCATCATGGCCGCGAGCAGCAGGAAGCCGAACGTGACGGGCATCGTGATCATCATGATCCGCGCATAGGACACCGCGGCGTCGAGCACGTCGGGCGGCGTGGCGAGCGCGATCAAGAGCGGGCGCGCGAACACGCCGCCGAGGATTGCGATCGCCAGCGCAAGCAGCAGCGTCACGGTCATGGTCGTGCCGGCAACTGCCTTCACCCGGTCGGGCTCGCCGGCGCCCCAGGCCTGGCCGATCATGACCGAGGCGCCGGCGCTCAGCCCGATCACGAAGGAGATGAAGAAGAACATCACCGGGAAGAACACCGACGCCGCGGCAAGCGCGTCGACCCCGATCATCTGGCCGAGATAGACGCCGTTGATGGTGCCGAACAGCGATTGCAGCACGTTGCTCAGCAGCATCGGCGCGAGGAAGAACAGGAAGGATTTGCGTAGGGAGGGAGGGCTGGACACGTTGAAATTCCAAAAATTGGCTAGGCACCTGGCTGGTGCGTCTTAGATCAGGCGGCACACTCGCTGTACCTCTCCCGCTTGCGGGGGAGGTCGGATCGCATCGTCAGATGCGATCCGGGTGGGGGCTTTCTCCACCGGAAAGAATCTCTTCGCGGCGAGACCCCACCCCCGCCCTCCCCCGCAAGCGAGAGAAGGAGCGCAGCTCGCTCGCGGCTGCTCGTCGGCGAAGGTTCATCGCGGGCTAGTCCGCGTGCTCGCTACAGGCGAGCTTGATAGTGTGATCGCGTCTAT
>NZ_VKHP01000239.1 GCF_010811875.1 Bradyrhizobium uaiense
CAATATGAAGCGCGTAATGACGATCGTCGGCGTGGGCGGATTGCTGGAGGCGATGCGGGCGTGAGGTCGGCCTTCTGAGCGACCAAATCAGCGCCAAAACTGCGCGATTTTTTACACGGCCTGGGCCCTTAGCCGACACGACGAGCCGCGCCTCTTTGGTCCGCTTCTGATGATAATGCGGACCGTTCGGCGGCGGTTGCGGGTGGCCCCGCCCCAGAACTAACGACGGCGAACGCCTTTTTGGCATATACAATGGCCGTCGACTTTGGACCCGATAGCGCCAGCCCCTATTTTCAAGGTGATTTTGCCAAAGTTTAGATCATGCAGTGGTACCCGAACTACTGGCTGCTGACCGGCTTCATCATCTGCTTCGGCAGCATGATCGGCTCGCGCGGGCCGCTGATCACCGCGACGGCGCTGAAGATATTCCGGGGCGAGCGCGTCGGCACGATCTACGGCACCATCATGATCGGCAGCGGCCTCGGCTCCGGCCTCGGCTCATGGGGCGGCGGCCTGATCCACGACTGGACCCACAGCTACAATCCGCTGATCGTCTTCGCGCTCGTCAATGTCGTGCTCGGCCTGATCCCGTTCCTGGTAGTGCCGGCGCTGCGGCGCTGATGTTCATCGCATTCATTGCGTGGTTCATTTGCGAACGGCGTAAGTGACCATCGCGAAAATCACAGCTAACAATTTGTAATTTGTCGGCCCGAACAGACGAAGACGCCTATTGTGGCCGTCTCATCACGGAAGCGAAGCAGATAAGCAAAGCTATGCCGAACAAGGCCCAAATTATTGCGACTATCCACGCAGTGGCCGTCGCGCCAAGGCACTCGCTCTCAGCTATCCGGCAGCTACCAAGCACACCAGCACGCAAATAGATCGCGCCCGCGAGAACCGACACGGAAGCGATTACAAACGGAATCCACACGCGAATCCGCTTTCTCAAGAGGAATGCTGAAAGGGCAATACCCAAGCATGGGAACAGCGTCACTAACGACAAAGAGCTCATGCAAACTTCTATTGAATGTCGGCTCTTCGCTCTCAAGCCTTGATAGCCAAATCAGAAATGATGGCAATGCGTCTCGGTCGAAAATCTCGACTAGCGCCAAGGCCACATCGGTCGCCTTAGCGTCTTATTTGATCGCGTTATACACCGCAACTTTGGCGTCATCTAAGGCCAAAGTGTCGAGCCGCGAGAACGCAAGGTACGTGGGGCGGTCGCGTACATCACCGGACTGGCAATGTCGACGTGTCTTGCAATTTCGGCAAAGCGTATCGTCAAGGACCGCCATTCGCGAGCTTTAGCTAATCAACCTCAGCGGGTCAAACTAGACCCAACTCGTGGGGGGCTGCATGGCCGCGATGGCCGGTCGCGCCTCTTCCACAGCTTATCGCCGACGTCGTTTTTTACCTTGGCCGTAGTGCCGTTGCATATGGCTGCGGCCAAGTCCCATAGCGCGGGGTGAGGCGCGCCTGCGCGGTTTTCTGAATAATAGAATAATGCCGTTGATTTGCCCGACATGTCAAGTTGCCGTGTCGAATGCCGGCACGCCGCCGGCTACTTTGCATGGGGTTGTTTTCGATATTTTGGTAGCGCGCCCCTGCGGAGGCGAATTCGCCATGACCGCATGCCGGCCTTGGGTCAACACCTTGGGCCGACAGGTGGCATTCGCGAAATGAAACGGGCCGCCAACAGCACCGGCCCTAGTCGATGGTTCCAATTCCTTGATTGCGAGAACCGACTCGAGCGGCCTTGTAAGCCCGCAAGTCGATCCTCTGGTCCGGTACTGCTAGCCGCAGCGACGAACTCTCCGGACCGATCCGTCGTCACGCTCGATCGTGACGGTGCGGCATCCACGATATCCGCGATCATATCCGTAGGCGCGATAAGCGGGTCGATCGTAGTCTCGGTAGTAACGGGGCTCCGGGCCCACTCTTACGCCACCGAGCGGAGTATCAACGGCGACCTGAGCTGACGCGGGTGCAATGGAGACCGGCGTCGCCATAGCGAAACCGGCGACCGCCAATACACCAGCCAATAACAGGACTCTCATGAGAGTTCCTCCTGAGTTGTTGAATTGCTCTCCAACATCCCAGACAGGGCAAGGTTCCTGCGCGAACGTCATCCGGACGACAGGCCGCTGGGACTTGGTCGCAGCCTCGGATGAAAGCGGAGAGGAAGCCGCCGCCGCGCGTCGGCGCGATCTCGACCGACTTTGAAAGCAGGTGTCGATGAGCGAGCGTTCTAGTTGTTCGTCGTCGGCAGGTCGTTCGGGCCGTACTGCTTGAACTCGAAGATCTTCCGCGTCAGGCCTGGCGCCAGCGCCGAGATCGGGTTGACGCGCAGCACCGGCTGGCTCGGCGTTCCCACGACCTCATAGGTCACGCCGATCAGGCCTTCATTGCTGCCGGCGCCGAGGAAAATCCCGAAGAACGGGATCTGGCCGAACATGTTGTTGAGCCCGTACATCGGAATGAAGGTGCCGTTCATCCGCACCTGGTTGCCGAGATAGTCGATGCTGCCTTCGATGGTCGCGCCGATGCTCGGCCCCTTGACCACACCGTTGCGGATCGAGAGCTGGCCGCTCTGGCGCGTGAACTCGGCCCGCAGCGCGTCGAACCCGATGCCGTTCTGGGTGCTGACCGGGCCGCCGGCGACGGCGCGGTCGAGCTGGGTTTCGCCCTTCACCGAGAAGCCGGTGATGTTGATGAGTCCTTCCCTCGGGCTCGGCTCGGGGATCGGCGGCTCCATCGCCAGCGTGAGCTGGCCCCCGATCACCTTCGAATAGGTGTCGATGAAGCGCAGGAACGCACCGGCGTCGCTGGTTTGCAGATAGATCACCTCGCGGCCCTGCTGCCGGCCGCGCATGTCGACCGACACGGGGGTATCGCGGCCGACCTTCCCGCTCAGCGTGAACGCCTTGAAGAACCCGTTGCGGCGCGAGATCTTGGCATCGACGCCGCGCAATGCCTCGCCGTTGAAGCCTGCCACCGCGCCGAGCTTCAGATCGACATCGAAATCGGTGGTCTTGGTCTTGCTCTTGGGATCGCTGTCGCGGCCGGAGATCGCCGATTTCAGGAAGCCGCGGCCGTCGAACACGTCGCCGCGCATCGTCACCTTGATCACGCCGTCGGGACCACGATCGGCCCGCAGCGATGTCTTGTCGCCTTCCGACGGCGCATAGGTCGGGAAGTTCGCATTCATGAGGTCGCCATTCTGGTCGACCTCGAGCGCACCCTTGATCGAAACGCCGGCGCCTTCGATGGAGATGTCCTCGAACCGCGTCGATTGCCCCTTCGGCACCACGTTGAAGGTCGCCTTGCCGGCCCTGCCCTGCGTCTTGACCCAGCCAGGCAGGATGTTGTCGAGCTTGAGCTGGGTCAGGTCGGCCTCGACCCCCATCTTGGTGGCGGGATTGTCGCCGCTGCCGATCTTGCCGTTCAGCTTGATCGGGATCGCGCCCGACACCGCAGGACCGAGATCAAGCCCGAGGCGCGCGCGGCTTGCATCATCCAGCGTCGCCTGCAGCTTGACGTCGGCATCGCCGTCGGCCGGCTTGCGGTAGTCGAGCGAAGCGGCCTGTCCGTTGATCTTGACGTCGCCCTTGACCTGGAAGCCGGCGTTGCTGGCAATCACCTTGAGCGTATTGGCCTCGAGCTTCTGGTTCATCACCAGCTTGTCGACGGCAACGCCGGAGATGTCGGCCGAGACGGAATATTGCGTGTCGGCCTTGGTCAACCCGCCCGTCACCGGCATGCCGAGATTGATCGTCGCCGTGACGTTGCCCTTGCTGGCGTTGGGATCGATCGGCGGCCCGGAGAGATCGCTGAGCCGATCGGAGGCAAGGATTTCGGCGGCGGCCGGCACCGGACAATCGACCCGGAATTTGACCTTCGACGGCGACGGCTTCGGCGCCATGTCGGGCACCTCGAAGGTGAAATCCGACAGCGTGATCTTGCGGCCGGCCGGCGTGTCGGCGATGCCCTGGTTGATGGTCACAGTCGCGGTACGGCCGGTCACCCTGGCCTTCAGATCGGCATCGTGCACCGCGGGCATCTTGTCCACCGGACGCACCGTGACGCCGGAGGCGACGATGTTGACCGAGAGACCGTCATCCGGGATCGGCGGACCCTTGCGCGACAGATTATGCACCGGCGAATTGACGCCGACATCGATGCGCTGGAGCGTGCCGCGGTCGATCCGCTCGAGCACCCATTCGCGCACCTCGGGCACGATGATGATCGGCCACATTCGTTTCAGGGCGGAGGCCGACATCGGCGTGCCGGCGAATCCGAGTTGCAGCCGCGGCTCGCCGGAATAGTCGATGCTGCCGGTGCCGGCGACGCCGATCTCGCCATTGGAGACGTCGGCCTGGGTCAGCAGCACGCGCTTCTTCTCGGTATCGAAGCGGAAACCGACGTTGATGCGGTTGAAGATCAGCGGCGGCTCGTTCTTGTCGGCATCGGCCAGCACAATGGTGCCGCCCGACAGGCCGGCCTGCCAGTCGGTGACGTTGTCGTTCGGCGGCTCCAGATGGCCGAGCAGCGTGATGCGGTTGGCGCCCGAGACGATCTTGATCGGCGCCAGCAGCACGCGCCGCCCCGAATCCCATTCGACGCTCATCTCGGCCGAATCGACCGGCATCGGATAATCAGGCGTATCGGTGTCGATGATGTTGCCGGCGCCGACATTGATCTTGCCGCGGAAATAGGTCGGCAGGCCGTCGCGACCGAGTTCGCCCCTCATCTCGCCCGACAGCGGCAGGTCGGCGGTGTAGGTCAGGTCCTTGGTCCTGAGCGCGAGCAGGATGTTCCGGGTGGAAACCTTGTCGGCCTTGATGTCGACCGTGCGCACGCCGTTCTGCTGCGGTCCAACCAGCACGCGGACCGACCAGGGCTTGGCGCCCTCTTCGCCGAAGCTGAGCGCAACGCCGCCGCCGCTCGGACGCCGCAGGCTCAGGCTGATATTCTCAAAGCTCCATTTGTTGCCGCGCTGCTGGTCGTCGACGACGAGATTGCCGTTCTTCAGGCCGATCTCGTTGAGGTTCTGACCGTCGAGGCCGGTCATGCTGAGGCTGTCGAGCCAGTCGAGACCTGCGAGCAGCCCGCTCTGGGCCGAATCCGGTGCGGCCGCCGCAGGCTCTGAAGCAGCGGGCGGCGAAGCAACCGGCGGCGGCGCGGCGGGCGCCGGACGCGGGAATGTCGGCGGCATCCCCGCCTCCCGCTTGGAGGCAACGCCGGTGGCAAGCGGCTTTGCCGTGTCGCCCGCCGACACGGTCACATTGCCGTCCGGCGTGATGCGCACCGACAGTTCCGCATCGACGAGATTGAGGCTCTCAGCCCGCAACTGCCCCATCAGGAGCGCCGTTCCCGACAACCGCACTTCGGCTTTCGGCGCGCTCGCAACGACCGCATGGTCGCGGTCGCGGACGATGATGTCGCGGATGCGCACCGCGATCCTGACGCGGCCGGCGCGCTCGATCTGCGTTCCACCGACCTCGACCGTGTTGCCGTGGCCGATATTTTCCTCGATCGCCGCGGCAAGCCACGGCGTCGCCAGATCGAGATTGATCGGACCGGCGCCGAGCCGCCACCACAGCGCGCCGAAGCAGGTCGCAAACATCACGACCAGCACCACGAGGACCAATCCGATGCGACGGATCCAGCGCTCGCCGTTCAGCCAGCGCTGCATGCCCGAGCAGAAATCCGTGAAACGATGCAGGTTGGTGTTGGAACGCGACAGCAATTGCCGCGCACGGTTGCCCGCCGCCTCATCCTGCTCGTCCCACGCGGCGGCGTCTTCCCGTTGCGAGAAGTCAGCCCCGGCGCGCGGATTTGGACCCTGCGGCGACCTGTTCCTTGCCATTGCCTCTCGGTGCTGACGGCGAAGCTGATCGCCGTCATCGGGGCGCCCGTCGATTCGTATCGAGCGCTCCCGTGTCGGCATCGCCGCCTATCCTCGCCTATTCATGTTACTCGCCGATGGCCCCCAGAACGGACCAAACCAACCAATCAAACGCCAATTCAGCAAGCGGACGGGTAACGCGTCGAATTCCTTGTCACCATACTCCGTGGCCATCAAACTTGCCCAGCGGCCGGTGCGAATCCGGCCGCCGCGAATGAGACCCGCAATAGCCCAATGGTTGAGCCGCGGAAAGCGACGAAAGGAAGGCATATGTCCAAGAAAACGCGCAAGAAATCCTCCAACACAACCGGAAAGCGGGTCGCAACGAAGGTTGCGCGCGCCGCAAGCGCAAGCACTGGGAAGTCCGCGACGAAAACCCGCACAACGGTTGCGAAGAAGGCAGCCGCCAAGAAAGCGACCAAGCCAACAAAGACCAAGCCCGCAGCGGGTGTTCGAGGAAAAGCCTCGCACAAGGCTGCATCGAAACCGTTAAAGCCGGAGCCGGCCGCGACCGTGACCAGATCATCCGCCGTCACACTTGCCGAAGGCGCTGCAGCCCCTCGCTTCAACCTGCCACGGGACGGCGGCGGCAGCGTCTCGCTGGCCGATTTTGCCGGCAAGAAGCTGGTGCTGTTCTTCTATCCCCGCGCCGACACCCCCGGCTGCACCAGGGAGGCGATCGACTTCACCCGGCTCAAGGGTGAGTTCGCCGCTCACGGGACCGAGGTGGTCGGCATATCGGCCGATACGGTTAAGGCGCAGGAGTCATTTCGAAACAAACACCAGCTGGCGGTGCCGCTGGCCTCGGACCCGGCCCATGAGATGCTGGAGGCGTATGGCGCCTGGGGCGAAAAATCCATGTATGGCAGGACCTTCATGGGAATTGTTCGCACCACGGTTCTGGTCGATTCCAGTGGAAAAGTCGCCCGGATCTGGCGCCACGTGAAGGTCGACGGCCATGCCGAAGCGGTATTGGAGGCCGCCCGCGCGCTCTGACGGAGGGGTTCCGTTTCCTGAAAATTAACCATGGCGGGCTCAAATCGGCCCCGCAAATTAGCCGTACGGAGCTTGGTCCGACCGGCCGCGGGAGTACCGATGTCGAGCCGGTCCGGTCATCACCAGAAACACCATCATCCGCAGGACCATGGCCGGTCACCGGCGCGCCGTCCCGCCGCCCATCACGCCGCGCCGGCGGCGGCGGCGGTTGAGGCCACCGGCGAGGGCTATACGCTGGTCCATGCCGGCAAGCAGGTCCGGATCGGACCGGTCGTGTTCTGGATCGCGGTCGGCACCGTCGTCCTGCTCGGCATGTGGTCGGCGGCCACCGCGACCTATTTCGCTTTCCGTGACGATGTCCTGACCCGGCTGATCGCGCGTCAGGCCGAGATGCAATACGCCTATGAGGACCGCATCTCGGAGCTGCGCGCCAAGGTCGACCGCACCACCAGCCGCCAGCTGCTCGACCAGGAGCAGTTCGACCAGAAGCTCGACCAGATCATGAAGCGGCAGTCGACGCTGGAATCGCGCGCCACTGCGCTCGGCGCGATGCCCGATGCCACCTCTACCGGATCGATCAAGCCGCAGGGCCGCGCCGAGGCGGTGCCGTCTTCCGGCTCATTGAAGCCCTCCCCGATCAGCGACACCGTGATCTTCGTGGCACCGCCGGATCGCGAGGCACGGCTGGAATCGCGCGCGCCGCTGATTGCCAAGGCGCAGCCGAACCAGTTCGCCAAGGCCCAAGGTGTCGACAATGTGCTGGTCCGCCTGCAGACCTCGCTTGACCAGGTCGAGCGGCGCCAGGTCGCCGCACTCTCCTCGGTCGAGGACGGCATCGAATCGCGGGTGCGCCGGATGCGCGGCGTGATTTCCGATCTCGGCCTCAACATGGCGCAGCTCGAAGCCGCGACGCCGCGCTCGGGCATGGGCGGACCGTTCGTGCCGGTCAAGCTTACGCCCGACGCCGGCGCGTTCGAGCGCCAGCTCTACCGCATCAACATCAACCGCGCGCAGATGCAGCGACTGAACCAGACGCTGGCGCTGGTGCCCTATCGCAAGCCGGTGGTCGGCGAGGTCGAATTCACCAGCGGCTTCGGTGTCCGCAGCGATCCTTTCCTCGGCCGTCCGGCGATGCACACCGGCCTCGACTTCCGCGCCGCGCAAGGCGATCCGGTGCGCGTCACCGCCAACGGCAAGGTGGTGTCGGCGGGCTGGGCTGGCGGCTACGGCCGCATGGTCGAGGTCGATCATGGCAACGGGCTCTCGACCCGCTACGGCCATCTGTCCGAGATCGGCGTCAAGGTCGGCGAAACCGTCAAGATCGGCCAGGTGATCGGCGCCGTCGGTTCAACCGGCCGTTCCACCGGCCCGCATCTGCACTACGAGACCCGCATCGACGGTGAAGCGGTCGACCCGCAGAAATTCCTCCGCGCCGGCGTCCGGCTCAGCGCAGGCTAGCTCAATCGCTCAACGATCGATCTGAATATCGGCGCAAGCGACCTCGCCTGCGCCGATCGCGTTTGTGGCTGGAGCATCGGTTCTGATCGCATCAGCACCGATGCCCCAGTTCTTTGCCTTGACCCGGCGTGAAGGGGGTGCGCACCGACGAACCCGGGCTGCGCGCCCGCGAACGAGGTTCCGGCGAGCCAAAATCCGATCAGCGGCGCGAGGTTGGCGGCAGGCCCTTCACGTCGCACCGCCTTGGTCGGCATCGTCGTCGATCGGGCTATCAGGGCCCTCGCGATAGATGTAGATGCCGAAATTCCAACGGTAGGCCCCGCCCTTGTCTTTTGCGAGCGCGCGGTTGGCCTCGCGGTTGGCCACCTTCAGCGCCTCCATCGCCAGCTTGCGCGAGCGGCCCTCAAGCCGCTTGGCGAGCTCCGCCGACAGCCCGTCATAATGCACCGCGCGTTCGAGGAAGCGCGGCGCCGCGGAGGACACGTTGAGCTCGGCGGCCGCGACATGATCGTGCAGATTGCGCCCGAGATAATGCCATTTGCGGTCGTCGTCGCCGTGCGGGACGAACGCCTCCTCGACCAGCATGATCTCGTCGTCGTCGTTGATGGTGACGAGCTTGCGGTCGAGCCATTCGTCGAGCACGGCGCGCGGCCACACGTCCTTGGTGATCGATTCGACCAGCGTCTCGAACGACGGCGCGCCGCCATCCGCGGTGCGCGGCAGCGGCAGCGGATCGCCCTTGGCGTCGGTGAATTCGGGCGCGGCCAGCCAGCGCGCGATGATCGCGCTGGTCCGCGACAACGTCGCCGGCACCGCATTGACCGGCGCGCCGGCGCCGCGCAACCGTGCCACCTCCTTGCGGTGGATCCCGGTCAACAGGCTGACGCGGCTGTCGGTCTGCTCCTTGCCCTCGAGCGCGAAGTCGTGCTCAGCGACGTTGACATAGAGCTCGCGCAGCAGCTGTGTCAGCGCCGGAATGTCATGCCGCCGCGAATGCAAAGCCGCACCAGCGGACGCAGCATCCGCGCCAGCGGCGCGTGCAGCTTCGCTGCGGCGATCGGCGCTGACGATCGCGGCTTGGACTTCGCGGCCTTGGCATTCATGCCCGAATTTTAGCGGCCCGCTGCGTGGGATACAATCCCACTGCTTGACCCTGTCTCTTTCGACGTGTGTCATTTTCCCATTTATGGGACAAGGTCACGTTCGGACACAGCGCGCGCTTGCGGGCGGTGATGTCACGAAGCCGTGGCAGCCCCCATGGCCTACCTCGTCGCCTCGTGCCCGACCTCGCCGGTGATGACGTCGCCGAACAGCTCCCACGCCTCGCCGTTGAAGCGCATCAGCTGCATCTGCTCGATCGGAAAATAGTCGTCCGGCGAGGTGTTGACCATGACGCCCGGCAGCATCAGGTCGGAATGGAAGTTCTTCAGGTTGGCGGCCTGCTTCATGACGTTTTCGCGCGTGAGATTATCACCGCATTGCTTCAGCACCTGCACCATGGCCTCGGCCTGCACATAGCCATAGAGGTTGTTGGCGTTGCCCTTGTCGCCGTCGGGATAATATCTGTCCATGAAGGCGCGCCAGCTCGTGACCGCCGGATCCCAGGTCGGGTCGGTCGGGTCCTTCAGATAGGCCGTCGAGATGATGCCCTTGGAATATTCCAGCCCTGCGGGCTTCAGCACCGAGGCGACCGAGGTCGCGGTGTTGGCGAGGAAGAATTTCGGCTTCCATCCGAGCTCGCCGACCTTGCGGATCGCCTGCGCCGATCCCTTCGGCGCCGCCCAGGAGAAGAAGATATCGGCGCCGGAATCATGCAGCGCGACGATCTGCGAATCGATCGAGGGATCGGAGACCTCGTAGGACTTGTCGGCGATGATCATGTTGACCTTGTCGCCAAGCCCGTCCTTCAGGCCCTTGAACTGATCCTTGCCGGCGTCATCATTCTGCCAGAATACCGCGATCTTGCCGTCGGGGAATTTGTCGCGAATATATTTCGCGTAGATGCGCCCTTCGCTCTGGTAGTTGGGCTGAAAGCCCATGGTCCAGGGAAAGTTCTTGGGGTCGCCGAATTTCGTGCCGCCGGAGGCGACGAACAATTGTGGCACCTTCTTGGCATTCATGTACTTCATGATTGCCGAATTGGACGGCGTGCCGAGCGCCTGGAAGATCAACAGCACCTCGTCGCTTTCGACCAGCTTGCGCGCCTGCTCGATTGCCTTCGGCGGCGAATAGGCATCGTCGTAGCTGATGAAGTTGACCTTGCGGCCGTTGATTCCGCCCTGCTCGTTGATCATCTTGAAGAACGCGGCTTCGGTCTTGCCGATCACGCCGTAGGACGATGCCGGCCCGCTATACGGCATGATGTTGCCGATCTTGATTTCGCCATCAGTCGCGCCGGGATCGTATTTCTTCTGCGCATACGCCGAAGTCACAATCAGTGCCGCACTTGCGAACGCCGCGATTGCGCCAATATATCCAGAACGAGCCCGCATCGTTTTCTCCCCGATTATTGTCGTTGGTTTTGACGGCAAGTCTCGCAAGGGACGAACAGGCTGGCAAGCGCCGGGTTTTTCCGTTGGGCGAAACGGCATTGTTGCCTGGCGCTAGTTATGATTGAAGGTCGATCTGGGGATCACGAGTCGAGGCGTTCTGATTGCGTAAACCGGACATTCGTACCGGTCCGCGGCATCCGCGTTTTGCGGCCGCGGGCTATGAGATCACGCGCCGCCTCAGTGAACGTGCGATGGCGAAGCTCGGCCTGCACAAGGCCAATGGCGAGTTCGCGCAACGCACGATCGCTTCGATCCGCGACAAGCTGCAGCATGGCGAGACCGTCTACGTCGCAGGCCTCGCCTGCCCCGGCACGCACAACACCGGCGTTGCACTGGTCGAGGTCACCCAGAAGGACGGCCCGCGTCTGATCCTCAACAACGAGGAAGAGCGCTTTTCCGGAGACAAACACACCAACGAGTTTCCGCAATACGCGCTCGACGACATGCGCAAGGTGTTGCAGCGGATGGGCCGCGATATCGGCGACATCGCGGCCTTCGTCACGACGTGGGACTATCCGGCGCTGATGGCGTTGCTGATCCGCACCTCGTTCGAGGAAGCGCCGGCCAGTCTCAAATTGCTGAACGCACCGATCGCGCCCGCGATCAACCTGCGACAGATGGACCAGGTGCGGCGCATCTCGCGCAGGCTCGGGAAGATGTACGGGCTCGGCGAGCAGCTGCCGCTGATCTGCATGCCGCATCACGACAATCACGCCTGGTACTCGTTCACGGCATCGCCATTCGCCGAGGTGCGCGAACGCGTTGCGATCGCGGTGCTCGATGGCACCGGCGATGTCGGCTCGATCTCGCTCTATGTCGCCGAGGACGGTGAGATGAAGCAGCTCTATTGCAACGAGAGCCTGTTCGATTCGCTCGGTGCCTTCTACACGGTGATCTCGTCGAGCCAGGGCGGCTGGACCTGGCTCTCCAGCGAAGGCCGCTACATGGGCGCCGCCGCCTGGGGCGACATGAACCGCGCCACCAATCCTTACTATTCGCGTTTGAAGGCAGTGCTGCAGCTCGGGCCCAATGGCAGCGTGCTGCTCAATCGCGCGATGGCCAATTGGTACGCCGACCCCGCCGGCAATCCCTATCATCAGCCGCTGATCGATATCCTGGGCGCGCCGCTGCGGCCCGACCAGCTCTGGAATCCCGACGCCGTCTTGCGCGTCGAGGACATCAATCACCGCCCCGACACCAAGGATCGCGTCGACAAGGCGGCCGCGACGCAATTGGTGTTCGAGGACGCGATGATCCATGTCATCGATCATCTCTTGCGCATCACCGGCACCGACCGCTTGGTGCTGACCGGCGGCGTGGCACTGAACGCGCTCGGCAACATGCGGCTGCTCGAGCATTTCGACGAGGCGTGGTTCGAACGCGCGCAACAGCGCAAGGCGCGGCTGCATATGTGGGTGCCGCCGGTGCCGGGCGATTCCGGCGTGCCGATCGGCGCCGCCTGGCTGTTCGCGCATATGGCGGGCGCGCCGCGCGGCGCGGCGCTGTCGCACGCATTCTATTGCGGCCTGCCGCCCTCGAATGCCGATATCACCGCGGCGCTGCAAGCCGACGACATCGCCTCGACCGCGATCGGCAATGTGGCGACTCCAGAGGGGCGCGATGCGGTCGCGGACCTGATGGCCAGCATGGTGGCGCAGGGCGGCGTGATCGCGATCTACCAAGGCGCGGCCGAGACCGGCCCGCGCGCGCTCGGCCACCGCTCGATCCTCGCCAATCCCTGCGATCCCCAAGTGCGCGAGCGGCTCAACGAGCGTGTCAAGTATCGCGAGGCGATCCGGCCGCTGGCGCCGATGGCGACGCTGCAAGCCGCGCTCGATTATTTCGAGCTGGAAGACGGCGCGTCCGACGCCGACTACAACGCCTACAACTACATGGTGCTCACCGCGCATTCGAAGCCGGAGGCGCGCGAGAAGATTCCGGCCGTGGTGCATGCCGACGGCACCGGCCGCATCCAGATCGTGCGCGAGGCGGACGATCCCCTCACCTACGCCTATCTGAAGGCGCTCGGCCGCCACATCGGCGTCGAGATGTCGGTCAACACCTCGTTCAACGTCGCGGGTCCCATTGCGCAGACGCCGGCGCAGGCGATGGACACGCTGCGCCGTTCCAGGGGGCTCGATGCCGTGGTGCTGGTCGCCGATGACGGCACCGCCTATGCCGCCTGGCACCGCGATGAGCGCGACAGCGGACGCTTTACCGGATGGTATGCGGCGTGGAAGCAGGCGCGCGGCTGAACCAGCTCAGCACGCGCCCGTCGATCAGGAGCAGCGCGCTCGCGATCACCAGCGCGCCGATCACCTCGCGCGGTGCGATCGGCTCGCCGAGGACGAGATATCCGAGCAGCATCGCGGTGACCGGAATCAGCAGCGTCACCAGCATCACATTGGTCGCGCCGGAGCGCTGCAGGATCTGAAAGAACACTATATAGGCCAGCGCCGTCGACAGCGCCGCGAGGCCGAGCACGGCAAGCCATGTCGACGCGTGCGGCATCGGCAACAGCCACGGCCGGTCGGCCGCTGCGGCGACGGGCGCCATCAGCACCGCTGAGGCGATCATCTGGAACGTCGCCGTCCCCAGCGGCGGCACGCGCTGCGGCAGCCGCCGCCCGATCAGCGCCGCGATGCCGTAGCTGAAGGCGCCGGCGAGGCACAACAGGATGCCGACGCCCTGCTTGCTCTCGAAACCAAGCGCATCGCCGTGCAGGATCGCAACCCCGATCAGACCGACCACCACGCCCGCCACCCGGCGCGCCTGCAGCCGTTCCTCGCCGGCCGCCGCCATCACGATCACCGCAAACAGCGGTGTCGTCGCATTGAGGATCGAGGCGAGCCCGCTCGGAACATAGGTCTGCCCGAACACGATCAGCGAGAACGGCAGCACATTGTTGAACAGCCCCATCGCGGCGAATGGCGCCCAGCCCGACAGGCCGCGGGGGAATTCGATCTTCCGGGCCCGCAGCAGCGGCAGCAGGATGATCGTGCCCAAGGCCACGCGCAGCAGCACCAGCGTCAGCGGCGGCAATTCGCGCAGGATCACTCCGTTGAAGAAGAACGAGCCGCCCCAGAGTACCGACAACAGAGCGAGCAGCCCCCAGTCGCGGCTATCAATGCGATTGTCGGCGGAAGGCATGTCGGGCACTCGCTTGCACTTGCACAGGTGACTAGCGCGCGCCCGCGAATATTCCCACCCGTTTTCCGTGAATGGCGGCTCTGCCTATTTCGGCCGCGACACGATCTCGATCATCTGGCCCTCGTCGGAATCGGGCGCATGGGCCTTCGCCTTGTCGTAGGCGGTGAGCGCGGCGCGG
>NZ_VKHP01000240.1 GCF_010811875.1 Bradyrhizobium uaiense
TGGTCGGCGACGCCGTGGTTCAGGAAATACTGGGTCAATCCTTCAATCCGCGTGCGGGTCGCCTGTTCCAGCATGGAGACCGACTGCATCAGCACGTTGGAGTGATACTGCTCGCGCTTGGTCAGCAGTGTCTGCAGCGCGGCAATGCCGATTGCACCGCCGAGGTTGCGCATCATGTTGAACAGGGCTGACGCCGATCCGGCATTCTCCGCCTCAATTCCCGCCGTTGCGACCGCCGACAGCGGAGCGAAGGCGAGCGCCTGACCGACGGCACGGACGACGTTCGGCCAGAGCAGTTGATCGGCCGCGTAGTCGTTGGTCATGTAGATGTTCATGAAGTTGGAGGCGGCGAACAGCGCAAATCCGATACCGATGACAATGCGGGGGTCGAAGCGCTGCATCAGCCGCGGCACCAGCGGAATCAGCACGAGCTGCGGCAGGCCGGTCCACGCCAGCACCATGCCGATCTGCTCGGCGTTGTAGCCCTGGATGCGCGACAGATACTGCGGCAGGATGAATACCGAGCCGTACAGCGCGATGCCCATCAGGAAGTTCGCCAGCATGCCGAAGCCGAAATTGCGGCGGGCCAGCAGGCGCAAATTGAGCAGCGGCTTTTCGACGGTGAATTCGACGATCAGGAAAGCGGCCAGCGAGACCGCTGCGATGACAGACAGGCGGACGATGAAGGGCGAGCCGAACCAATCGTCCTTGTTGCCTTCTTCCAGCACGGTCTGCAGCGCGGCGAGGCCGATCGTCATCGTGATGATGCCGAGCCAGTCGCCCTGGCGGATCAGCGACAGCTTCATCGGGCTCGGATCGAGCGAGACGTACAGCATCGCGATCATCACGGCGCCGGGCACCAGGTTGACATAGAAGATGTATTGCCAGCCCCAGTTCTCGGTCAGGTATCCGCCGATGGTCGGGCCGATCGCGGGCGCGAACGTCGCCGACAGCGCGAACAGTGCGAGCCCGATCGGCTGCTTGGCCTTCGGCAGCAGCGTGATGATCAGCGTGAACGCCATCGGGATCAGCACGCCGCCGGTGAAGCCCTGCACCGCGCGCAGCGCGATCATCTGCGGCAGGTCCTGCGCCAGCGCGCACGCCGCCGAGAACACCAGGAACAGGACTGCATTGGTGAGCAGATAGATGCGTACCGAGAACACCTGGGCGAGCCAGCCGGACAGCGGGATCACCACGATCTCGGCGATCAGATAGGAGGTCGAAATCCAGCCGCCGTCATCGATACCAGCGCCGATGCCGCCCTGAATGTCGGCAAGCGAGGCGTTGACGATCTGGATGTTGAGCACCGCCATGAACGCGCCGAGCGTGGCGCCGATCACCGCGATCCAGGTCCTGGTCGGGACCGCTTGTGTGGCCGGCGTTGCGGGGGCGGGGAGGGCGGCGGCGTTTTCTGCATCGGCTGTGGGCTGGAGTGTGGTCATCGGGGTCGTCCCTGCTGCCCACACAAGATGTATTAGGCGGCCCGTTTCGATAATCCGGGAAAGACTGGAAGGATTGTCCGGCAGAAGTTGATAATCGCGTCAGATCACGACGCGCCGCACGGATGGGTTCATTTGCCGGATGATCCTCTCGTGAGGTGAGAACGTCTCGTCGGCTCCCACGCAAGGGGGGAGGGAGCCCTACCGCCGGTGCTCGCGGCACGAAGCGAAGAGCGGAGAGGCGCACAACAAAACGCGATTGACCACCGATGCGGTGATCGATCGCGCCAAGCCAGCCGAAGCAATGTTGGGTGCTAGCCGCCGTGTGGCCGCGTCGCCGACGCTACGCGGCGCTTGTATTCGCGTTCAGCCAGCACGGTCGCCTTGGTGTTGACGGTCGGGATCGCCGACATGCCCGGCCGCAGCAGGCCGGTCAGGCTGTGATCGTCGAGCACGATCTTGACCGGCACGCGCTGCACGATCTTGGTGAAATTGCCGGTGGCGTTGTCGGGCGGCAGCAGCGCGAATTCGAGGCCGCTGGCCGGCGACAGACTGTCGACATGACCCTTCAGCGTGGTGCCGCGAAAGCTGTCGACGGTGAGTTCGACCGGCTGGCCGTTGCGCACATGGGTCAGCTGGGTCTCCTTGAAATTGGCGACCACATAGACCGCATCGAGCGGCACCACGGCCATCAGCTGGGTGCCGGCCTGGACATATTGCCCGACGCGCAGCGTGCGGGCACCCACCGTGCCGTCGACCGGCGCGGTGATCTTCGCATAGGACAGGTTCAGCTCGGCCTGCTGCTCGACCGCGCGGGCGCGGTCGACCTGGGCTGCGGCCTGCGCGCGCTGCGTGGTCAGCACGTCGACCTTGCGCTGCGCCGCCGACAACGCCGACTTCGCATGCTGCAACTGCGCCGTATTGGAGCGCAGCGCCGCATCGGTCTGTTGCGCGCGTTGAATGGTGCCGGAGCCTGATTTCATCAGTCCGTCGTAGCGGCTCTGCTCCTCCTGGGCGAATTTCAGATTGGCCGCGGCGGCTTCGACATCGGCGGTGCTCTGGTCGATGATCGGCTGCTGCAATTCGAGCTGGGCATTGAGGTTGCGCACCGAGGCGTTCGCAGCGTCGACATCGGCCTTGGCCTGGCCGAGCGCGGTGCGGTAATCGCGGTCGTCGATCTCGGCCAGCAGCTGGCCGGCCTTTACCGGCTGGTTGTCGGTGACCAGCACGCGGGCGATGTAGCCCGACACTTTCGGCGCGATGATCGTGGAGTCCGCCTTCACATAGGCGTCGTCGGTCGATTCCAGGTAGCGGCCGGTGGTGACGTAGTCGTAGCCAAGGTCGGCGGCCACGGCGATGCCGAGCAGGGCGGCGAGCCCGAGGGCTGCCCGCTTGACCGCCTGCCGCGACGGGCGGAGGCCGATTTTGGCTGATTCTTCAGGGATATAGGTGGTGGTCGACATGGCATCCTCCGGGTCGAACATTTGCGTCCTTCCAGAAAGGGCGCCGGGTACGGCCTCTAGATGCAATGTCCTCCCCGCTGTGATAATCCCGATAAAACTGGAAGCATTATCAAGCCAGCGCTGATAATCCGGACCTTGCCGAATGGATCGCCTGACCAGTTTGACTGCCTTCGTCCGGGTCGTGGATTCCGGTGGCTTTTCCGCGGCCGGCCGCAAGCTCAACATGTCCACGACCATGGTGAGCAACCATGTGCAGTCGCTGGAGGATCGGCTCGGCGCCCGGCTGCTCAACCGCACCACGCGCAAGGTCAGCCTCACCGAGGTCGGCCAGGCCTATTACGACCGGTCCGTCCAGATCCTCGCCGACCTCGAGCAGGCCGACGACATTGCGGGCGCGCTGCAGTCGGTACCGCGCGGCACGCTGCGCATCTACACCAATACCCATCTCGCCCAATTCCTGTCGCCCGCAGTGGTTGAGTTCCTCGCGACCTATCCCGAGGTCAAGGTCGACCTTGCGATCGGCGAGCGCAATGTCGACCTGATCGACGAGAACTTCGATCTCGCGGTGCGGATGATCCCGTCGCCCGATTCCAGCCTGATCGTGCGCACCATCGCGACCTGGCGGCACGTGCTGTGCTGCTCGCACAGTTACATCGAGCAGCACGGCAAGCCCGCGCAGCTCGATGACCTCAAGGAACGCAATTGCATCCGTCACGTCAATTATCCCTACGGCGACGAGTGGCATTTCGTCGACCGCAAGGGAACGCCGGCGTCGGTAAAGGTCACGGGCAATCTGGTCGCCAACAGCGGCGACACGCTGAGGCTCGCCGCGCTGGCCGGCGTCGGCGTGTTCCTCGCGGCGGGCTTCCTGGTTCGCGACGAGCTGGAGTCGGGCCAATTGGTCCGGTTGTTGCCCGAGTACCGGCCGGTCGAGTTCACCATGAACGCGATCTATCCGCACCGTCATCATCTCTCGGCGAAGGTCCGCACCTTCATCGATCTCCTGGTGCATCACGCCACCGAGCAGCAGAAGCTGATTAATCCGTATTCGTGATCAAAGGCGTGGTGCGAACCGCGCATACAAGTCTAACTCCGTCACCCTGAGGAGCGCGCAGTGCGTCTCGAAGGGGCGACGGCCCGACTGGGGCCGATTCATCCTTCGAGGCTCGCTCTGCTCGCACCTCAAGGATGACGGGTTTAGCAGCGCTTTGTCCCGCGTCATGGCGACCCGCCGTCCCTTGCATGGCGCTCCCGTGTATGAAGATCACGTCATCTGCCGGGGCCTGCCATGCCGCTTCGTGTCCTGACTGCCATCCTGTTCGCGATCGCAGCAAGCGTGCTGTTGCTGGCGCCGGCGTCGGCCGCCTATCCCGATCATATGATCAAGATCGTGGTGCCGTTCGCGCCGGGCGGCGGCACCGACGTCGTAGCGCGGACGCTGGCGCAGGAGATGCAGAAGGATCTCGGCGTCACCGTCATCATCGAGAACAAGCCGGGGGCGGGCACCATCATCGGCACGCAGAGCGTGGCGACTAGCCCAGCCGACGGCTATACGCTGCTGATGGCGACCTTCGCCAACGCGGTCAATCCAAGTCTCTATCGCAAGCTGCCCTATGACGCGCACAAGGATTTTGCCCCCGTCGCGCTTGTGGCGCGCTCCTTCAATGTCGTCGTGGTCAATCCGTCATCGCCGATCAAGTCGATCGCCGATCTGATCGCGACCGCGAAGGCCGATCCGGAAAAACTGTCGTACGGGACCTACGGCACCGGCACCTCGGCGCATCTGGCCGGCGAATTGTTCAAGCACATGGCCGGCGTCAACCTCACCACCGTGCCCTACAAGGGCGCAGCACCTGGGATCACCGACCTGATGGGCGGCCAGATCCAGGTGATGTTCACCACGGTCGCGAGCTGCGCCGCGCTGGTCGAGGCCGGGCAGCTGCGTGCGATCGCCGTGACCTCGGCCGAACGATCGGCGTCATTTCCGCAACTGCCGACAGTGTCGGAAGCCGGTGTGTCCGGCTATGCCGCGGAGTCCTGGTACGGCCTTTACGCACCTGCGAGCACACCGCCCGACATCATCGACCGCCTCAACCGATCAGCGGCGAGGGCTGTGCAAGGGGAGGCCTTCAAGAAGCTCAGCGTCAATGAGGGCCTCGTGATGGTGGCGTCACCTCCCACCGAGCTCGACGCCTATTTTGCCGGCGAAGAGGCGCGCTGGCGCAAGGTGATAGAGGACGCCGGCATCAAAGCCGAGTAGGCTGCTTGCCCGGCACGGCGATCACATCTTTTTGCATCGCCATGTCGTAACTGTGATTCTAGACGCAACGAATGGTTCCTGGGGTGGTTGATGACGGGACGCCGGCAACCCTGCCGGATTGGATCACGCCCCGGGCTGGGAGAGGACCATGTGGATTCTGTTGCTGCTGCCGTTCATCGGCTTGCTGTGGGTGCCGTTCTATAATTTCGTCGAGCCGTCGCTGTTCGGCTTTCCGTTCTTCTACTGGTACCAGCTCGCCTGGGTGCCGATCTCCTCGCTCTTGATCTGGCTGGTCTATCGCAGCCGCCAGCCTGATGCCGACGAGCAGCGGTGAGGGGAGAGCCATGACCGATCACATCGCCTGGGTGGCGCTCTCCGTCTTCATCTTCTTCTTCGCGCTCGTCACCGTGATGGGCTTCTTCGCCGCGCGCTGGAAATCCGGCCCGGTCAGCGAGCATCTCGACGAATGGGGGCTCGGCGGCCGCCAGTTCGGCACCTGGATCACCTGGTTTCTGGTCGGCGGCGATTTCTACACCGCCTACACCGTGATCGCGGTGCCGGCGCTGGTCTATGCGGTCGGCGCCTACGGCTTCTTCGCGCTCCCCTACACGATCATCGTCTACCCCTTCGTCTTCGCGGTGATGCCGGTGCTGTGGAAGAAGGCGCATGCCAACGGCTATGTCACGGCAGCCGACGTCGTCCACGGTGCCTATGGCTCGCGTGCGCTCGAGCTTGCGGTGGCGCTGACCGGCCTGGTCGCGACCATGCCCTATATCGCGTTGCAGCTGATCGGCATGGAGGTCGTGATCAAGGCGATGGGCCTGAGCGGCGAACTGCCGATCATCGCCGCGTTCGTGATCCTCGCGCTCTATACCTACAGCTCCGGCCTGCGTGCGCCGGCGCTGATCGCCTTCGTCAAGGACATCATGATCTATATCGTGGTGCTGACGGCGGTGGTCGTGGTGCCCTCGAAGCTCGGCGGCTACGGCGCGGTGTTCTCGGCGGCGAACGACGCCTTCACGGCCAAGGGCGGCGCCACCGGGCTGACGCTGAAGCCCGGGCAGTATCTGCCCTATGCGACGCTGGCGCTCGGCTCGGCGCTCGCTGCCTTCATGTATCCGCACACGCTGACCGGCATCTTCGCCTCGAAGTCGGCGGATACCATCCGCAAGAACGCGATCCTGCTGCCGGCCTATACGCTCTTGCTCGGCCTGATCGCGCTGCTCGGCTATATGGCCTATGCCGCCAACATCAAGGTGACATCGCCGAACGACGTGGTGCCGATGCTGTTCAAGACGCTGTTCCCGGAATGGTTTGCGGGCTTCGCGTTCTCGGCGATCGCCATCGGCGCGCTGGTGCCGGCGGCGGTGATGAGCATCGGCGCCGCCAATCTGTTCACCCGCAATGTCTGGAAGTCCTATGTCAATCCGGACATCTCGCATGCCGGTGAGGCGTCGGTGGCGAAGATCACCTCGTTGGTGGTGAAGGTCGGCGCGCTCGCCTTCATCCTGTTCCTGCCGACACAGTTTGCGCTCGATCTTCAGCTGCTCGGCGGCCTCTGGATCGTGCAGACGCTGCCGGCGCTGGTGTTCGGCCTGTTCACCACCTGGTTCCGTGCCGAGGGGCTGCTGCTCGGCTGGGCGGTCGGCATCGGCTGGGGCAGCTGGACGGCGTGGAGCAACGGGCTGAAGCCGCTCGCCAGCATCTCGCTCGGCGATGCCACCTACACCTTCTATGTTGGCCTCGGTGCGCTGCTGCTCAACATCGTGGTGGCTGTGATTGCGACCGTCGTGGTCGGCCTGATCTCACCCGCCAAGCGCGGCGCGGCGGCCTGAGCCGTCGCTTGCATCTGTCGGGGCGGAGGTGAGCAGCGCGGTCAGCCGCGCCACCTCCGCCCTGGTCTTTTCGATCGCGGCGTCCTTCACCGGCCCATAGCCGCGGATCTCCATCGGCGCTTTTGCGATTGCGACGAGGTCGGGCAGGCGGGCGGCATCGAGCTTGCTGAGCAGTGTCTCGATCAGCGCCTCGTACCAAGAGATCAACTCGCGTTCGGCGCGGCGCTCCGCGGCGTAGCCGAACACGTCGAACGCCGTGCCGCGCAGTCCCTTCAGGTTCGCGAGCAGCCGCAGCGGTGTCTGAATCCATTGCCCGAATGCGCGCTTGTGCGGCCGGCCCCGTGCATCCAGCCGTGCCGGGAGGAAGGGCGGTGCAAGGTGGTACTGCACCGTGAAGGTGCCGTCGAACTCGCGCTTGAGCTCGTCGAGGAATCCGCCCTGCATATGCAGCCGCGCGACCTCATATTCGTCCTTGTAGGCCATCAGCTTGAACAGCGACCGCGCCACGGCGTCGGTGAGGGGAAGCTCGAAATCGCCACGGGCTCGGTTCGCCTCTCCCGCGTGCAGGGGAGGCCGCAACGCATCGACAGATGCGTTGCGGGTGGGGGCTCTCTCCGCAACACGATTCGTGGTGAGACCCTCACCCCAACCCTCCCCCGCAAGCGGGAGAGGGGGCGCACCTTCTTCGCGGTTGCCGCCGAGCTCAAGCGCGGCCTCGGCGCGGCGCACGCGCTCGACCGTGGCGCGGTAGCGCGCGGCATAGGCGGCATCCTGATAGCCAGTGAGGAAATCGGCGCGACGCGCGATCATCCGCTCCAGCGTCTCCGGTGCGTTGACGGCGCCGTCCGCCTTCGGCAGAAAATCCGGATCGGCACAGGCGAGCCGGCCCCAGGCCAGCGCCTGCTTGTTGCGTTCGACGGCGACGCCGTTCAACTCGATCGCGCGCGTCAGCGCGTCCAGCGACACCGGCATCAGGCCCTGCTGCCAGGCAAAGCCAAGCATCATGATGTTGGCGTACACGCTGTCGCCGAGCAGCCGCTCCGCCAGCGCGTTGGCGTCGATCGTGGTGAGGTTGCCCGATCCGATCACCCGCTCGATGGCGCGCAAGCGAACGGGCGAAGCCAGGTCGGCGTCACGAAAGCGCACCACGTCGCCGGTCGGCATCTCGGCGGTGTTGACCGCGGCGCGCATGCCCTTGCGATACGTGCCGGACGCCTTCGCCGACGAGCTCACCACGAGATCGCAGCCGATCAGTGCATCCGCCGCGCCCTGGTCGATCCGCACCTGGTGCAGCGCCTCGGGCGCTGCCGCCAGCCGGAGGAAGCTCAGCACCGGACCGAATTTCTGCGCGAAGCCGGTGAAGTCGAGCACCGAGACGCCGCGGCCCTCGAGATGCGCGGCCATCGCGATCAGCGCGCCGACCGTGATGACGCCGGTGCCGCCGACGCCGGTGACCAAGAGATCATAGGGCCGCTCCAGCGACGCAAGCTCCGGCGCGGGCAGTGCGGCGGCGCGTACCAGCGGATCGATTGTGCTCGCGCCCTTGGCCCGCCGCTTGCCCCCCTCGACGGTGACAAAGCTCGGGCAGAAGCCGTTGAGGCAGGAGAAGTCCTTGTTGCAGGTCGAGAGGTTGATCTTGCGCTTGCGGCCGAACGGCGTCTCCTTCGGCTCGACGCTGAGGCAATTCGATTCCACCGAGCAATCGCCGCAGCCTTCGCAGACGAGGTCGTTGATATAGGCGAAGCGCGCCGGGTCGGTGATCGTGCCACGCTTGCGGCGGCGGCGTTTCTCGGTGGCGCAGGTCTGCTGATAGATCAGCACGGTGACGCCTGCAATCTCGCGCAGCTCGCGCTGCACGGCGTCCATCTCCTCGCGCGGATGGATGGTGACACCAATCGGCAGGTCTGTCGGCGAGAAATGCGTGGGATCATCCGACACCAGCGCGATGCGCGCGACGCCCTCGGCGCGGACAGAATGCGCGATCGCCTGCACGCTGACGGGGCCGTCGACCGGCTGGCCGCCCGTCATCGCGACCGCATCGTTGAACAGGATCTTGTAGGTGATGTTGGCTTTGGCGGCGATCGCCTGCCGGATCGCCATCGAGCCCGAGTGATAATAGGTGCCTTCGCCGAGGTTCTGGAACACATGGCTGTTGCCGGTGAATTTCGACGAGGCCGCCCAGTTGACGCCTTCGCCGCCCATCTGGATCAGCGACGAGGTCTCGCGGTCCATCCAGCTCGCCATGAAATGGCAGCCGATGCCGGCCAGCGCCTTCGATCCCTCGGGCACTTTTGTCGAAATGTTGTGCGGGCAGCCCGAGCAGAAATACGGCGTGCGCGTCGCGCCGGGGACTGCGATGGTGCGATCCTGCTCGGGCCTGAGTGCGGCGACACGGCGGGCCAGTTTCAGCTCTGGAAACATCGGATCGAGCCGCCGCGCCAGCACGTCCGCGAGCATCCGCGGCGACAATTCGCCGGTCCAGGAGATCAGCCGTGCGCCGGTTTCGTCATGCTTGCCGACCATCCGCTCCGGCTTGGCGCCGGGATAGTCGTAGAAATATTCCTTGAACTGGCTCTCAATGATGCCGCGCTTCTCCTCGACCACGAGAATCTCGCGCTTGCCTGTCACGAACTCCATCGCATCGTGCAGCGCCAAGGGCCACACCATGCCGACCTTGTAGATGTCGATGCCGAAGCGGCGGCAGGCGGCTTCATCCAGTCCGACCAGCCGCAGCGCCTCCATCAGATCGAGATGCGCCTTGCCTGTCGTGACGATGCCGTAGCGCGCCTCCTTGATGTCGTAGATGCGGCGGTCGATCGGATTGGCTTTTGCAAACGCGTAGACCGCGTGCTTCTTGGCCTCCAGCCGCTCCTCGATCTGCGGGCCCGGCAGGTCCGGCCAACGATAATGCAGGCCGCCCGGCGGCGGCACGAAATCCGGCTGCGCGAACACGCGTGGCGGCCGCAGCTCGACCGAAGCGCCGGATTCCACGATCTCCGAGATCGCCTTGAAGCCGACCCACATGCCGCTGAAGCGACTCAGCGCATAGCCATATTCGCCGAACGTGAGATATTCGCCGACATCGGCCGGATGCAGCGTCGGCATGAACCAGCTCATGAAGGCGACGTCGGATTGGTGCGGCATCGAGGACGACACGCAGCCATGATCGTCGCCGGCAACGACCAGCACGCCGCCATGCGGCGAGGAGCCATAGGCATTGCCGTGCTTCAGCGCATCGCCCGAGCGATCGACGCCGGGGCCCTTGCCGTACCACAGCCCGAACACGCCATCGACCTCGCGATCCCTTTGCGTCTCGACCTGCTGTGAGCCGAGCACCGCGGTTGCCGCGAGGTCTTCATTGACCGCGGGCAGGAATTCGATGCGGCTGTCCTTCAGCAGCTGTTTGATCTTCCACAATTCGAGATCGACGCCGCCGAGCGGCGAGCCGCGATAGCCGGAGATGAAGCCCGCAGTGTTGAGCCCGGCCGCGCGGTCTCGCCTGATCTGGTCGAGCGCGATGCGGACGATCGCCTGTGTGCCGGTGAGGAAGACACGGCCGCGCTCCCGGCTGTAGCGCTCGGAAAGCTGGTAGGCGTCGAGCAGCGGCATCTGGCCCATGACTGATCCCTCGAGGAATCGCATTGTCTGATCGGGCAAGGTTATGCCTGCGGGGCTGGTAGGTCTTACCTATCTATTCGATTGGTGAGACAAATTCGGTATAAGATTGTTCAGTGCGGCTATATTTGGTAATATCTACCAAATTGGAGCCGGCGATGGTCGAAGAGCAAGACGAGCGAATTCTGGCCGAGCTGCAGAAGGACGGCCGCGCCACCAATCAGCAGCTTGCGGAAACCGTGGGGATGTCGACCTCGGCGTGCTGGCGCCGGGTCCGCGCGTTGGAAGAGGCCGGCGTCATCTCGGGCTATTCGGCGCTGGTCGCGCGCGAACGCGCAGGCTTTGCGACCTCGGCGATCCTACACGTCTCGCTGGAGCGGCACGATGTGAAGTTCGTCGACGAGTTCGTCGCGCGGGTGATGCAGCGCCGCGAGGTGCTGGAGTGCTTCGCGACAACAGGCGATGCCGATTATCATCTGCGCGTCGTCGTGCGCGACATGGACGCCTACAACAGATTCCTCGACGAGTTCATGTTCCGGATTCCCGGCATCCGCCATGTCCGCACCAACGTGATCCTGAAGGAGATCAAGACCGGCGTGGCGCTGCCGTTTTGATGGAATGAGCCATCATCTCGGCGATGGAGCCGCGCGCTCCACTCTCAGCTCCGTCACCCTGAGGAGGCCGCGTAGCGGCCGTCTCGAAGGGCGAACGGCCACCAGCCGGGCCGTGCATCCTTCGAGGCTCGCCCAGCGGCGCAATTGCGCCGCAAGGCTCGCACCTCAGGATGACGGTTCAAGCAAGTCCACGTCCGCCATCTTGGTCCGCATCAGGATCATGAACACCATGACGTGGCTGACCAGCAGCATCGGCACGTAGAGCGCCGGAATATAGATGCCGGCGCCGAACAAGCCGGGATCCGCGTTCTTCGTCGCGCCCATGAAGTAGGCGTTGAGAAGATCCAGCGTGCCCCAGATGTTGAAGAGCCAGACCAGCGGAATGGCGAGCGGCCAGCGCCACGACAATGCCGCCATCGCAAGCAGCGCGAGAGCTGCGGCGGTCAGATCGCCCCAGCCGACCGCGCCGGCAAACACCGGGTTGACCTCCGGCGACACGAAGCCGGCGACCAGGAAGTTCATCCCGAGAAACCGGAAGGCATGGAAAGCCGCAAGTAGCCGCAGCGCCTCATGGCGCGGCAAGCTGCGGAGCGCCGGCCAGACATAGGTCGCGGCCACCACGGCACTCGTCAGGAATGTTCCGGCGACGCTGAGAAGGAATGGAATGTTGAGACTGACTGGCATGGTCGGGCTCCCTTGTGATGTCCGTTCGGTCTGGAAGGTCGAACCCGTGGATCGGGTTCGACCTCGGCTGGCGCTCAGGGCTGGGCGACGAGCAGACGCAGCGGCAGCAGCGGGCCGACTGCGATGTATTCGTGGTCCATGATGTCCAGCTTGGACAACGGCAGACCTTCCATGATCGCGTGCGCCTCGGATGTATCCTTGGCGTCGAGCAGGAAGACGACGCCGCGTCCGTCGGACCGCGAATACCATTCGCGAAGCTTGCCATTGAGATAGAGCTGCACGGTCTGGCGGATTTCATCCGGCATCACGGCCATCACCTGATCGCGGGTGACGCCCGCTTTCACGGTGAGGATGACCATCACGCCGGTGGTGATGGTGGAGGGGGCTTGGGCTTGGGTGGTTTGGGCAAGAGAGGGAGTGGTCATGGAGCTGGCGCCTGTCAGAGTGAGGGTGAGGGCGAGGATTGTGTGACGGATTGCTTTCATCGGTCGCATGTCTCCGCTCACGACATTGTCATGATGTCGCGTGGATCAGCGCATATCGCGCTGCTTGCTGCTCCGATGTAGGGCCGCTTCCCGTGCGCGACTATTCGCGATAATGTTGACGGGCCATGAAGCAGAACTTCACAGTCCGGCAGGGCGCGCTCGACGGCGTCGAGGCGTTTCTCAGCGTCGCCCAGCACCGCAGCTTTCGCCGCGCGGCGACCGAGCTCGCCGTGACGCCGTCGGCGATCAGCCAGGCGGTGCGCGCGCTCGAGGCGCGCCTCGGCGCCGTGCTGTTCATTCGCACCACCCGCAGCGTCGGCCTGACCGAGGCCGGCGAACGATTTTTGGCGCGCGCAAGACCCGCGTTCGAGGAATTGATCGCCGCGAGCGGTGCCGCGCGCGAGCTCGGGCAGAAGCCGGCCGGGCTGTTGCGTCTCACCGTGCCGCGCTCGGTGGTGCCGATCCTGCTGGAACCGCTGATTGCGTCATTCTGCCAGGCCTATCCCGAGATCGAAGTCGAACTCGCCGCCAGCGAGGAGCTGGTCGATCTCGCCGCCGGCGGCTTCGATGCCGGCATCCGGATGGGCCAGTTCATCAACCCCGACATGGTCGCGGTGCGCCTGACCAAGCCGTTTCCTTTCGCCATCGTCGGCAGCCCGGATTATCTCGCGCGCCGCGGCCGGCCCAAGCGTCCGGAGGATCTGCGCGCGCATGCGTGCCTCAGGCTGCGGCGATCGAACGGCGGGCTCGCGCCGTGGTCGCTGAACGACAACGGCCGCTCGATCGAGCTTGCCGTATCCGGCTCCTTCATCGGCCACGACTTCCCGACACTGGTCGGCGCGGCGCTCGAAGGTGTGGGGCTGGCGCAAGTGCCCGCACCGCTGATCACTGCTAGCGTGAAGGAGAAGAAGCTTGTCCGCGTGCTGGACCAATTCGCACCGACGACACCCGGCGTGTTCCTCTACTATCCCGGCCACCGCCAGATCATGCCGAAGCTGCGGGCGTTCATCGATCATGTGAAGAGCCGGCCGGGGGTGACGCTGTGACCCGTCGGATAGGTGGAGCGACTTGTCCGCCGTAGCTCGAAGAGCGAAGGCGATACCATCATGGTGTCGTGCCGCGAGAGCGCGGATGTGTGACTCACAAGCCACGCCACAAACTCGCTGTCGTCCCGGCGAAGGCCGGGACCCATTACCACGAATGTGAATGATTGCGCGACGCCGTGGCCACAGCACGCTTCAACAGCATAACCCTGTGGTAATGGGTCCCGGCCTTCGCCGGGACGACGCTGAGGATGAGGCGCGCACACCAAGCCACCCGCCTCACACCCTCTCCTTCACGAACCGGTTCCGCAACGTGCCGATGCCGGTGATGTCGATCTCGACCACGTCACCGTCCTTGAGATCCGGCGAGGCGCCGTCGGTGCCCATCCAGATCACGTCGCCGGGCGACAGTGTGAAATATTTCGTCAGCTCGACGAGGAAGGGCACGATGCCGAAGATCATCTCGTTGGTGCGGAAGCGGCCGGTCTCCTTGCCGTTGACGCGGATCGCGGTTTCCATGCGGTCGAGATCGACATCGGTCTCGATCCACGGGCCCATCGGCTTGAACGTGTCGGCGTTCTTGGATCGCCACAGCCCGCGGTCGGCCTTCTGCCAGCTGCGCTCGGAGACGTCGTTGCCGATGGTGTA
>NZ_VKHP01000023.1 GCF_010811875.1 Bradyrhizobium uaiense
CCCGAGGTCTGGCCGGTGTATGCGAAGCGGTTCGAGAAGACGTTCGGGTACATGCCGGGGTAGGTGGCGCGGCCTCTTGTTAGGTGAGCACGCTGGCCAGGCTCCCTCTCCCCTTGCGGGAGAGGGTGGGGAGAGGGGTGGCCCCGGGCGAGAGCATCGATGAAGGCACCGCTGTCGCAATTCCGATCCCGCGTTGTTGGAGCCCAACGTGAGAGAGTGTGCCGTGTGGTACCCCTCTCCCTAACCCTCTCCCGCAAGGGGAGAGGGAACCCTACCGGTTATGCGTCCCTCACCTGGAAGCGGGAATCTCGCCGAAGCGTTCGGGCCCGCTGAAAGCACCAGAGAAAATCTCCTTCGTCACCGCGCCAAATCGAGCAACAAACCCACTGCCAAGCCGCCGCGCCGCAACGCGTCCGTTGTTATTTTCCCTGAGATATCGACGGCTTAGCCCGAAGTCGCCATTTTCTCGATGTGCCCGACCATTCCGGACACCGAAGGAAAACGTGCCATGCGACAGGTCCAATCATTGCTCCGCAACGCGCCCGCGAAAATCGGCCGCCGTCTTGCGCAGATCGTTGCGATCGCTGCCGCCAGCCTGCCTCAGGCCGGCGCGTAGTTTTCCCGCCGCGAACAATCGCACGCGCCCTTCCGAATTAACTCACCCCTATTTCGCGTTAGTGCTAGCGTGGTACCCCCGGCTCTTCCGGTCCAGCGGGGAGGGTTCCATGTCACGCTTCGTCGTTCATTTCATGAAGGACGTGCTCGGCGGCAATGGCCGCGAGCGCGAGGTCTGCCAGGGCGCGCTCGAGATCGACGCCTTGAGCGAAGGTCAGGCCACCGAGATGGCCAAGGTCAAATTCTGTCAGGAACAATCGTTGTGCGACTGGTCTCTGCATGCCGACCGCATCCGGATCGAGGCGGCCGACCTGCATGTGACTTAGCACTTGTTGCCGATCACTCCGGCAGGATGCGCACCGCACCCTTCGCCGCGCTGCTCGCGAACGCCGCATAGGCCTTCAGCGCAGTCGAGACGGCGCGCTTGCGCGGCGCCGCCGGCTTCCACGCCGCATTGCCCTTGGCTTCCATCGCAGCGCGACGGCGCGTGAGTTCTGCATCGCCGACCTTGAGGTTGACCTTGCGGTTCGGAATGTCGAACTCGATGATGTCGCCTTCCTCGACCAGGCCGATCAGGCCGCCTTCGGCGGCTTCCGGCGAGACGTGGCCGATCGACAGGCCGGACGATCCACCAGAGAAGCGGCCGTCGGTGATCAGCGCGCAGGCCTTTCCGAGCCCCTTCGATTTCAGATAGCTGGTCGGGTAGAGCATCTCCTGCATGCCCGGGCCGCCGCGCGGACCTTCATAGCGGATCAGCACGACATCGCCGGCCTTCACCTTGTTGCCGAGAATGGCATCGACCGACGCGTCCTGGCTCTCGAAGATGCGGCCGGGGCCTGAGAATTTCAGAATGCTCTGATCGACGCCGGCGGTCTTCACGATGCAGCCGTCTTCCGCAAGATTGCCGAACAGCACGGCGAGGCCGCCGTCCTTGGAATAGGCGTGCTCGGCGTTGCGGATGACGCCCTTCTCGCGGTCGAGATCGACCTCGTCGAAGCGGCGATCCTGGCTGAAGGCTTCCTGGGTCGGCACGTTGCCCGGGGCGGCGCAGTAGAAGTTGCGCACCTTGTCGCTCGTGGTCCGCACCACGTCCCAGCGGTTCAGCGCGTCGTTCAATGTCGCGGCGTGTACGGTCGGGCCGTCGGTCGTCAGCAGCCTGGCGCGGTCGAGCTCGCCGAGGATCGCCATGATGCCGCCGGCATGATGCACGTCCTCCATGTGGACGTCCGGCACCGAGGGCGCGACCTTGCACAGCACCGGCACCTTGCGGGAGAGACGGTCGATGTCGGCCATCGTGAACGGCACCTCGCCCTCGCGCGCGGCGGCGAGCAGATGCAGCACGGTGTTGGTCGAACCGCCCATCGCGATGTCGAGTGTCATCGCGTTCTCGAACGACTTGAAGTTCGCGATGTTGCGCGGCAGCACCTTGGTGTCGTCCTGCTCGTAGTAGCGGCGGGCGAGGTCGACGATCAGATGGCCGGCCTCGACGAACAGGCTCTTGCGGTCGGCATGGGTCGCCAGCACCGAGCCGTTGCCGGGCAGCGCGAGGCCAAGCGCCTCGGTCAGGCAGTTCATCGAATTCGCGGTGAACATGCCAGAGCAGGAGCCGCAGGTCGGGCAGGCCGAGCGCTCGATCACCTCGACCTCTTCGTCCGACACGTTGGAGTCGGCGGCCGCAACCATCGCGTCGATCAGGTCGACGGCGCGCTTCTTGCCCTTGAGCAGGACCTTGCCCGATTCCATCGGGCCGCCCGAGACGAACACGGTCGGGATGTTGAGGCGCAGCGTCGCCATCAGCATGCCGGGCGTGATCTTGTCGCAGTTGGAGATGCAGACCATCGCGTCGGCGCAATGCGCATTGACCATGTATTCGACGCTGTCGGCGATCAGTTCGCGCGAGGGCAGGCTGTAGAGCATGCCGTCATGGCCCATCGCGATGCCGTCATCGACCGCAATGGTGTTGAACTCTTTTGCCACCCCGCCGGCCTTCTCGATTTCCCGCGCCACCAGCTGGCCGAGGTTTTGGAGATGCACATGCCCGGGCACGAACTGGGTGAAGGAATTGACCACCGCGATGATCGGCTTGCCGAAATCCTCGTTCTTCATGCCGGTGGCGCGCCAGAGGCCGCGAGCACCCGCCATGTTGCGGCCGTGGGTGGTGGTGCGGGAGCGATAGGCGGGCATCGTAAATCCTTGGGCTATGGTCATTTTTTCAGGGAGATGCCGATCCTTATGCCCGCCCGCGGATGTGGATTCAAGCGCGGAACCGCATGGCTGAACCCCGCAATTCGGGCAATGCCGGACGGTCGGCTTGATCTCGGTCAGCCCGGTGCATTAGGTGGACGCACGGATAGGCAAGACAACGAACAAACGAAAAAGGGAGAGACACGTGGCAAGGCTGCCTTTGATTGATCCGGATACCACCAGCGGCGACATCCGCACGGCGTTCGACCGCATGCCGGTCAAGCTCAACATCTTCCGCATGATGGCCCACGCCGAGACCAACATGATCCCGGCAATGCGGCTCGCCAATTCGATCCTGCACAAACAAAAGCTCTCCGCGGTCAATCGCGAGCTCCTGATCCTGCAAGCCGCGCAGCTCGAGGGCGGCGCCTATGAATGGCGCCAGCATGTGCCGATCGCGCTCGGCGTCGGCGTCACCCAGCCGCAGATCGATGCCGTCGAGCGCGGCAGTTACGACGATCCCTCGCTCAACGCCGCCGAGCGCGCACTGCTCGGCTTCGGGCGCGAGGTGGTCGAGAAGGTGCGCGTCGGCGACGCCGCCTTTGCAGGGGTGCGCGAGCATTTCAGCGATCAGGAGATCGTCGAGGCGATCGTTACGCTCGGCTTCTACATGATGATGGCACGCCTGACGGAAGCCACCGAGACCGATCTCGATCCGGCCGCCGGCATGGTCGTGTACGAGGCCAGCAAGAAGCGGGGTTGATGAGATGTCCGAGACTCCGCAAGGGACCTCGCAAGACGCGAAGCCTGACCGCTATGTCCGTCCGCTGAGCGCGGAATCGTCAGGCACCGCGCCGGGCAGGGGGCGCCTCTACGGCCGCCGCATCCTGGTGGTCGGCGGCGGCCAGCGTGTGTTCGACGCCCCGACCGATCCGATCGGCAATGGCCGCGCCATGAGCCTGCTGTTCGCGCGCGAGGGCGCGCATGTCGCGGTTGCCGATCTCAACCGTGGCTCCGCTGAGGACACGGTCGCGCGGATCGCGGCTGACGGCGGCCGCGCGTCCGCGATCGCCGCCGACGTCACCCGAGAGGCCGATGTCATCAGAATGATTGATGAAGCTCATCACGCCATGGGCGGGCTCGACGGCATGGTGCTGAACATCGGCACCTTCGGCAAGACCGGGCTCGACAATGTCAGCGCGGAGGAGTGGAACAGGATCTACGACGTCAATGTCCGCGGTCCGATGCTGTGCTGCCGCGCCGCCTTGCCGAAATTCGAAGACGGCGGCTCGATCGTCTTCATCTCGTCGATCGCGGCGCTGAAGGCGGGATCGCAGATGGCGGTCTATGATTCCTCCAAGGCCGCGCTCGGCGGCCTGACGCGCAACATCGCGCACACCGGCGCGCGGCGCGGCATCCGCGCCAATCTGGTCTATCCCGGGCTGGTCGACACCCCGAACGGCCGCGAGGCCGGTGCGGGCCGGCCGTCGCGCGGCAAGGGCCAGGTTCCGTTCGGCCGTCAGGCGACGGCGTGGGAGATCGCCTATGCCGTGCTGTTCTTCATGTCGGATGAGAGCGTCTACGTCACCGCGCAGACACTGGCGGTCGATAGCGGCCTGAGCGGGATGTAGGTCGCGATAGGGTCGCATTGTAACCGCGACGGTGCTGCGCTCCCTCGCCCCGTTCTTACGGGGTCGAGACAAGCGAAGCTTGCTCTTAGAGGGTTGGGGTGAGGGGCTGTCTCCGCACATCCAATAACAGCTGAACTCGCGGAGACACCCCCTCACCCGCATCGCGTCTTCGATGCGATGCGACCTCTCCCCGCAAGCGGGGCGAGGTGAAGAGGCGCGCAGCGTGCCCGCTATTCGGCGGCGAGACTGGTCGGCATCGGAACTCCCACCTTCGGCCGCGTCTTGGCCGCGCGCCGGTTCTTCTTGCTGAAGCGGCTGCCGGCCAGCAGCGCGGCGGCGGCGCGGAGCTGCTCGCGCAGCCATTGATTGGTGGTGTCGCCCTCGGCAGTGGCGTGCCAGTAGAGATAATTGACGTGCGGGCTGATCGGGAACGGGCAGGGGAAGCACTGCAACAGCCCGGGGTCTTCCAGCACCGAGGCGGCGCTTTCCGACGCCGTCAGCAGCATGTTGCTGCGGCTCACGACATGACAGGCGGTCGCGAAATTCTGGCAGGTCAGGCGAACGGTGCGGGTCAGGCCGAGGCGCTGGAGCTGGAAGTCCTCGAATGACACGCCGCTGCGGCGCGACGTCACGCAGACATGCTCCATGCGCAGATAGGCCTTCTTGTCGAGCCGGGTGCCGAGCTCGGGATGGCCGCGCCGGGCGAACACCGCGATATGCTCGGTCAGGATCTGCTCGCGCCGCACCTCGGTCGAGAGCGGCAGCAGCGTATCGATCGCGACATCCAGCGTGCCGGCGGCAAGCTCGCGCTCCAGATTGTTGCGCTCGCTGCGCACGGTGGCGATCTCGACCAGCGGCGCGACCGCGCTGATGCGGTTGACCAGCGCGCTCAGCATCGGCGCCTCGAGATTGTTGCGCAGGCCGATCACGAATCGCTTCGGCGTCCTGGCCGGATCGAAGCGGTTGGTGTGGGTCAGCGTCGTCTCGAGGCCGTTGAGCGCCTGGCGCACGGTGGTGATGATCTGGCGCGCCAGCGGGGTCGGCGTCATCAGGTGATGGCGGCGCACGAACAGCGGATCGTTGAACATCGCGCGCAGCCGGCTCAGCGCGTGGCTCACCGCAGGCTGCGTCAGATTGAGACGGAAACAGGCGCGGCTGACGCCGCCCTCGGTGTAGATCGCGTCGAACACCACGAACAGGTTCAGATCGACGTCGCGTACATGCATGAAAATGATCCATCCCTATCCGTCGAATGCATTTGACGAATATGAGTTGGCACTCTTAAAGTCTCAAGCAAAATAATACCTGGAGGAAACGATGAGCGTGCAATCGCCATCGCGCGGCGTTGCTGTCCCTGCGGCATCATCTCGCTCGGGCGCGATGTTTGCAAAACCGAGCCAGGAGCAGATCGTGCTCCTGATCACGATCGCGCTTCTGGTCGTGTTCGGCCTGACGTTGAACGGCTTTGCCACCGTCTCGAATCTCCTCAACCTGTTGCGGAGTATCTCGATCCTCGGCGTGCTCGGCCTCGGCATGGGGCTGATCGTGATCAGCCGCGGCATCGACCTCTCCGAGGTCGCGATCATGGCGGGTTCCTGGGCGATCGCGCTGATCTATATGCAGAACGGCATGCCTGTTTTCACGGCAGTGCTGCTGGCGCTGGCAATTGCGGTGCTGATCGGCGTCGTCAACGGCGTGATGGTCGCCTTTGTCGAGGCGCCGGCGCTGTTCGTGACGCTGGCGGCCGGCTTCGTGATCTATGGCCTCGCGTTCTGGATTGCGCCGGCCTGGGTGGTCTATGCGCCGAAGGATGCGCCGGGCCTGATGTATCTCGGCGCCGGACGGCTGTTCGGCATTCCGGTTCCGATCCTGGTGTTCGCAGTCGCAGCGATCGCGATGCACTTGTTCCTGTCGCGCACCTCGATCGGCCGCTTCATCTACGCACAGGGCGACAATCCGGAGGCCGCGCGGCTGACCGGCATCCCGCTGCGACCGCTGATCGTGCTGGAGCACGTGCTGGTTGCGTTGCTCGCCTGGATTGCAGGCCTGGTCTGGGTCGGCACCACAGGCAGCATGCAGATGGCGATCACGCAAGGCACCATGATCTTCGACGTCGTCCTCGTCGTCGTGATCGGCGGCATCAGCCTGATCGGGGGCCGCGGCAGCGTGTTCAGCGTCGTGGTCGGCTGCATCCTGATCGGCACGCTGCTCAATGCCTTCACCATCATGGACGTCAACAGCGAGGTGCAGAACATCGTCAAGGGCGTGGTGCTGCTGGCCGCGATCGTGCTCGACAACTGGCTGCATCCCCGCGACGAGGAGACCGCGCGGCAAGGGGACTGAAACAAGGCGACTGGCCGCGCGGCCGCACCCATCAAAACAATTCCAGATCAATCAAAAGAATTTTGTGTGGAGGAGACGATGAAGACGACCAAGTTCTGGACGATCCTGCTCGCCGGTGTGGCGGTTGCCGCGATGCCCTTCGCGGCGTCGGCGCAGGAGGAAGGTACCAAGGCCGGGCGCGAATTGCGCGCCGCCTACGACAAGTCGCTGCAAGGCAAGACCGTCGCCTATCTGCCGATCGCGCTCGGCGTTCCGCTGTCCGACGAATGGGGCCGCGTGGTGCAGGAAGAGGCCGAGTGGCGCGGCATGAAGTACGTCGTGCGCGACCCCAACAACAATCCGTCGGCGATGCAGCAGGCGCTGACCGCGCTGGTCGACCAGAAGCCCGACGTCCTGATCGTGCAGAACCCGAGCGTGACCTTGCTGATGAAGGACCTCAAGCGCGCCGAGGCCCAGGGCACGCATGTGATCCAGGTCAACATGGCCTCGAATTACAAGTCCGGCGCCTTTGTCGGCGTCGACTGGCGCGAGATCGGCCGGATGCTTGCGAACGAAACCGTCAAGGCCTGCGGCACCGGTTCCGGCAAGTCGGGCAAGGTGCAGATCGTGCAGGGCGAACTGACGGCGGCCGCCAGCGTCGACCAGGTCGGCGCCATCATGGAGGTGCTGAACAAGGATCCCAATATCAAGGTGGTGTCGAACCAGGCGGCGAACTGGGATGCCAACACCGCGCTCAACGTCACCGCCACCGTGATCCAGCAGCACCCCGATCTCTGCGCCTCGATCGGCTTCTGGGGCATCATGGAATCGGGCGCCGCGCAGGCGATCCGCAATGCCGGCAAGATCGACGATGTGAAGGTGTTCGCCTCGGGCGAGGGCTCGCAGCTCGATTGCGACCAGGTCACCTCAGGCAACTTCAGCAAATTCCTCAGCTACAAGGCGACCGAGCAGGGCCATGACCTGATGTTCGCAGCCGAGACGCTGCTGATGTCCGGCGACAAGCCCGGCACGAAGAACCTGTCCTACTACACGCGGCCGATCTGGATCGACAAGTCGAACGCCTCGCTCGGCGGCACCTGCTTCGCGCTACCCAAGAAAAACTAACAAGGCGCGAGACAGCCGGCGCGGGGGGCATTCCCGCGTCGGCTGTATCAAGGATCAGAATCCGGACACGTGAAACCGGATCGAGGGAGTGCTTTGGCGATGTCGATGGCAGTTGATTCCTTTTCCGCTTCGGTGCGGCGGTTTTCACCCCGGCTCCTGCTGTCGGAGCTGTTGCTGAAACAGTGGTTCGAGCCGGTCGTTCCGTTCACCGTGATGATCGGGCTGTGGGCGTATTTCGCGCTCACCATTCCCGACTACGCCTCGGTGCAGAACTCGGTGTCGCTGCTGCGGCTGTTCGCCGAGTTCGGCTTCGTCGCGCTCGCGATGGGCTTCTGCCTCGTCACCGGCGGCATCGACCTGTCGGTCGGCGCGATCTTCGCGCTGTGCAATTTCGCGGCGCTGTACTTCCTGCTGGTGCGCGAATGGCCGGTCGGCCTCGCCATTCCGGCGACGCTGCTGGTCGGCGCGCTGCTCGGCAGCATCAACGGCTTCCTGATCGGCTTCCTCAAGACGCGGCCGTTCCTGACCACGCTGGTGACGCTGATCATCCTGCGCGCCTCGGTCAATCTGCTCAACACCAGCTACGCCCAGGTGTTCGCGACCAACTCGGTCGAGAGCGACGCCTGGGACTTCGTCGGCGGCGGCAGCGTGCTCGGAATTCCCGTCAATGCGGCGACCCTGTTCGTGGTGCTCCTGATCTGCCACATCTTCCTGTCGCGATCGCGCTACGGCTGGCATCTCACTGCGATCGGCGCCAGCCGCAAGGCGGCGCGTCATGCCGGCATCCGCGTCCGCCTGATGCTGTTCATGACCTATGTGCTGTCGGGCACGCTGTGCGCGGCGAGCGGCATCTTCTACGCGGCACGTCAGGCCTCGACGGATTCCACCACCGGTGTGGGCTGGGAATTCCAGGCGCTCACCGCCGTGGTGCTCGGCGGCGTGTCGCTGGCCGGCGGCAAGGGCACGGTGTGGCGGGCGATGATCGGCGCGCTGATCATCTTCCTTCTGATCAACGGCCTCGTCCGCATGGGCATCCCGGGCTACGTCACCTCGGCGGTGACGGGCATGATCCTGCTCGCCGCCGTCGGCATCGACGTCAAATGGTCGAAGAACCGCGGTAAGGCGATCCAGAAGATCTATGTCAATCCGGCTTTCGTGCCGCTGGCCTCGGCGCCGGCGGTGCAGCCCGGCGCGGCATCGCCCTATGCGCAGAACGACCGGCTGATCAAGGCGCAGGCGATCGGCGTCGACCAGGTCGAGGGGCCCGAGGATGTCATCCTCGACCGTCAGGGCCGGCTGTACGGCTCGACCCGCGACGGCAATGTGATCCGCTTCTCCGGACCTGACTTCAAGACCCGCGAGGTGTTCGCCCATATCGGCGGCCGGCCGCTCGGCATGCAGTTCGATCGCGACGAGAACCTGATCGTCGCGGTCGCCGGCATGGGCGTCTACGGCGTCGCGCCGGACGGCCGCATCTTCAAGGTCACCGACGAGACCAACCGCACCTGGTACAAGCTGAACGACGACAGCCGCCTGCGCATGGCCGACGACCTCGACATCGCGCCTGACGGCAAGATCTATTTCAGCGACTGCACCACGCGGTACGAGATGACCACCAACACCCTCGACATCCTCGAGGGCCGGCCGAACGGCCGCGTGGTCTGCTACGATCCCGCGACCAAGACCACGCGGACGGTGATCAACCACTTCTATTTCCCGAACGGGATCTGCGTCTCCCATGACGGCAAGTCGATCCTGATTGCGTCGACCTCGCTGTGCAAGGTGTTTCGGCACTGGATCGACGGGCCGAACAAGGGCAAGACCGAAGTGCTGATGGACGAGCTGCCGGGCAACCCCGACAACATCAACCGCGCTTCCGACGGCACCTACTGGCTGGCGCTGGTCGGCATCCGCACGCCGACCTTCGATCTTGCCGCGCGCAAGCCCGGCTTCCGGCTGCGCATGGTCAAGCAGGTGCCGACCGACGAATGGCTGGCGCCGGCGCTCAACCATGGCTGTGTGCTCAAGTTCAACGAGAAGGGCGAGGCGCTGGAGTCCTGGTGGGATCCGACCGGCATCTCGCATTCGACCCTGACCTCGATGCGCGAGCACCAGGGCTATCTCTATCTCGGCGGGCTCGAGAACAACCGGATCGGCCGCATCAAGCTCGACGGCGTCGACGACAGCTGGACCGGCTACGACGCGTACTGGGGCGCAAAGAGCAGGGTGACGAAATAATGGGATTCTTTGATCATCTGCTGCGCGACATCCGCAGCGTCATCGACCGCGACGGCGGCCAGAACGCGATCCCGCCGCTCGACGGTGCGATGAGCCCGAACGATCGGCTCGATTCAGCCGTGCCGATCGGCGAGCCGCTGCCCGGCGTCGACGATGTGATCGCTGCCGCCGACAGCGCGGTCTACGTCTCCGCCGGCCGCCAGGTGCTGAAGCTCAGCGGTGCGGATTTCGCGACACGTACGGTCGTCGCCGAGTTCGAGGACGATGCCGGCGGGCTCGCGCTGCATCCGGATGGCCGACTGCTGGTGTGCGTCGCGGGCAGGGGGCTTGCCGCGATCGATCCCGCCAAGCCCGCGCCGCGCTGGCTGGAGTCTGCCGGCGGCAGCGCGCTCGTCGGCCTGCTGTCGGTCACGGCGGCGCCCGATGGCCGCATCTATGCCGTCGAAGGCGGCGCCGGCCGCCGCCCCGGCGAGTGGCGGCACGATCTGATGGAGAAGCGCGCCGGCGGCCGCCTGATCAGCTGCGGCGCAGGTCTCGACAATCCGCAGGTGCTGCTGCGCGACCTGCCATATCCCTACGGCGTAACGGTCTCCGACGACGGCAAGAGCCTGTGGCTCACCGAGAGCTGGGCGCATCGCCTCAGCCGCTTCGCGCTTGGCGGCAATGGGCTTGGTCCGCGCGAAACCGTCGCCGCCAACATGCCGGGCTATCCGGCGCGGCTGCATCCGGACGGCCATGGCGGGCTGCTGCTCGGCATGTTCGCGCGCCGCACCCATCTGATCGAGTTCGTGCTCAAGGAAGACGATTTCCGCGAGGAGATGATGGCGACGATGCCGCCCGAATATTGGGTGGCGCCGGCGCTGGTCGGCGGCAGCGACTGCCTGGAGCCGATGCAGATCGGCAGCGTCAAGGCGCTCGGCATCCAGAAGCCGTGGGCGCCGCCGCGCTCCTACGGCCTGCTGGTGCATCTCGATGCCGAGGGCGATGCGACCGACAGCCTGCACAGCCGCGCCGGCGGCCGTTTCCACGGCATCACCGCTGCCTGCGCCACGCCTTCGGGTATCGTGATCGCCGCGCGCGGCGCCGGACGCCTGCTGCTCCATACGGGAGACCTGCGATGAATGACGGTGTGATGCAGGCGGCGACCGCGACCAAAAGCGCTGAGACGTCCGCAGCCCGCGAGCCGGTGCTGCGGATCAGCAACGGCTCCAAGATCTATGGCGGCGTCCACGCCATCGAGGGCGTCAATTTCGATCTCTATCCCGGCGAGGTGCATGCGCTGGTCGGCGAGAACGGTGCCGGCAAGTCGACGCTGTGCAAGGCGATTGCGGGCGCGATCAACCTCACCTCGGGCGACTATCTGCTCGACGGCAAGGCTGCCAATTTCGAGCAGCCGCGCGACGCGCTCGATGCCGGCATCTGCATGGTCTATCAGGAGACCAGCCTGGTGCCGACCATGACCGCGGCGCAGAACATCGAGCTCGGCAACGAGAAGCTCTTGACGCGCTTCCGCACCCTGAACATCCAGGCCCAGCAGCTGTTGCAGTCGCTCAACTTCCACGTCGACCCGGCAACGCCGGTGGCGCTGCTCGGCACCGCCAAGAAGCAGATGGTGGAGATCGCGCGCGCGATCTACAACAAGGCGCGCATCATCATCTTCGACGAGCCGACCGCATCGCTGACGCCGGAGGAGATCGTCCACTTCTTCCACCTGGTGCGCGATCTGCGCTCCCGCGGCGTCTCGATCATCTACATCTCGCATGCGCTCGAGGAATCGCTGCAGATCGCCGATCGCATCACCGTGCTGCGCGATGGCAAGCTGGTGATCACGGCGCCCGCGAAGCAGCTCACACGTGATGCGCTGGTGCAGCACATGGTCGGCCGCGAGGTGGCGCAGGCGGTCTATGGCGGCAAAGCGAAGACCCATCAGCGCCGCGAGAAGGTGCTGACGGTCGAGAACGTCACCATGGGCATGGCGGTCAAGAACATGTCGTTCTCGGTCTATGCCGGCGAGGTGGTCGGCATCGCCGGCCTGATCGGCTCCGGCCGCACCGAGATCGCCAAGATCATCTACGGCGCGCTGAAGCGTAATCTGGTCAATGGGGGCACCATCCGCCTGCGCGGCAAGCCGATCCGCTACCGCGTGCCGCGGCAGGCGATCAATGACGGCATCGCCTACATCACCGAGGACCGCAAGGCCAACGGGTTCTTCGAGACCATGGTGGTCGACGACAACGTCTATCTCGGCAGCCTCGCCACAAGGAAGGGCTGGGGCTTCCTGCTGTCGCGTGCGAAGCGCAGCAAGCTCGCCAACTATTGGGTCGACCGGCTCAAGATCAGCGCGTTGCAACGCAAGGCGCGGATCATCGAGCTGTCCGGCGGTAACCAGCAGAAGGTGGTGCTCGCCAAGACGCTGGTGCAGGAGCCCTCGATCATCTTCTTCGACGAGCCGACCCGCGGCGTCGACGTCGGCACCATCCCGCACATCCACGGCGAAATCCGCCGCCTTGCCGACGAGGGCAAGGCGGTGGTGGTGATCTCGTCCTATCTGCCGGAGATCCTCGCGGTGTCCGACCGCATCCTGGTCGCCCGCACCGGCCGCATCGTCGCCGAGTTCGACGCCGCCGATGCGACGCAGGACAAGATCCTGTACGCCGCGGTGCATTGAGAGACGCGCGAATTGCCGTAGGGCGGATTAACGCAGCGTAATCCGCCATCTTGCCATGTCGCCACAAGCGGCGGATTACGCCTTTGGCTAATCCGCCCTACAGCACTGCTGAGGGCCGAAGCGCGGCCCGACCTCTCTCCATCGTCATTCCCCGGTGCGCAACTGCGCACCTGAAGGCCCGCGAAGCGAGAGCCCGGAATCCATTCGGCCGCACGCAACGCGGCTTGATGGATTCCGGGCTCGGCCCTTCGGGCCGCCCCGGAATGACGGGTGGGAAATGCTCTTTATACCCGCCGCTATCCCGTCATGCTGAGGTGCGAGCGGAGCGAGCCTCGAAGCATGTACGGCCCCGCTGGTGGCCGTCGATCCTTCGAGACGCCGCTTCGCGGCTCCTGAGGATGACGGGGGCGGCCGCGATTGCGCGTAGAGGTCAGGCCTTGACAATTATTTTAAGTATAAAATAATATGGCGCATCGGCTAACGGGAGGAACCTGCCCGGTCGTCGAAGCCAACGGGAGAACGCCATGCGTATCGTTTGCATTGGAGGCGGGCCGGCCGGGCTTTATTTCGGCATCCTGATGAAGATGCTGGATCCCACGCACGTGATTTCCGTGGTCGAGCGCAACCGGCCCTACGACACCTTCGGCTTCGGCGTGGTGTTCTCGGATGCGACCATGGACAACATGCGCAGATGGGACCCCGTCACATCAGACACGATCGAGCAGGCGTTCAATCATTGGGATGACATCGAGGTCCTGATCAAGGGCCGGCGGATGCGGACCACCGGCCACGGCTTCGTCGGCATCGGCCGCAAGCGGCTGCTCAACATCCTGCAGGCGCGGGCCGAGGAGCTCGGCGTCGAGTTGATCTTCGAGCGCGAGGTCAATTCGGACCTCGAGTTTCCCGATGCCGATCTGATCGTGGCGTGTGACGGCGTCAACTCGAAGATCCGCGCCAAATACACCGAGGCCTTCGAGCCCGACATGCTGATGCGGCCGAACCGCTACATCTGGCTCGGCACCAACCGTCCGTTCGACGCCTTCACCTTCGACTTCCGCAAGACCGAGCACGGCTGGTTCCAGGCGCATATCTACAAGTTCGAGGAGGGCGCGGCGACCTTCATCGTCGAGACCACCGAGGAGGCGTATCTCGCCCACGGCCTCGACAAAATGGAGCAGGGCGATTCCATCGCGTTCTGCGAGAATGTGTTCGCGGAAATCCTCGAGGGGCATCATCTGGTCTCCAACGCGCGGCATCTGCGCGGTTCGGCCTGGCTGTCATTCCCCGGGCTGATCTGCGGCAAGTGGACCGCGTTCAACGGCAACAGCCATGTCGTGCTGATGGGCGATGCCGCCCACACCGCGCATTTCGCGATCGGCTCGGGCACCAAGCTGGCGCTGGAAGACGCGATCGAGCTGACAAACCAGTTCAAGATCCACGGCGCGACCAAGGACAGCATTCCCGCGGTGCTGAAGGCCTACGAGGAGCTGCGCCGGGTCGACGTGGCGCGGATTCAGAACGCCGCGCGCAATGCGATGGAATGGTTCGAGGTGGTCGGCTCGCGCTATGCCGACACGCTGGAGCCGGAGCAGTTCATGTATTCGCTGCTGACCCGCTCGCAGCGCATCAGCCACGAGAACTTAAGGCTGCGCGACAAGACATGGCTCGAGGGCTATGAGCGATGGTTCGCCGAGCGCAACGGTGTGCCCGCCACCAACGACCGCGTCACGCCGCCGATGCTGACGCCGTTCCACATCCGCGGCCTGTCGCTGCACAACCGGATCATCGTCTCGCCGATGGCGATGTATTCGGCGGAGGAGGGCGTGCCAAACGATTTCCATCTGGTGCATTTCGGCTCCCGCGCGCTCGGCGGCGCCGGCCTTTTGTTCACCGAGATGACCTGCGTCTCGCCGGAGGCGCGGATCACGCCCGGCTGCTGCGGGCTGTGGAATGATGCGCAGGCGGCGGCCTACAAGCGCATCGTCGACTTCGTGCATCGCAATTCGCAGGCGAAGATCGGCATCCAGCTCGGCCATGCCGGCCGCAAGGGCTCGACCCGCGTCGCCTGGGAGGGCATGGACGAGCCGCTACCGGACCATAACTGGCCGCTGGTGTCGGCCTCGTCGGTGCCCTATCTGCCCGACGGCCAGGTCCCGGAGCCGATGAGCCGCGCCGAGATGGACGAGGTGCGCGACCAGTTCGTTGCCGCCGCCAAGCGCGCTGCTGCCGCGGGCTTCGATATTCTGGAGCTGCACTGCGCCCACGGCTATCTGCTGTCGAGCTTCCTGTCGCCGCTGACCAACCGCCGCACCGACGAGTACGGCGGATCGATCGAGAACCGCGCGCGTTATCCGCTGGAGGTGTTCCGCGCCGTACGCGCGGTGTGGCCGGAGGCCAAGCCGATGTCGGTCCGCCTGTCCTGTCACGACTGGGCCGAGGGCGGCAACACGCCCGAGGACGCGCTGGCCTTTGCAAAACTGTTCAAGGCGGCCGGCGCCGATCTGATCGACTGTTCCTCGGGGCAGGTCTGGGCAGACGACCATCCGATCTACGGCCGGCTCTACCAGACGCCGTTCGCCGACAAGATCCGCAACGAGGTCGGCATCGCCACCATCGCGGTCGGCGCGATCTCGGAGGCGGATCATGCCAACTCGATCATCGCTGCCGGACGTGCCGATCTCTGCGCCATCGCGCGGCCGCATCTCGCCGATCCGGCCTGGACGCTGCACGAAGCCGCCAAGATCGGCGTCAAGCAGATCGCGTGGCCGAAGCAGTATGTGTCGGGCAAGTCGCAATACGAGGCCAATCTCGAACGCGCCACCGCGGGAGGGAAGGCATGACACGCTTCTGGCCTAATGCACATGCGCTGGTGACCGGTGCCGGTTCCGGCATCGGCGCCGCGACGGCGATAGCGCTGGCGAAGGGCGGCGTGCGCGTCAGCGTTGCCGGGCGCCGCATCGATGCGCTGAAGGCGACTGCGGCATCGCTCGACAAGCATACCGGCGCAGTTGTTTCGATCGACGTGACCGATGAGGCTGCGGTGACCAAGGGTGTCGCGCAGATCGAAGCCGAGGCCGGTCCGATCGATATTCTCGTCAACAACGCCGGCAAGGCCGGCAGCGCGCCGTTCGACAAGACGAACGCGGCGCTGTGGACCGACATGCTGGCGAGCAATCTCTCCAGCGTGTTCCTGGTGACGCAGGCCGTGTTGCCCGGGATGGCGCGGCGCGGCCGCGGCCGCGTGATCAACGTGGCCTCGACCGCGGGCCTCACCGGCTATGCCTATGTCTCGGCCTATGTCGCCGCCAAGCACGGCGTCATCGGTCTCACGCGCTCGCTGGCGCTGGAATATGCGCGGCGCGGCGTCACCGTGAATGCAGTCTGTCCCGGCTACACCGATACGCCGCTGGTGGCGGATGCCGCGGCCAACATCGTCGCCAAGACCGGCCGCAGCGAGGAGGAAGCGCGCGCCGCGCTCGCAAAAGTCAATCCGATGCAACGGCTGGTGACGCCGGAGGAGGTCGCCGACACCATCCTCTGGCTCGCCTCCGAGGGCGCATCGTCAATCAACGGACAAGCCGTCGCGGTTGCCGGCGGCGAAGTCTTTACCGGGTGAAGGAAAAATCATGTCCGAGATGAAAGCAAAGCTCCGGCCGTTCAAGGATTATCCCGCAAAGCACTTCCGCTGGTCGACGGATGCGAGCGGCCGCGTCGCCACGATCACGCTGAACCGGCCGGACAAGAAGAATCCACTGACCTTCGAGTCCTACGAGGAGCTGCGCGACCTCTTCACCAACCTCAAATATGCCTCCGACGTCCGCGCCATCGTGCTGACCGGCGCCGAGGGCAATTTCTGCTCCGGCGGTGACGTGTTCGAGATCATCGAGCCGTTGACGCGGATGGCGATGCCGGACCTGCTCGCCTTCACCAGGATGACCGGCGAGGTGGTGCGCGCGATGCGCAAATGCCCGCAGATCATCGTCGCCGCGATCGACGGTATCTGCGCCGGGGCCGGCGCGATGCTGGCGCTGGCGTCCGACCTGCGGCTGGCGACGCCGCAGGCCAAGACCGCTTTCCTGTTCACCCGCGTCGGCCTTGCCGGCGCCGACATGGGTGCGTGCGGATTGCTGCCGCGCGTGATCGGGCAGGGCCATGCCGCCGACCTGCTCTACACCGGCCGCGCGATGACCGCCGACGAAGGTTTTGCCTGGGGCTTCCACAACCGCCTGGTGCCGCCGGCGGAGCTTGCTGCCGCCGCGCATGAATTGGCGCGCTCGCTCGCGGACGGACCGTGGTTCGCGCATGGCGTGACCAAGACGATGTTCAACCAGGAATGGGCGATGGGCGTCGACGAGATGATCGAGTCCGAAGCGCAGGCGCAGGCGATCTGCATGGTGACCGGCGATTTCCGCCGCGCCTTCGAGGCCTTCGCCGCCAAGCAGAAACCCGCTTTCGAGGGCAATTGAGATGATCGAGATCCTGCAACCGGAAGGGTGGGCCAAGCCGATCGGCTACGCCAATGGCATGGCCGCGCGCGGCAAACAGATATTCATCGCCGGCCAGATCGGCTGGAACGGGCAATGCGTGTTCGAGACCGACGATCTCGTGGCGCAGATCGGCCAGACCCTGCGCAACATCGTCGCGGTCGCCGCCGCCGGCGGGGCCGGGCCCGAGCACATCGTCTCGATGACCTGGTACCTGCTCGACCGCAAGGAATACTCCGCACGGCTGAAGGAGATCGGTACGGTCTATCGCGACGTGATCGGCCGGCGCTTTCCGGCGATGACCGCAATCCAGGTTGCCGGCCTGATCGAGGATCGCGCCAAGGTGGAAATCCAGGCGTTCGCGGTGGTGCCGGATTAACTGTTCTGGGGGGCGATTGCCAAACCCGTCATCCTGAGGAGCGCGTAGCGCGTCTCGAAGGATGCACGGCCCGGCTGGTGGCCGTCGACCCTTCGAGGCTCGCTCCGCTCGCACCTCAGGGTGACGGACATAGAAGGGAATGCGCTGAAGCAATGTTAAGCCTAAGGCAAAACGGCGTGGATTGGACGAGAGCGGGGGCGACAAACCCGCTTGCGGCCGGGCAACGGGCCATGCGACCCTAGGCCAAAGCGTAAAAACGTCCTGTTGTGAGTGGAGTAAGGGACGATGAAGGCGATTATCGTCGGAGGCGGAATCGGAGGCCTCACCACCGCATTGATGCTGCGCTCGCGCGGCATCGCTTGCGAGCTGTACGAGCAGTCGGAGACGATCCGCGAGCTCGGCGTCGGCATCAACACATTGCCGCATGCGATCCGCGAGCTGGCGGGGCTCGGTCTGCTCGACAAGCTCGACGAGGTCGCGATCCGCACCTATGAGCTGTTCTACCTGACGCGGCATGGCCAGCAGGTCTGGCATGAGAAGCGCGGGCTCGATGCCGGCTACGACGTGCCGCAGTTTTCGATCCATCGCGGCCGCCTGCAAAGCGTGATCCATCAGGCGGTGATCGACCGGCTCGGCGCGGATGCGATCCGCACCGGCTGCCGGCTCGGCTCCTTCAAGCAGGATGAGGGCGGCGTCTCGGCCTATTTCTTCGACCGCAGCGGGGCCCATGTGCACACCGCGCGCGGCGACATCCTGATCGGCGCCGACGGCATCCACTCCAAGGTGCGGCAGACGCTGTTTCCGGACGAGGGTGGTCCGTGCTGGAACGGGCTGATGCTGTGGCGCGGCGCCACCGACTGGCCGGCATTCCTGACCGGACGCTCGATGATCATCGCCGGCGGGCTCAATGCCAAGGCCGTGATCTATCCGATCGCGCCGGGCTCGAGCCCGGCGAGCCGTCTCACGAATTGGGCGGTGCTGGTGCGGATCGGCGACGGCTCCTCGCCGCCGCCGCGCCGCGAGGGCTGGTCCAATCTCGGCCGGCGCGACGAGATGATGCCCTATGTCACGAGCTTCACGATCCCGCAGGTCGATTTCACCGGCCTGATCAACGCGACGCCGGAGTTCTGGGAGTATCCGTGCTGCGACCGCGATCCGCTGCCATACTGGTCGAGCGGCCGGGTCACGCTGCTCGGCGACGCCGCGCATCCGATGTATCCGGTCGGCTCTAACGGCGCGTCGCAGGCCGTCCTCGATGCGCGCTGCCTCGCCGATATGCTGGCGCGATCGGAGCATCCGCGCCAGGCGCTGGCGGCCTATGAGCGGCAGCGGTTGCCGATGACCGCCGACATCGTCGCCTCCAACCGCCGCGGCGGGCCGGAGGGTGTGATCGACGCCGTCGAGCAGCTTGCGCCGCAGGGCTTCACCGACGTCGATACCATTCTCAACTACGAAGCGCGCGAAGCGATCGTCCGCGGCTATGCCGCCAAGGCCGGCTTCGCCGCGCGCGTGGTGGCGCGGCAGTAACGGGGAGGCTCGGGGAGGACAGCGCGCGTAGGAGCCGAGACTGTTGTCCTTCGTGGTGAGGAGGTAACATCCGATCCGTCACCCTGAGAGAGTGTGAATGCATTCAGTGTCGTCCTGGCGAAAGCCAGGACCCATTACCCCAGCTGCCTGCTGTTGTGCGACGCTGGGGCCCCTATCGCACTCTCAATCGACACTCGGTGGTTATGGGTCCTGGCTTTCGCCAGGACGACGGTGTGGGGAGGACGCTACAATTTCTCACGCGTCATCCTGAGGTGCGAGCGGAGCGAGTCTCGAAGGGTGCACGGCCCGGCTGGCGGCCCTGCATCCTTCGAGACGCCGCTTCGCGGCTCCTCCAGCGACAAAGGCGAAGCCTTTGCGCGGGGATGACGAGTTACAAACGGCGCCTCCGTTACGCCGGAGGCGGCGGCAGGAAGTGGATGTTGTGCTCAGCGGCGAGCCGCACCACGTCTTCCGGGTTCTGCTCCTTCATGTTGTGGATCGCCCAGAACAGGTCGTAGAGCCTGCGCGTCGGTGACACCCAGAACAGCGTCTTGGCCGTCTGCTGCGACTTGTTGAAGATGCCGTGCGGCTTGCCCGCCGGCAGCCGCACCAGATCGCCTGGCGTGGCTGATTCATCGGCGCCGTTCAGCATGAAGTCGAGCTTGCCCTCGAGGATGTAGAGATACTCGTCCTGGTCGGGGTGGATGTGCGGCGGAACGAAGGTGCCTGGCGGGAAGGTGGCGTGCCAGGAGAAGGAATGCTCGGTGCGGCTCTTCGGCACGTAGGTTTGGCCAAGGATGCTCCAGGAAATGCCCTGCATGCCCTCATTGGCGCGGGTGATGCCGGCGATCTCGTCTTTCATCGTCATATTTCCCTCTCTTTTGTTTGACGCGGTTTCTTCACGCGAACAGGTGTCCTCTTCGCCTGAAGACGCTTTGTGACTTACTTGGCGGCGCAGTCCTTGGCGTAGCGATCGCCGTAATTCGAAAACACCTTTTCGACGATCTCGGTCTGGAATTTGCCGTCCGGCCGCTTCGCGACCTTGGTGAGGTAGAAATCCTGGATCGGATAGCCGTTGTTGTTGAACTTGAAGTTACCGCGCAGCGAGGTGAAGTCGGCCTTCTTCAGCGCGGCCGCGACCGCGTCCTTGTTGGAGAGATCGCCCTTCACGGCTTTCACCGCGCTGTCGATCAGCAGCGCTGCGTCATAGGCCTGCATGGCATAGGTGCCGGGCACACCGTTATAGGCGGCCTCATAGGCCGCAACGAACTTCTTGCTTTGGGGATTATCAAGGTTCGGCGCCCAGTTGGCGCCGCCGAACATGCCGACCGCGGCGTCCTGCTGCGCGGGCAAAGTGGATTCGTCGACGGTGAAGGCGGAGAGCACAGGCACGGTGGCGCCGGCCTGCTTGTACTGCTTGACGAGGTTCACGCCCATGCCGCCGGGCATGAAGGTGAACAGCGCGTCCGGCTTCTGCGCAGCGATCTTGGAGAGCTCGGGCTGGAAATCCAGCGTGTTCAGCGGCGTGTAGGATTCCTCTGTTATCTCGCCCTTGTAGTCGAGCTTGAAGCCGGCGACGGAGTCGCGGCCGGCCTGGTAGTTCGGCACCAAGAGGTAGACGCGCTTGTAGCCGCGGTCCTGCGCCACCTTGCCGAGGATCTCGTGCACCTGGTCGTTCTGGTACGAGGTCACGTAGAAGAACGGGTTGCACTCCTTGCCGGCATAGCTGGAGGGGCCGGCATTCGGGCTGATCAGGAAGGTCTTGCTGTCGGTGACCGGGCGATGGATCGCCAGCAGGATGTTGGAGAAGATCGGGCCGACCACGAAATCGACCTTGTCGCGCTCGAGCAGGCCGCGCACCTTGACCACGGCAGCGTCGGGCTTCAGCTCGTCGTCGGCGTTGACGATCTCGACATCGCGGCCGGCCATCTTGCCGCCGAGGTCCTTGATCGCGAGCGCAAAGCCGTCGCGGACCTGCTGGCCTAGCGCCGCGGCCGGACCGGAGGTCGTGACCAGCACGCCGATCTTGATCTTGTCCTGCGCTGCCGCCGGCGTGATTGCGATACCCAGCAGCGCCGCCAATCCCACGAGCTTCGTCGATTGCTTCATCTCACTCCCCCAACCATTGCCTTGATGACCTGGTCTCAGCCTGTTTTGCCTCAGCTTAATCTGACGCGCGCGACCGCTGCAAGCGATGTGGCAATGCGTCAGGGCGATCGTCGCGCAGCATGCAAGTGCTGCACATGCAAGCGCCGCGCCAATTGCTTGAAGTTTAAAGAAATTGCAGGATCGGGCCGGCGCACCAGCCAGGATTCGCAATTGTCCTTGCGGCGCGCAGCGAATTGCTTGAAGCTCAAAGTAACCGGTCCGACAGGAACCCGCCGCGGAGGCACGATCGCCGCATGAACCTCGATTCTGAAACCAAAGCCGTCGAACTGCCTGACGATCACGGCACCGAGCTCAGGCTGTGGCTGCGCCTCTTGACCTGCACCACGCTGATCGAAGGCGAGGTCCGCAGCCGGTTGCGCGAGAAATTCGACGTCACGCTGCCGCGCTTCGACCTGATGGCCCAGCTCGACAAGGTGTCCGACGGCATGACGCTGTCGGACCTGTCGAAGCGGATGATGGTGTCCAACGGCAACGTCACGGGGCTGGTCGAGCGCCTGGTTGAATCAGGCCATCTCGACCGCCGCACCTCGGAGACCGATCGCCGCGTGCAGTTCATCCGGCTGACCAAGCTCGGCCGCGCTGAATTCCGCAAGATGGCTACCGAGCACGAGAAATGGATCGCCGATGTCTTCGGCGACCTCTCGCCGAAGGATATCCGCGAATTGATGCGGCTGCTCGCCAAGGCCAAGGGCTCGGCGCAGCGCTCCGCGAAGGCGAGGTCAGCTTAAGCCGTGACCGGGATCGATTACGAGGTCGAATACAACAACCGGGCACGGGTGCCGGAAAACCCGGCGTTGATGGCGGGCTGGGCGAGGGACGCCGCGGCCTATCGCGAGCAGCACCCGCCGCGACGGCTGACCTATGGTCCGGGTGCCCGAAACGTCATCGACCTCTTTGAGGGCGACCGTGGCGGGCCGCTCGTCGTCTTCATCCACGGCGGCTACTGGCAGGCGCTCGACGGCTCGTCCTCGAGCCACTGCGCGCGCGGTCTCAATGGCCACGGCATCGGCGTCGCGGTGCCGAGCTACGACCTCTGCCCCGCCGTCTCGGTCGACGACATCATCGGCGAGATGCGCGCGGCGTGCCGTGAACTTGCGAAACTCGGCCGGCCGCTGGTCGTATCGGGACATTCCGCCGGCGGACATCTTGCCGCATGCATGCTCGCGACCGATTGGCCGGCCTTCGACGCGTCGTTGCCGAACAATCTGGTCAGGGCTGCTTACGCGATCTCCGGCCTGTTCGAGCTCGAGCCGCTGGTCGGCACCACCATCAACAAGGCGCTTGGCCTTGACCGCGACGCTCCAAGGGCGGCGAGCCCACTGCTCTGGAAAGCCCCCGCCGGCGCGACACTCGACGCCGTCGTCGGTGGCACCGAGAGCGCCGAATATCATCGCCAGAGCCGTACTATCGTCGATGTCTGGGGCGAGGCCGGCGTGGCGACGCAGTTCGGCACCGTGCCCGATGCCAATCATTTCACCGCGATCGCGCCGCTCGCCGACCCGGCGTCGGACATGGTGGCGCGGTTGAGGCAGCTCACACAAATCTAAGATTCCAGGGGCGCGTCCATTCTGCACCCTTGCGCCAAATTATTTTAAGTATAAAATGATTGGCGATCGGAACGCTGCCGGGCGTCCTCGATACGACGTTGGTCTTCTCGATATTTGGTCTTGGCCTTTCTGGATAGAAAGCGAGGGGCAATCGAATGTCAGGTGAATTTCCCGGGCTCGGCCCATCCGGGCATGTCGACGATTTCGCGCGGCGCAACCTGCCGCCATCAGAGCAATGGCCGCAGCTGCTGCTCGACCGACCGGAATTCAAATACCCCGATTATCTCAACGCTGCGGTCGAACTCACCGACCGCATCGTCGAGCAAGGGATGGGCGATCGCATCGCGCTGATCGGCAACGGCCGCCAGCGCACCTACAAGGAATTGACCGACTGGTCGAACCGCCTGGCGCATGCGCTGGTGGAGAATTACGGCGTCAAGCCCGGCAATCGCGTCCTGATCCGTTCGGGCAACAACCCGGCGCTGGTGGCGGCGTGGCTCGCGGCGACCAAGGCCGGCGCCGTCGTCGTCAACACCATGCCGATGTTGCGCGCCGGCGAATTGGCCAAGATCGTCGACAAGGCCGAGATTGCGCTGGCCCTGACCGACAGCCGCATCGCGGACGAATTGGTGGCCTGCGCCAAGACCAGCAAATTCCTCAAGCAGGTGGTCAATTTCGACGGCACGCAAAACCACGATGCCGAGCTCGATCGGATCGCGCTGAACAAGCCGGTCAAGTTCGATGCGGTGAAGACCGGCCGCGACGACGTCGCGCTGCTCGGCTTCACGTCGGGCACCACGGGCGAGCCCAAGGCGACGATGCACTTCCACCGCGATCTCCTGATCGTCGCGGACGGCTATGCGAGGGAAGTGCTCAAGGTCACGCCGGACGACGTCTTCGTCGGCTCGCCGCCGCTCGCCTTTACGTTCGGCCTCGGCGGTCTCGCGATCTTCCCGCTGCGCTTCGGCGCCACCGCGACGCTGCTGGAGAACGCTGCGCCGAGCGAGATGATCCGGATCATCGAGACCTACAAGGCGACGATCTGCTTCACCGCGCCGACCGCCTATCGGGCGATGATGGCCGCGATGGACAAGGGCGCCGATCTGTCGTCGCTGCGGCTGGCGGTCTCGGCCGGCGAGACGCTGCCGGCGCCGGTGTTCGAGAGCTGGACCAAAAAGACCGGCAAGCCGATCCTCGACGGCATCGGCAGCACCGAGCTGCTGCACATCTTCATCACCAACCGCACCGGCAGCGCCGTCGGCGGCACCACCGGCACGCCCGTCTCGGGCTACCAAGCCCGGATCGTCGACGAGGACATGAACGAGCTGCCGCCGGGGCAGGTCGGCAAGTTGGCGGTTCGTGGCCCGACAGGCTGCCGTTATCTCGCGGACTCCAGGCAGACCAAATATGTCCGCGACGGCTGGAACATCACCGGCGATGCCTTCGTCAGCGACGAGAACGGCCGGCTGTCGTTCGTGGCACGCGCCGACGACATGATCATCTCGGCGGGCTACAATATCGCCGGCCCCGAGGTGGAGGCCGCGCTGCTGGGGCATCCCGATGTCGCGGAATGCGCCGTGATCGGCGCACCGGACGAGGAGCGCGGGCAAATCGTGTCCGCCTTCGTCGTGCTGAAGCAGGGTGCGCGCAGCGACGATGCCGAGGTCAAGTTGTTGCAGGATCACGTCAAGGCGACGATCGCGCCGTACAAATATCCCCGCGCAATCGCTTTCGTCGAGGCGTTGCCGAAGACCCAGACCGGAAAGATCCAGCGCTTCAAGCTGCGCGAGGCGAGCTGAGGGGGCAGGGCGACAGCCGTGGCTGCCGCCCTCGAGTTCAATGCGCGCCGGCGCCGCCGGCCGCGCTCTTCGGCTTGCCGGTCAGAACGATCGCGATCGCAGCGAGCACCAGCACGACGCCGATCACGGCGAAGGCGTCACTGAAGCCAAGCACCAGCGCCTGACGCTTCACGATGTTGCCGATCGCCACGATCGCCTGGTTGTGTGCGGTGGCAGGGTCCGAGATGCCGTGGCTGAGGAAGTAGTTGGTGACCTCGGCGATCCGGGTCCGTACCTCGTCGCGGCCGAGATGAACCGACTGGCCGATGATGTTGGAGTGGAACTGCTCGCGCTTGGTGACGATGGTCGAGAGCAGCGCGGTGCCGATCGCGCCGCCGAGGTTGCGCATCATGTTGGAGATGCCGGAGGCCGCCGGCGCATCCTGCGGCGCGACGCTGCCGAGGCTGATGGCGGACAGCGGCGCCAGCGTAATCGCCTGGCCGACAGCGCGAACGATGTTCGGATAGAAGAATTGGTCGCCTGAATAGTCGAGCGACATCTGGATGTTCATGAAGGAGGAGACCGCGAACAGCACCATGCCGGTGAACGCGATCAGGCGGGCATCGAAGCGCTGCATCAGCTTCGGCACCAGCGGGATCAGGATCAGCTGCGGCAGGCCGGTCCAGGCCAGCACCTGGCCGATCTGCTCGGCATTGTAGCGCTGCACCTGGCCGAGATAGGCGGGCAGCAAATAGACCGAGCCGAACAGCGCGAAGCCGACGAACACCGCCGAGATGGTGCCGAAGCCGAAGCTGCGCTGCGTCAGCAGCCGCAGCCGGAGCAGCGGCTTCTCGACGACCAGCTCGATCCAGATGAACAGGGTCAGGCTGACCGCGGCGATCACCGCGAGCTTGACGATGAAGGGCGAGCCGAACCAGTCGTCCTTGTTGCCTTCCTCCAGCACCGCCTGCAGCGACGACAGACCGATCGCCATCGTGATGATACCGAGCCAGTCGCCTTCGCGGAGCAGATGCAGCTGCATCGGCTGGCGCTCCAGCGTGAAAGAGAGGGTCGCGACCATGACAGCGGTCGGGATCACGTTGACGAAGAAGATGGTCTGCCAGCCGTAATTTTCGGTCAGGTAGCCGCCGATGGTCGGGCCGATCGCCGGCGCAAAGGTCACCGCGAGCGCGAACATCGCCAGCCCGATCGGCTGCTGCGGCTTCGGCAGCTTGGTGAAAACGAGCGTGAAGGCCATCGGGATCAGGACGCCGCCGAAGAAGCCCTGCAGGCCGCGCATCGCGATCATCGACGGCAGATCGTGGGTGAAGGCACAGGCGACCGAGAAGGCGGCGAACAGCGTGGCGAAGCTGATGATGATCTTGCGGAACGAGAACACCCGGCTGAGGTAGTCGGTGAGCGGGATCACCACGATCTCGCCGATCAGGTAGGACGTCGAGATCCACGAACCATTGTCGACGCCGGTTCCGATGCCGCCCTCGATGTTGAGCAGCGAGGCGTTGGTGATCTGGATGTTGAGGATCGCCATGAAGGCGCCGATCATGGCCGCCAGGATCGAGATCCAGACGGTCAGACTGGCGCGATTGGGATCAACAGTGGCGCGGGGCGCGGCGGCGGAGGAGAGCGCGAGGTCGGACATGACATCACCTATTTGAATGAGGCGACAGCGAGTTTCGGCGTGGCTTTTGCGTGCGGAGCTTCCTCAGTCGGACGCGACAGCGTCGCGATGGAGGGGATTACCGACATGCCCGGCCGCAGGTCGACATTGGTTGCGTCGAGCACGATCTTTACCGGGATGCGCTGCACCACCTTGGTGAAGTTGCCGGTGGCGTTATCCGGCGGCAGCAGCGCGAACTCCTGGCCGCTCGCCGGCGCCAGGCTGTCGACATGGCCGCGCACGACCTGACCGGGGAACATGTCGACCTCGATCTCGACCGTCTGACCCTTACGGACGTTGGTGAGCTGCGTCTCCTTGTAGTTCGCGATCACATAGGCGCCGGTAGCGGGCACCAGCGACATCAGTTGCGTGCCGGCCTGGACGAACTGACCGGTGCGCAGGGTGCGGTTACCGACCACGCCGTCGATCGGGGCAATGATGGTGGTGTAGCCGAGGTTCAGCTCGGCCTGATGCTGGAGCGCGGTCGCCCGGGCCTGCGCCGCGATCGCCTGGGCGATGTCGGCCTTGAGCAGCTCGACCTGGCGCAGCGCGGAGGCGAGGTTTGCGGTATCGCGAGCGACGGCGGCCTGCGCGCTGGCGTAGCGCGACTGCGCCTGCTGCGCGTTCTGCACGCTGCCGAAGCCGGTGCCGGCGAGGTCGGTGTAGCGCTTGTTCTCCTGCTCGGCGAAGGTCTGCGTCGCGGTGTCGACGGCGAGCGTCGCGCGGGCCGCTTCGATCACCGACTGCTGCACGTCGAGTTGCGCGCGCTTGCTGGTGATCGCGGCTTCGGCAGCGGCGACGTCAGCCTTGGCCTGATCCAGCGCGACCTTGAAATCGCGATCGTCGATCCGCGCCAGCATCTGGCCGGCTCGCACGTGCTCGTTGTCACCCACCAGCACCGCGCTGAGATAGCCAGAGACCTTAGGCGCGATGGTCGTGTTATCAGCCTTCACATAGGCGTCGTCGGTCGAGACCTGAAACCGGCCGACCGTCCAGTAATCCCAGCCGTACCATGCCCCGCCCGCGAGGGCGGCGAGTGCTGCGCCGGTCAGCAGCAGGCGGCGAAGCTTGCCCTTGGCGGCGGCTGGCTTGGCGGCCTCCGGGGCGGCGATCAATTGCTTGGCGGTCTCGGCCGGAACCTGGCTTTCGGCCTTGAATGATGTCTCATGCTGGCTCATGGCAGGGGCTCCTGATCTGCTCTATCCCGTTGGAAAACCTTGCTAATCTCGGTGTCCGGGCACGGGATTAATTAGGAAACTTGATGTTTTCCAAAATAGAGCCCATATTGGGGCTGTCAATAGAATGACAGTCATCATCTAAAAGCATGGCTCGCGGATGAACCGGAACGACAAAGTCCAGACTGAGCAAGGCGTGCCGGAGCGGCGCGGTCGCGGGCGGCCGCAGCTTCGTTCCGACGATGAGACGCGCGCGCTGATCTACGAGGCGGCGCGGCGCGAGTTCTCCGAGCGCGGCTTCGCGGCGGCAAGTATCGCCGACGTGGCCTGCCGGGCCGGCGTCTCCACCAAGACGCTCTATCGTTTGATTCCGACCAAGCTGGCGCTGTTCGAAGGCATGGTGACCGACAGGGTGGACCGGTTCGTGTCCATCGTGAATCTCGGCGCCTGCGACGGTCGCAATGTTGCGGCGGCGCTGGAGGCTGCATTACGAACTTGCGCCGAGCTCATTCTCGATGCCGAGGTGATCGCGCTGCAACGGATCATCCTGGCGGAGAGCGACAAATTTCCCGACATTGCCGAGACCTTCTACGAGAAGGCCATGCAGCGGACCATCGCGGCGCTGGCGAGCTGGCTTGGCGTGCAGCAGCGGCGAGGGCGGATCGTGCTTGATGATACCGAGGCGGCCGCAGGCATGCTGCTCGGCATGTTCGTGTTCATGCCACAGCGCGACGTGATGTTCGGGCACAAGCCGGTGCTGACGCGCAACGAGATCGAAGCACGCGCCAAGGCCTGTGCGGCGCTGTTCCTCTCCGGATGCGCCGTGCCGGCCGACCAGATCAAGAAACAGAGCGGAGACGCCTGATGCCGGAGCCGGCCGCGACCTATTCCGTCGAGGCGCAGATCTCACGCGACGATCAAGCGAAGTGCGAGGATGTGCTGATGTGCTGGATGGCAGCGCTCAATCGCTATGACGCCGCGGCCATGGATGGGCTAATGCACTTCCCGCATGTGCGGATCGCCGGCGGCGTGGTCACCGTCTATCAGCATGCCGGCAACAATCCGATGGACCTGTTCGAGCGGCTGCGCAAGCAGGACGGCTGGCACCACAGCGCCTGGAACGAGACCCGGCTGGTGCAGTCCTCGCCGGCCAAAGCCCACTACGCCGTCCGCTACACGCGCTACCGCGAGAACGGATCGGTGATCGGGGTCTACGATTCCCTCTATGTGCTGAGCCTGCTCGACGGCGCCTGGAAGATCCAGAGCCGTTCGAGCTTTGGACCCTAAGCGTTACTTGGCGGCCATCGCTGCTGCGGGAGGCTGCGTCAGCACCTGCCGGATCATGCGCGCCAGATCGGCTTTTCGGTAAGGCTTCGGCAACAGCGTCACGTCGGGGTCGAGACGGCCGTGATGGATGATCGCGTCCTCGGTATAGCCCGAGGTGAAGAGCACGCGCACCGAGGGCAGCTTGGCGATCACCGCATCGGCGACCTGCCGGCCATTCATGCCGCCGGACATGATGACGTCGGTGAACAGCAAGTCGCAGACGAAGCCCTTCTCGACCGCGGCCAGGGCTTCGGGGCCGTTGGCGGTGACCATGGTGCGGTAGCCGAGCTGCTCGAGCTGGGCGCTGACGTAATTGCGGACCAGCGGATCGTCCTCGACGACCAGGATGGATTCATGGCCGCCTCGGGTGTCGACCGGGGCGGGCGGTTCGACGTCGACCATGTCGCCCATGCTGCGCGGCAGATAGAGCTTGATCGACGTGCCGTGGCCCTCTTCGGAATAGATCTTGAGATGCCCGTCGGACTGCTTGATGAAGCCGTAAACCATGCTGAGCCCGAGGCCGGTGCCCTTGCCGGTGTCCTTGGTGGTGAAGAACGGCTCAAACACCTTGTCGCGGATTGCCGCAGGGATTCCGCCCCCGGTGTCGCTGACCGCGACCATCACATACTCGCCGGCGCGCACGTCGGGATTCGCGGCGGCATAGACCTCGTCGAGGATGACGTTGCTGGTCTCCAGCATCAGCTTGCCGCCGTCGGGCATCGCATCGCGGGCATTGACGGCGAGATTGAGCAGCGCGGTCGCCATGTGGTTGGGGTCGATGAAGGCCGGCCAGGCGTCGGGCTCGAGCGCGGTATCGATCTCGAACTGCTCGCCGAGCGACGGGCGCAGCAGCCGCGCGGTGTCCTGCACCAGCGTGTTGAGATCGGCTTCGCGCGGCTGCAGCGGCTGCTGCCGCGAGAACGCCAGCAGATGCTTGGTCACCTCGGCGCCGCGAAATGCGGCGTCGCTGATCATTTTTGTCACCGACGACAGCGCGGCGTCGTGCTCGACCGCCTCTGCGAGAATGTCGATCAGGCCGGTGATGACGGTCAGGATGTTGTTGAAGTCATGGGCGATGCCGCCGGTGAGGTGCCCGACGGCCTCCATCTTCTGCACCTGGCGCAGCTTCTGCTCGGTTTCCAGTTGCTCGCGGGCGGCCTCGACCTCGCGGGCGCGCATGAAGATTTCGGCTTCCATCTGCTCGGTGCGCTCGCGCAGCCGGTCGGTCAGCTCGGCCTGCTCGGCGCCGCGCTGCTTCAGCTGGATGAAGCTGGTGACGTCTTCCACCCGATGGATGATGTAGATGAACTGTCCGGTCGGCCCGAACACCGGCGTATTGCGCGGGCTCCAGTACTTTTCCTCGAATCCGCCGCCCTCCGACTCGGGCTTGCGGATGTCGTATTTCTGCACCGACATGGTGTCGGGGCGACGGAACTGGACCACGCGCTCGAGCGAAGCGCGCAGGTTCCGCACTCCGTCTGCCGCCGGATCATCCGGATTGTCGGGAAAGATCTCGAACAGGTGGCGTCCGAGGACCGCCGCGCGCTCGGTCTTGGTAGCACGCAGATAGGCATCACTTGCTGCCACGATACGGAAGTCGGGCTGCGTCAGCACCAGATACAGGCCGGGCGCCGCCTCGAATAACGCCTTGAAGTCAGGCATCGGCGGGGACTGATTTTGCAGTTCATCCTCCCACGCAGGGATACGGTCCGCGACCGCACTCAAGATGTGACATGCGTCTGCCGGAACTTCAATGGTTAACATACGGTACCGGCTCGATTTTTTCGATCGTGCGCGCTGCGGCTAGTGGGAATTCGGCAGATACCGCCAGCCTTCCTTGCCGAGGAAGTCCAGCATCGCCTGCGCGGGCGGCAGCAGGATCTTGTCGGTGCGTCGGATCGCGTGCCACTGCCGGACGATTGGCAGGCCTTTCACCTTGAGCACCACCAGGCGGCCGTCCTCCAGCTCATGGAATACCGTATGCTGGGAGATGAAGGCGATGCCGAGCCCGGCCATGACCGCCTGCTTGATGGTCTCGTTGCTGTCCATGGCCATGCCGAGCTTCGGCTCCAGCCCGACCCGCTCGAAATATTGCTGCATCAGCATCCGCGTACCTGACCCTTGCTCGCGGGTGATGAAGGTTTCATTGGCGAGCTCCGACGGGGCGACGTGCCGGCGTCGCGCCAGCCGATGATCGGGTGCGGCAATGATGAAGTGCGGATGCCGGCCGAGCGGCTTCATCTCGACCTCGACATCGGCCGGCGGCCGGCCCATCACGGCGATGTCGAGATCGTAGCCGCGCAGCGCGTCGCGGATCTCCTCGCGGTTGCCGATCCGCAGCGTGACTTCGATCTTGGGGAAGCGGCGCGAGAACGCCGCGATCGCGAACGGCACGAAGTATTTCGCGGTAGAGACCGCGCCCATCGCGACGCGGCCGCCGCTGCGACCCGCGATCATGTCGAGCGATTGCTCGCAATCCTTCAACGCCGCTTCGATCCGCTCGACCAGCGTCAGCACATGCGCGCCGGCATCCGTCAGCGCCATGCCGTCGCCGGTGCGCTGGATCAGCGGCAAACCCGCGAGCGCCTGCAGGTTGCGAAGCTGCAGTGTCACCGCCGGCTGCGTCAGGTTCAAGCGGTTGGCCGCGGACGTGATCGAGCCGGCCTCGTGCAAGGTCGACAATGCGCGCAGCTGGCGGATGGTGAGATCCCGCGAGAAGTTGCCGGCCATGACAGCTCCATAAGAAATACTTTGCTCGGACCAAAGATAATAAAATTTCCCTAATTGGGCAATTCGCGCGTTGATACGGCGAAGGCGACTCCCCTGAGGTCGCCTCTCGAAGCCTCGGGACAGAGGGCGCGATCATAGGGAGAGGCCGGTGGAGATTCGTCCTGCATTACATGCCCATCTGGAGTGGCCGACGCAGCACAACCCGTTGCGTGCCGCGACCGTCACGGTGATTGAAGCGCTTGCCGGTGCCGCGATCGAGCTGTCGCGCATCATTGCCGCCGGGCCGCTCGCCGGCATCGGCGGCGAGAGCGGCGGCGTCAATCCGGACGGTGATCGCCAGAAGACCATCGACATCGTCGCCGACCGCCTGATGCGCGAGGCGCTGCGGGCCGCGCCGGTCGCTGCGGTTCTGTCCGAGGAGGTCGAGCTGCCCGAGACGCTCGATCCCGACGCGCCGCTCTGTGTCGCGATCGATCCGCTCGATGGCTCCGCCAATCTCGAAAACAATATCTCGATCGGCACGATCTTCTCGATCCGGCCGAAGGGCAACGACGTCATCTCGACCTTCTTCGAGCCCGGCACGGCGCAATGTGCCGCCGGCTGCTTCATCTACGGTCCGCAGACCGTGCTGGTGCTGGCGCTCGACCAGTGCGTCGACTGTTTCACGCTCGACCCGCGAACCGGCGAGTTCGTCCTGACTGCGCGTGACCTGCGGGTGCCACAGGGCGCGTCGGAGTTCGCCATCAATGCCTCGAACCGGCGGCACTGGAGCGGCCCGGTGCGCAACTACATCGACGACTGCCTCGCCGGGGTGAATGGCGAGCTCGGGCAGGACTACAACATGCGCTGGATCGGTTCGCTGGTGGCGGAAGCCTACCGAATCCTGATGCGGGGCGGTGTGTTCCTGTATCCGGCGGATGCGCGCCAGGGTTACCGCGAAGGCCGGTTGCGCCTGCTGTACGAGGCGCATCCGATCGCACTGATCATGGAATGGGCGGGCGGCGCCGCGTCGAGTGGCCGGGCGCGCATCCTCGAACTATCGGCACGGACGCCGCATCAGCGGGTGCCGCTCATCATGGGATCGGCGCGCGCCGTGCGCGACGTCGATGCGATCCACCTGACCGTCGAGCCGTTGTTCGAGAGCAGCGATGCCCCGCTGTTCGCGCGGCGCGGCCTGTTCCGCTGAGGGGGAACGCATGTCTCGTCGACATCCCATCATCTCGATCACCGGCTCGTCCGGCGCCGGCACCACCTCGGTGAAGAAGACGTTCGAGAACATCTTCCGCCGCGAGAATGTGGTTGCGGCCTACATCGAGGGCGACGCCTTCCACCGCTACGACCGCGCCGAGATGCGCAGCATGATGTCGGAGAAGGCCGAGCGCGGCAACAAGCACTTCAGCCATTTCAGCCCCGAGACCAATCTGTTCGAGGAACTGGAAAAGCTGTTCAGCGACTATGCCGAGACCGGCACCGGAACGACGCGGCACTATGTGCACGACGAGGAGGAATCGCGGCTCTACGGCGCCAAGCCCGGCACCTTCACCGCCTGGGAAGCGCTGCCCGAGAATTCCGACCTGCTGTTCTACGAGGGCCTGCATGGCGCCGTGGTCACCGACAAGGTGAATGTCGCGCAGCACGCCGACCTCAAGATCGGCGTCGTGCCGGTCATCAACCTCGAATGGATCCAGAAGCTGCATCGCGATCGCAGCCATCGTGGCTACTCCACCGAGGCGGTGACCGACACCATCCTGCGCCGCATGCCGGACTATGTGAATTACATCTGCCCGCAATTCACCGAGACCGACATCAACTTCCAGCGCGTGCCGACGGTCGACACGTCGAATCCATTTATCGCGCGCTGGATCCCGACGCCGGATGAATCGATGGTCGTGATCCGCTTGAAGAACCCGCGCGGCATCGATTTTCCCTATCTGCTCTCGATGATCCCGAACAGCTTCATGTCGCGCGCCAACTCGATCGTGGTGCACGGCGCCAAGCTCGACCTCGCGATGCAGCTGATCCTGACCCCGCTGATCCTGCAACTGATCGAACGAAAGAGGCGAACGATATGACGACCGCACTTGCGTCCGTTACCAGCCGCCCTGACGTCGCACACGACGAGATGGCCAACGCCATCCGCTTCCTCGCCATCGACGCGGTGGAGCAGGCGAAAGCCGGCCATCCCGGCATGCCGATGGGCATGGCCGATGTCGCCACCGTGCTGTTCACCGACTTCCTGAAATTTGATCCGGCGGATCCGGCCTGGCCCGACCGCGACCGCTTCGTCCTGTCGGCCGGCCACGGCTCGATGCTGCTCTATGCGCTGCTTTATCTCACCGGTTACGAGAGCATGACGCTCGATCAGCTCAAGGCGTTCCGGCAGTGGGGCTCGCAGACCCCGGGGCATCCCGAATATGGCCATACGCCTGGCGTAGAGACCACAACCGGGCCGCTCGGGCAGGGCGTCGCGACCGCGGTCGGCATGGCGCTCGCCGAGCGGCTGATGAACGCCCGTTTCGGCGACGACCTCGTCGACCACTACACCTATGTGATCGCCGGCGATGGTTGCCTGATGGAGGGCCTCAGCCAAGAGGCGATCTCGCTCGCCGGCCATTTGCGGCTGAACCGCTTGATCGTTCTGTTCGACGACAACCGCATCTCGATCGACGGTGCGACTTCGCTGTCCTGTTCGGACGATCAGGCTGCGCGGTTTGCGGCCAGCGGCTGGAACGTCTGCCGCATCGACGGCCACGATCCGCAGGCCATCTCCGCGGCGATCAGGCAGGCACGGTCAAGCGATCGTCCGTCGCTGATTGCCTGCCGCACGGTGATCGGGTTCGGTGCGCCGAACCGGCAGGGCAGCGAGAAGGTGCATGGCGCGCCGCTCGGTGCCGATGAGGTGGCGAAGACCCGCAGCGCGCTGCGCTGGCCGTATCCGGCGTTCGAGATCCCCGATGTGGTTCTGGCCGAATGGCGCGAGCTCGGCGGCCGTGGCCGTGACGCGCGGCGGGCCTGGATCGAGCGTTCGCGTGTCGCCTGCAAGGCAGACAAGGGCGAACGGTCGCCGTTCCACGATGCGCTGAACCGGAAACTGCCCTGCACCTACACCAAGGCGATGGCGGCGCTCGTCGAGCGCTTTGCGACCGAGCGACCGAAGCTCGCGACGCGGCAAGCCTCGCAGCAGGTCATCGACGTGATCGCGGAGGCCTTGCCCAATCTGCTGGGTGGTTCGGCCGATCTGACGCACTCCAACCTGACGCAGGCGAAGTCGCAGGTTTCGGTGCGGCCGGAAACGCTCGACGGCAGCTATATCCACTACGGCATCCGCGAGCACGGCATGGCCGCGGCGATGAACGGCATCGCGCTGCATGGCGGGCTCATTCCCTATGGCGGCACCTTCCTGAGCTTCGCCGATTACAGCCGGCCGGCGATCCGTCTCGCGGCGCTGATGGGGATCCGCGTCATCCATGTCATGACCCACGATTCGATCGGGCTGGGCGAGGACGGGCCGACGCATCAGCCGGTCGAGCATCTGGCGGCTCTGCGCGCAATCCCGAACGTGCTGGTGTTCCGTCCGGCCGATGCGGTCGAGACGGCGGAAGCCTGGGACTGCGCGCTGAAGGCGGAGAGTTCGCCGTCGATCCTCTGCCTGTCGCGGCAGGCGCTGCCGACGGTCCGCACCGATATCAAAGACAACCAGGTTGCGCTCGGCGCCTACGTTCTCGTCGAGCCGGCCTTCGCGCGTGACGTCACCCTGATTGCAACGGGTTCGGAGGTGGCGATCGCGCTCGAAGCCGCAAAGCTGCTGGCGGAAGACGGGGTACAGGCCGCGGTCGTCTCGGCCCCGTGCTTCGACCTGTTCCGCCAGCAGCCGCGCGATTATCGCACGAAGGTGCTGGGCAGCGCCCCGCGCGTCGGCGTGGAAGCCGCAGTCGAAGGCGACTGGGCGCGTTGGCTCGGCGAGGCCGGTGCGTTCGTGGGCATGACCGGCTTCGGCGCCTCGGCACCGGCCGATGTGCTCTACCGGGAATTCGGCATCACGCCTGCGGCGGTCGCAGCCGCAGCAAAACAGCTCATTCAACGAGCGAATTGAGAGGAGGACGCCACCATGGCGCGGATCACCCTGAGGCAATTGCTGGACCACGCCGCCGAACGCGGCTACGGCGTGCCGGCCTTCAACATCAACAACATGGAGCAGGGCCTCGCCATCATGGAGGCGGCGGCATCCTGCGACGCGCCGGTCATCATCCAGGCGTCGCGCGGCGCGCGGTCCTACGCCAACGACATCATGCTGGCGAAGATGATCGACGCGCTGGAGGAGATGTATCCGCAGATCCCGCTCTGCCTGCATCTCGATCACGGCAACGAGGAGGCGACCTGCGCCACCGCGATCCGCTACGGCTTCACCTCTGTCATGATGGACGGCTCGCTCAAGGCCGACGCCAAGACCGCGGCCGACTACGACTACAATGTCGACATCACCCGCCGGGTGGTCGACATGGCGCACTGGGTCGGCGCGTCGGTCGAAGGCGAGCTCGGCGTGCTCGGCTCGCTCGAGCATGGCGGCGGCGAGCAGGAGGATGGTCACGGGGTCGAAGGCACGATCAGCCACGATCAGCTTCTCACCGATCCCGACCAGGCGGTTGAGTTCGTGCGCGCCACCAAGGTCGACGCGCTCGCGATCGCGATGGGCACATCGCATGGCGCCTACAAGTTCACGCGCAAGCCCGACGGCGAGATATTGGCGATGCGCGTGGTCGAGGAGATTCACACGCGCCTGCCGAACACGCATCTGGTGATGCACGGTTCGTCCTCGGTGCCGCAGCCGCTGCAGGACATGTTCAACCAGTTCGGCGGCGAGATGCCGCAGACCTGGGGTGTGCCGGTCGAGGAGATCGTCCGCGGCATCAAGCATGGCGTGCGCAAGGTCAATATCGATACCGATTGTCGGCTGGCGATGGCGGCGGCCTTCCGCAAGGTCGCCGTGCAGTCGAAGAGCGAGTTCGATCCGCGCAAATTCCTCAAGCCGGCGATGGATGCGCTGCGCGAACTCTGCCGCGACCGCTTCGAGCAGTTCGGCACGGCCGGTAATGCCGCCCGGATCAAGGTGGTTGCACTGCCCGAGATGGCCCGTCGCTACCGCGCCGGCGCGCTCGACCCGCAGATTGGAAAGATGACCCAGGCCGCCTGAGCAATGGCCAGCGAAAGACAGGAGATTCAGATGAACATTCAGCAATCGATGACCGTGCGTGGCAAGGATCGCTACAAGTCCGGCGTGATGGAATACAAGCGGATGGGCTATTGGGAGCCGAACTACGAGCCCAAGGACACCGACGTCATCGCGCTGTTCCGCGTCACGCCCCAGGACGGTGTCGATCCGACCGAGGCCTGCGCTGCGCTGGCCGGTGAATCCTCGACCGCGACCTGGACCGTGGTGTGGACCGATCGGCTGACCGCCGCGGAGAAGTATCGCGCAAAGTGCTATCGCGTCGATCCGGTGCCGAATTCGCCGGGCAGCTACTTCGCCTACATTGCCTACGACCTCGATCTGTTCGAGCCGGGCTCGATCTCGAACCTGACCGCGTCGATCATCGGGAATGTGTTCGGCTTCAAGCCGCTGAAGGCGTTGCGGCTCGAGGACATGCGGCTGCCGGTCGCCTATGTGAAGACCTTCCAGGGCCCGGCAACCGGCATCGTGGTGGAGCGCGAGCGGCTCGACAAGTTCGGCCGTCCCTTGCTCGGTGCCACGGTGAAGCCGAAGCTTGGCCTGTCCGGCCGCAACTACGGCCGTGTCGTTTATGAAGCGCTGAAGGGCGGGCTCGACTTCACCAAGGACGACGAGAACATCAACTCGCAGCCCTTCATGCACTGGCGCGAGCGCTTCCTGTACTGCATGGAGGCAGTCAACCGCGCGCAGGCCGCGACCGGCGAGATCAAGGGTACCTATCTGAACGTCACCGCGGCGACCATGGAGGACATGTACGAGCGCGCCGAGTTCGCTCATGAGCTCGGCTCCAACATCGTCATGATCGACCTCGTGATCGGCTACACGGCGATCCAGTCGATGGCGAAGTGGGCGCGCAGGAACAACATGATCCTGCATCTGCATCGTGCCGGTCACTCGACCTACACGCGGCAGCGCAGCCATGGCGTCTCGTTCCGCGTGATCGCGAAATGGATGCGGCTCGCCGGCGTCGATCATATCCATGCCGGCACCGTTGTCGGCAAGCTCGAGGGTGATCCGAATACCACGCGCGGCTACTACGATATCTGCCGCGAGGACTTAAATCCGATGCAGCTCGAGCACGGCGTGTTCTTCGACCAGAACTGGGCGAGCCTCAACAAGCTGATGCCGGTGGCCTCCGGCGGCATTCATGCCGGCCAGATGCACCAGCTGCTCGACCTGCTCGGCGAGGACGTCGTGCTGCAATTCGGCGGCGGCACCATCGGCCATCCCCGCGGCATCCAGGCCGGCGCCACCGCCAACCGCGTCGCGCTGGAAGCCATGATCCTCGCCCGTAACGAGGGACGCGACTACGTCCACGAGGGACCGGAGATCCTGGCCAAGGCGGCGCAGACCTGCACGCCGCTGCGCGAGGCGCTCGATGTCTGGAAGGACGTCACCTTCAACTACGAATCGACGGATGCCCCCGATTTCGTTCCCACGCCGAGCATGGCGGTCTGACAGGAGTTTCTCATGCGCGTGACCCAAGGCTGCTTTTCTTTCCTGCCCGATCTCACCGATGAGCAGATCGCTGCGCAGGTGCAATACTGTCTCGACAAGGGTTGGGCGGTGAACATCGAGTTCACCGACGATCCGCACCCTCGCAACACCTATTGGGACATGTGGGGCCTGCCGATGTTCGACCTGCGCGATGCGGCCGGCATCATGAAGGAACTCGCCGATTGCCGGCGGGTCTATGGCGACCGCTACATCCGGATCTCCGGCTTTGATTCCGGCCACGGCTGGGAGTCGGTTCGCATCTCCTTCATCGTTAACCGGCCGCGCGAGGAGCCCGGCTTCCGGCTCGACCGCTCGGAGGCTGCCGGACGCAACCTCCGTTACGCGACGCATTCCTATGCGGCTGATCGCCCCGAGGGCGAGCGCTACGCAGATCAGTGACCGCGTCCGGTTGACAAGCCAGGCGGGTTGCTCCCTCGACCGTCTGGTCCGGATGCACTTCTCCGTCGTCGCCGCAGCGGCGACGGAGCTTTTCTGAAAGCGAGAGGATAATGACGCAAGCGCAAGAACAGATCAGCGAACAGATCGGCGAGACCCCGCTCCAGACCATCGACCTCTGGCATGAATTCGCCGACCTCGGCATCGGGGACGTGCTCGACCAGCTCGATTCCGAACTGATTGGCCTCAAGCCGGTGAAGACCCGCATCCGTGAGATCGCATCGCTCCTGCTGGTCGAACGCATCAGGCAGAAGATGGCGCTGGCGACGACATTCCCGACCCTGCACATGTCGTTCACCGGCAATCCCGGCACCGGCAAGACCACGGTTGCGCTCAGGATGGCCGGCATCCTGCACAAGCTCGGCTTCGTGCGCCGCGGACACGTCATCAGCGTCACGCGCGATGATCTCGTCGGGCAATACATCGGCCACACCGCGCCGAAGACGAAAGAAATCTTGAAGAAGGCGATGGGCGGCGTGCTGTTCATCGACGAGGCCTATTATCTCTATCGTCCCGATAACGAGCGCGACTACGGGCAGGAGGCGATCGAGATCCTGCTGCAGATCATGGAAGCGCAACGCGAGGATCTGGTGGTGATCCTGGCGGGCTATGGCGACCGCATGGAGAAATTCTTCCAGAGCAATCCGGGATTCCGCTCCCGTATCGCCCATCACATCGACTTCCCTGATTATTCGGACGGCGAGCTGCTGTGGATCGCCGAGCTGATGTTGCAGCAGCAGAATTATCGTTTCTCTCCGGAGGCGCGGGAGGCCTTCACCCGGTATATCGGCATCCGCAAGGAACAGCCGCTGTTCTCCAACGCCCGCTCGATCCGGAACGCGCTGGACCGCATCCGGCTGCGCCAGGCCAACCGGATCGTGGCGAAGCTCGACCGTACGCTCACCGCCGACGACGTAATGTCGATCGAGGCCGGCGACGTGCTGGCCAGCCGCGTGTTCGCGAAAGGGGCGGGCGAGGGACGATGAACCAGGCGCTCGCGATGATCCGCTCCGCGGGGATGCGCGACATCATCGCAAGCGGGCGTGCCTTGATCTTCGATGTCGACGGCACGCTTGCCGAGACCGAGGAAGTGCATCGCCGCGCCTTCAATGAGGCGTTTGCCGAAGCAGGGCTCGATTGGTTCTGGGATCAGGTCACCTACGCGCGGCTGCTTCGCACCGCCGGAGGCAAGGAGCGCATTCGTGCTTTCGACCAGCGCAATGCGGTTCCCTCGCTGACATTCGCCGAGATCGCCGACCTGCACCGGATCAAGACCGCGCGTTACGCGGCGCTGATCGCGGGAGGCGGTTGCCCCTTGCGGCCGGGCGTCCGGGCCTGGCTCGCCGGCGCGCGCCGCCGTGGCCAGCGCCTGGCGATCGCCACGACGACCTCGCATGGCCATATCGAGGCGCTGCTCTCGGTTGCGCTTGGGGTGGACTGGGTCGATCTGTTCGAGGCGATCGTCGCCAGCGACGACGTGCCACGCAAGAAGCCGGCGCCGGATGTCTATGTCGAGGTGCTGGCGCGGCTCGGGCTCGGGCCGGCGGATTGCATCGCGGTCGAGGATTCCGGCAACGGCCTCGCCGCCGCGGCGCAGGCCGGCATTCCCGTGGTCATCACCCGCAGCACCTATTTCAGCGATGACGATTTCGCCGAGGCGCTGCTTGTCGTCGGTGATCTCTCTGACATCGATGCCTGAAGGCCGCCGCCGCCGCCGAGCGACAGTCCCGATCAATTTATTCGTTTAGTGAAATAAATGACCCTTGCATCCCTAGTATGGTAAGGGCACAATCCCACCGAAGGTTGCCAGAAGCAGCGGCGCCACCTAGTTGAAGGTGGTCGTGCCAGCCAATTCCGGGAGTTTGCACCCCATGATCCTCCGCTTTCCGATGGATTTATTCGGATGGTGAAATAAATGGGCGGTCGGTGCTTGTATCCATGGGGGCGCCATCCACCAAAAGTTGCCAGAGGCACGTGCCGTACCGCCAGACGCTCTGGCGCACGCCGGCGCTCGTCGACGATTCCGGGAGACAGGCGCCTCATGGTCGTCCACCTCATCAGTCCCACGACATGGCTCGCAGGTGAACCCGGCATGGCAGGATCGACTTGGCTGATCGACATGGCTGATCGTGCGGAGCGAGCATTGGCGCTGTTGACGGGTTCAATCGACATCCCGCAATTTCGGTTGGTGGCGGTCCCGGCGCAAATCCGACATCGCCATAGATCGGCGGCCGGATGATGGCGGTCGATTGACGCTGTCCACGACGACGGTAATCCAACTCAAAAAAAAATCGAGGGAGCGAAGCATGTTCAGATTGAAGACCGCCTTGTTTGCGCTGGCGTTAATAGGTCTCTCCGCGGCCGCATCGGATGCGCTGGCCCAGAGCAAGCCGACTATCGGCATCGCGATGCCGACCAAATCCTCGGCGCGCTGGATCGACGACGGCAACAACATGGTCAAGGTGCTGAAGGAGCGCGGCTACGGCACCGATCTGCAATATGCCGAAGACGACATTCCGAACCAGCTCTCCCAGGTCGAGAACATGGTGACCAAGGGCGCCAAGGTGCTGGTCATCGCGGCGATCGACGGCACCACGCTGTCCGACGCTCTGAAGCAGGCCAAGGCCCAGGGCATCACGGTGATCGCCTATGACCGTCTGATCCGCGATACCCCCAATGTCGACTATTACGCAACGTTCGACAATTTCCAGGTCGGCGTGCTGCAGGCGAGCTCGATCGTGAATGCACTGGGGCTGAAGGACGGCAAGGGTCCCTTCAACATCGAGCTGTTCGGCGGCTCGCCCGACGACAACAATGCCTATTTCTTCTACGATGGCGCGATGTCGGTGTTGAAGCCATATATCGACAGCGGCAAGCTCGTGGTCGGCAGCGGCCAGACCGGCATGAACAAGGTCGCAACCCTGCGCTGGGACGGCGCGACCGCGCAGGCGCGGATGGACAATCTGCTCAGCGCCTTCTACGGCAAGAAGCGCGTCGATGCGGTGCTGTCGCCGTATGACGGCCTCTCGATCGGCATCATTTCCTCGCTGAAGAGCGTCGGCTACGGCAGCAAGGACCAGCCGATGCCGTTCATCAGCGGGCAGGATGCGGAAGTGCCTTCGGTCAAGGCGATGCTGCGCGGCGAGCAATATTCGACCATCTTCAAGGACACGCGCGATCTCGCCAAGGTTACGGCCGACATGGTCGATGCCGTGCTGAGCAAGAAGGAGGTCAGCGTCAACGACACCAAGACCTACAACAACGGGGTCAAGGTGGTTCCGTCCTATCTGCTCAAGCCGGTCGTGGTGGACAAGACCAATTGGGAGAAAGTCCTGATTGACAGCGGCTACTATAAGCGCTCGCAATTCGAGTAGGGCGGATGGGCGGCGGCGAGCCGTGCCGGCGACGATCGACGCTGCAGGATATGATCCGATGACGGCAATGCTTGAGATGCGCGGCGTCAGCAAGAGCTTTGCCGGCGTGCAGGCGCTGCGCGACGTGAGCTTCACCGTCGAGGCAGGGCAGATCCATGCCTTGGTCGGGGAGAACGGTGCCGGCAAGTCGACCTTGATGAAGGTGCTGAGCGGGGTCTACCCCGCCGGCAGCTATGACGGGTCGATCGTGTTCGACGGCGAGGAGCGGCGATTCCGCGACATCAATGGCAGCGAGGCGCTCGGGATCATCATCATCCATCAGGAACTGGCGCTGATCCCGCTGATGTCGATTGCCGAGAACATCTTTCTGTCGCATCCGCCGTCGCGCTTCGGCGTCATCGACCGCCACGCGGTGCATCGGCGGACCGCCGAGCTGCTGGCGCAGGTCGGCTTGCGGGAGTCTCCGGATACGCTGATCACCGACCTCGGCGTCGGCAAGCAGCAGCTGGTTGAGATCGCCAAGGCACTGTCCAAGCGGGTGCGCCTTTTGATCCTCGACGAGCCGACCGCAAGTCTCAACGAGGCGGACAGCGCCACCTTGCTCGAACGGCTCCTGGCCTTCCGCGAGCAGGGCATCGCCTCGATCCTGATCTCGCACAAGCTGAACGAGGTCGCGCGGGTCGCCGACCGCATCACGGTGCTGCGCGATGGCCGCACCGTCGACAGCATCGACTGCCGCACCGAGCGGATCGAGGAAGACCGCATCATCCGCAGCATGGTCGACCGCGATCTCGCGCATCGCTTTCCGGAGCGAAGCGCCGAGATCGGCGAACCCGTGATGAGTGTGGAGAACTGGTCGGTGTATCATCCGCTGCATCCCGAGCGGCAGGTGATCAAGAACGTCGACTTCAACGTGCGCCGCGGCGAGGTGGTCGGCATCGCCGGCCTGATGGGCGCCGGCCGCACCGAGTTCGCCATGAGCCTGTTCGGCCGCGCGTGGGGGTACAACATTTCCGGCAAGGTCCGGCTCGACGGAGATGAGGCCGATCTCTCCAGCGTGCCGGCGGCGATCGCTGCCGGACTTGCCTATGTCACCGAAGACCGCAAGCAGCTTGGGCTGATCCTTGCCGCCGACGTCCGCAAGAACGTGACGGTGGCGAGCCTCCGCAAGGTGTCGGAGCGCGGGGTGATCGACGATGTCGTCGAGTTGAAGGCCGCGAGCGACTATCGCACCCGGATGCGGATCCGCTGCTCCGACGTCTACCAGGCGACCGGTGACCTCTCGGGCGGCAACCAGCAGAAGGTCGTGCTGTCGAAATGGCTGATGACCGATCCGAAGGTACTGCTGCTGGACGAGCCGACGCGCGGGATCGACGTCGGGGCAAAGTACGAGATCTATTCCATCATCAACGAGCTCGCCGAGGCGGGCAGGGGCGTCGTCGTAATCTCGTCGGAGATGCCTGAGCTGCTCGGCATCTGCGACCGGATCTGCGTGATGAATGACGGCGCCTTCGTCGGCGAGTTCGACAAGGACGATGCGACCCAGGAGAAGATCATGCGCGCCATCATGCGCAATGTCAGAATGTCTGGAAACCGCGCCGATGACGGCGTGGCACGTGCCGGAGGAGAGGCGCGATGACCGACAAGACGGTGTCACTTCCCGAGTCTCCCAGGCATTCCGGCTTCATCAAGAACAATCTGCGCAATTACGGCATGCTGCTGTCGCTGCTCGCGATCATGCTGTTCTTCGAGATCGTCACCGACGGCACGCTGTTGCAGCCGCTCAACCTCACCAACCTTGTGCTGCAGAACAGCTACATTGTCATCATGGCGCTCGGCATGCTGCTCGTGATCGTCACCGGGCATATCGATCTTTCGGTCGGCTCGGTCGCGGGCTTCGTCGGCGCGGTCGCGGCGGTGCTGATGGTGCGCTACCATGTCGGCTATCCGATCGCGTTCGTCGCCTGCCTCCTGCTCGGCGGCGCAATCGGCGCAGCCCAGGGGTACTGGGTCGCCTACTTCAAGATCCCGTCCTTCATCGTGACGCTGGCGGGTATGCTGGTGTTCAAAGGGCTTGCGCTCGCGGTGCTGCAAGGACAGTCGCTCGGGCCGTTCCCGTCGACCTTCCAGAAGCTGTCGTCGGGCTTCATTCCCGAACTGTTCCCCGGTGCGGGCACGCATTACCCGACGTCGCTCCTGATCGGCGTCGTGCTGGCGTTCGTGCTGGTGCTGGCGAGCGCCAGGAGCCGGGCGCGCGAGCAGGCGCACGGCATCGAGGTCGAGCCTTATGCATTCTTCATCGTCAAGAGCGTCGCGCTGGCGGGGGCCGTGCTCTACTTCACATACCTGATCGCCTCGCATCGGGGTCTGCCGAACGTGCTCGTGATCATGACGGCCTTGATCGCGCTCTACGGCTTCGTCACGCGGAGGACCGTGGTCGGCCGGCAGATCTATGCGGTCGGCGGCAACGCCAAGGCGGCGAAACTGTCGGGGGTCAAGACCGAACGGCTGACCTTTCTCACTTTCGTCAACATGGGCGTGCTCGCCGCGCTCGCCGGGCTGGTGTTCGCCGCACGGCTCAACACCGCGACGCCGAAGGCCGGCCTCGGCTTCGAGCTCGACGTGATCGCCGCCTGCTTCATCGGCGGCGCGTCGGCCTATGGCGGCGTCGGCCGGGTCGGCGGTGCGGTGGTCGGTGCCATGATCATGGGCGTGATGAACAACGGCATGTCGATCCTCGGTATCGGCATCGATTATCAGCAGGTGATCAAGGGCCTCGTCCTGCTTGGCGCCGTCTGTATCGATGTCTACAACCAGCGCCGGTGACTGCCGCGCAGTCATGATTCCACGACAGGATACTGACGCAACGCAGGAGAATGCCGGGTGAAACTGTCCCATGCCGATGCGCTGACCATCGGAAACATCCTCGCCGAGGTCGGCCGCACCGAGATCATGCCGCGCTTTCGCCGCGTGCGGGAGATCGAGGTCCGCACCAAGACATCGGCGTTCGACGTTGTCACCGAAGCCGATGAACTCGCCGAGCAGGCGATATCGGCGGCGCTGCTCCGGGCGTTTCCGAATGCCACCGTGATCGGGGAGGAGGGCACGGCGCGTGATCCGGCCGCGCTCGATCAGGTCGGAACTGCGGAGCTTGCCTTCATCATCGATCCGATCGACGGCACCCGGAACTTCACTTCCGGCCTGCCGCTGTTCGGCAGCATGGTGGCCGCCACGATGCGCGGCGAGATCGTGTTCGGCGCGATCCATGATCCCGTCAGCAACGATACCGCATTCGCGCTGCGCGGCGAGGGGGCGTGGCTCGAGCTGCCGGACGGCAGGCGGCATGATTTGAAGGTGGCGCCGGCGGTGCCGGTCAAGCAGATGGACGCGGTGGTCGGCGTCAACTTCCTGCCCGAGCCGCTGCGCGCAATCGTGGCCGGCAATCTGTCCAAGCTCGGCGCCAGCGCCTGGCTCCGATGCGCAGCGCACGAGTATCGCATGGCGGCGTCAGGCCATTGCCACCTGCTGTTCTACAACAAGCTGATGCCGTGGGATCATGCCGCCGGCTGGCTGTTGCATCGCGAGGCCGGCGGCTACAGCGCGCATTTCGACGGATCACCCTACAGGCCGGTCAATCTGACCGGCGGCTTGCTCTGCGCGCCCGACGAAGAGAGCTGGCATGCGGCGCAGCAGGCGATCCTGACGCCGGCCGGATAGGGGCGGGAGATGCACGAACTGTGATTCAAATGTCAAACGGCTTGTTCGGTGTCATCACCCGCGCATGCGGGTGATCCAGTATTCCAGAGGCGCTGGTGCTTGAATCGAAAGGCCGCGGCGTACTGGATCGCCCGGTCGAGCCGGGCGATGACAGCTGAGGATGGGGACGCAGCTTCGCGCTCTCGCAACACGAATTGCCCCAGCTTTGCGTCCCGTTCCGTCCTCTCATTGAACAGGCGGCACAGGAGTCCTATTCGCTGCCGACCTCGCCGGTGATGATGTTGCCGAACAGCTTCCAGCTCTCGCCTTCGAACCGCATCAATTGCGACTGCTCGATCGGTCGGAAGTCGTTCGGGCCGGTGTTGATCTTGATTCCGGGCAGGATCATCTTCGGCGCAAAATCCTTCAGGCTGGCGGCCTGCTTCATGACGTTCTCGCCCGTGAGATCGTCGCCGCACTGCTTGAGCGCCTGCGCCAGCGTCTGCGCGGCAGCGTAGCCATAGACGTGGTTGCCGTTGGTCTTGTCGCCGTCGGGCATGTACTTGTCCATGAAGGTGCGCCATTCCCTGGTTTCAGCATCGTCGTTCCAGATCGTGTCGGTCGGGTCCTTGAGGTAAGCGACCGAGATGATGCCCTGCGAGTTTTCGACGCCCGCGGCGCGCATGACCGAGGCGACCGAGGTCGCGGTCGAGGTCAGGAAGAAGGTCGGCTTCCAGCCGAGCTCGGCGACCTTCTTGATGGTCTGCGCTGCGCCCTTCGGCGCCGCCCAGGTGAACAGGATGTCGGCGCCCGAGGCGCGCAGCGCCACGATCTGTGAATCCAGCGTCGGGTCGGTCAGCTCGTAGGATTTGTCGGCGACGATCATGCTGCTGGCCTTGTCGCCAAGGCCGTCGCGCAACCCCTTGAGCGCGTCCTTGCCGGCATCGTCGTTCTGCCAAAGCACCGCGATCTTGCCGTTCGGGAATTTATCGAGGATGTATCTGGCGTAGATGCGCCCCTCGCTCTGGTAGTTCGGCTGCCAGCCCATCGTCCAGGGAAAGTTTTGGGGATCGCCGAAACGCGTCGCACCCGAGGCGATGAAGAGGTGAGGGACCTTCTTGCCGTTGAGATATTTCTGGATCGCGACATTGGGCGCGGTGCCGAGCGGCTGGAACACCAGCAGCACCTCGTCGCCTTCGACCAGCTTGCGCGCCTGCTCGACCGATTTCGGCGGCGAGAAGCCGTCGTCATAGCTGATGAAGTTGATCTTGCGGCCGTTGATGCCACCCTGGTCGTTGATCATCTTGAAATAGGCTGCCTCGGTGCGGCCGATCGCGCCGTAGGCGGAAGCGGGGCCGCTATAGGGCATGATGTTGCCGATCTTGATCTCGGTATCCGAGACCCCCGGGCCATAGCTCTTCTGCGCGAGAGCCGGCGACAGCGCGCCGATCGTTGCCGCGAGCGCTACGCACGCGCGAAGACAAAAGCCGTCCAACATCCCTTGGTCACTCCCTGATGATTCCCGATCGCCTCGTGACGTATGCGCAGCTCCCCTTGTCGGGGGCCGGCGCGTTGACGCCCGGCGACAATTATCGTATGCGCTTCCAGTCTGGAAACGTTTCCAGATTAGCGCGCGTTCCCACCGATGGCAATATTCCTGTGGCCGGAGAGATGTGACAAATGAGCAGACTGGAGCAGACGAGCCCGGACCATGGGTCGAGGCCGCCGCTGGTTGCCGAATGCGATGCCGTCGTGGTCGGTGCCGGCTTCGGCGGGCTGTATGCGATCTATCGGTTGCGCGAGCTCGGGCTGAAGGTGATCGGCATCGAGGCCGCGTCGGATGTCGGCGGCACCTGGTACTGGAATCGCTATCCCGGCGCGCGCTGTGACATACCGAGCCTGCTTTATTCCTACACCTGGTCGGAGGAGCTGCGGCAAGAATGGCGCTGGAGCGAGAAATACGCCGGTCAGCCCGAAATCCTGCGCTATGCGCAGCACGTCGCCGACCGGTTCGAGCTGCGCTCCCTGATCCGCTTCGATACGCGCGTCATCAGTGCCGATTGGGACGAGGCCGGCGAGAGCTGGACCGTGCGCACCGATCGAGGCGATTGCATCGTTGCATCGACTTGCGTGATGGCGACCGGTAATCTCTCTGTTCCCAACAAGCCGAAACTGCCCGGCGTGGAGCGATTTCGCGGGCCGATCTATCACACCGGGCAGTGGCCGCATCAGGAGATCGACTTCTCGGGCTTGCGCGTTGCGGTGATCGGCACCGGCTCGTCGGGCGTGCAGACGATCCCGATGGTCGCGAAGTCGGCGAGCCGCCTGACCGTCTTCCAGCGCACGCCGAACTATTCGGTGCCGGCACGCAATGCGCCGCTGTCCGACGCCGATATCGCGGCCGCCGAGCCGATGATCGCGAAATATCGCGAGAGCCTCGAGACGCCGGAGTTCGGACGGGTGCCGTCGAATGCGTTCGACGCACCGGTACCGGCGCGGGAGGTCCAGTGGGCGCGCTATGAACAGCTCTGGGAGCAGGGCGGCGGCGGCATCCTGACCGCGTTTCCCAACATCCTGACCGATGAGGCCGTCAACGACGTCGCCTGCGACTTCGTGCGCGACAAGATCCGCGGTATGGTCGACGACGCGACGACGGCGGAGGCGCTGTCACCAAAGGATTATCCGCTCGGCGTCAAGCGCATCTGCATCGATACCGGCTATTTCGCGACCTACAATCTGCCGCATGTCGACCTGGTCGATCTCCGCGCGGAGCCGCTGACAACGGTCACCGAGACCGGCCTCGAGACCGCGGTGCGGTCGTTCGCGCTCGATGCGCTGGTGCTGGCGACCGGCTATGACGCGATGACCGGGGCGCTCGCCGCGATGAACATCCGCGGGCGCAGTGGTGTGACGTTGAACGAGGCCTGGGCCGACGGACCCCGTGCCTATCTCGGCCTGATGGTGTCGGGCTTCCCGAACCTGTTCGTCGTGACCGGGCCGGGTAGTCCATCTGTCATCGGCAACGTGATCCATGCCTGCGAGAACCATGTCGAGTGGATCACGGCTTGTCTCGGCAGCATGCGCGCCAAGGGATTGACGCGGATCGAGCCGGAGCGCGATGCCGAACGCGCGTGGATGGCGCATGTTGCGGATGCTGCCAGCCGCACGCTCTATCCGAAGGCCAATTCCTGGTACCAGGGCGCCAACATCGCGGGGAAGCCGCGCGTGTTCATGCCCTATGTCGGCCAGGGCTATCGCCACCGGATCGCGCAGATCGCGCAGCGCAATTACGAAGGCTTTGTGCTGCGCTGACACCAGGGGCGGGCAGCGTCGTCCTTGGTCATTGCGAGTAGCGATAGCGACGAAGCAATCGATCGCTCCGCGCGACCGGTAGCCGTGGATTGCTTCGCTTCGCTCGCAATGACGATAAACTGGAACCGTTTCCAGATTGGAACAGTCGGAGGACAGAAGATGGACATCAAGCGTGCAGGATCAATCGCAAGCCGGCGCGGTAACGCCGAGTGGTTCAGCGGCACTGTTTGGGCTGACTCGATTGTCAACGCACCCGCTCCGGCGCGGGTGCAGGCCGCGCGCGTCACCTTCGAGCCGGGCGCACGCACGGCCTGGCACACGCATCCGCTCGGTCAGACGCTCTACGTGACTGCAGGCGCCGGCTATGTGCAAGGCTGGGACGGTCCGATCCGGGTGATCCGACCGGGCGATGTGGTGTGGATCCCGCCGGGCGAGAAGCACTGGCACGGCGCGGCACCAACCACGGGCATGAGCCACATTGCGATCCACGAGACGCTTGACGGCGACTATGCGACCTGGATGGAGCACGTCTCCGACGCGCAATACGCAGCGGCGCCGCAGGCGGATTGATTGGTGCGAGGCTATTTCCGTCCGCGTGCGGGCGTCGCGGGCGCGGCGCAGGAATGGCGCAGGATCAGGCGCGTCGGCAGGAACACCGGGGCGCTGCTACCGGGCCTTTCGCTGTCGCGGATCCGCTCCAGCAACAATCGCGCGGCGGTGCGGCCGACCTCGTTCATGTCCCAGCTCAAGGCCGAGATCGCGGGCGTCGCGTGGCGGGCGAGGTCGGTGTCGCCGCTGCACACGATCGAGACGTCCTGCGGATAGCGCAGGCCGTTGCTCGTGATCGCCTCCAGCACTTCGGCCAGCATGCTGGTGCCGAGCGAGATGATCGCGGTCGGCGGCTTGGACGACTGCAAAAGCTGGCACACCGAGCTGAAGGCGGTGTTGGCGCCCTGCATGTGCGGACGGATCAGGCTAGCATCGACCTCGAGCTTCGCCTCCTGGTGTGCCTGCCGGTAACCCGCGAGCCGCTCCGAGCTCGGCAGCACCGCGACGCTTCCGGTGAGCAGCGCGATCCGGCGATGGCCGAGGCCGATCAGATATCGCGTCGCCTCCAGCGCGCCGCCGCGGTGATCGACGCGAACCGGGATGCTATCCGGCACCTCGCGGTCGACGGTGACGCAGGGCAGGTCGAGCGTCGCCAATCCCTTCATGAAGTCCTTGTGGGAGTTGTCGCCGGCGAACAACAGTAACCCATCCATCTGGCGCCGGCGCACCGCCGACAGGAACGCCGCCTCGCGCGCCTCCTCGTGCTTGGTCGCGGCGAGCATCAGGAGGAAGCCGGCGCGCTGGAATTCCTCCTCGGCTGCGCTCACCATGCCGGTGTAGTGCGGATTGGAGAAATCGGCGACCATGCAGCCGATCGTGTTGGAAGCGCGCGAGCGCAGCGCCTGCGCGGCCTGGTCCGGCTCAAATCCCAGACGTTTCACCGCGCGCATGATGCGGGCATGCAGTTCCGCGCTGGTATAGATGCCGCCATTGAGCGTGCGGCTGACGCTTGAGACGGACACGCCGGCCTCCGCCGCGACGTCACGAATCGTCGGTCGTGTCCGTCGCGCTTTGGTCATGGGTAGCTGGGCCCTGTCGGTTCGGCATTGCCGCCGCCACGCGCCGATTGCGGGCGCGCCGGACGGCATCGCCGAACCTAATCAGGCTCCGCCGCGAATCTCAAATGATTCCTGTCGCTATGGCTGTGACGTTACGCCGATGCGGGCCGGTCGAAATACGCGAACGCCGCGCTCGTCAGGCTGCCGAGCAGCGACCAGAACACCAGGCTGGTCAGCGTGACCGCGACCACGAACTGATGCGACAAGGACGAGGGCACGTTGGTCTCGACATGCTCGAGTTCAGGCGCGCCGATCAAATGCGGCAGCATGATCAGGACCACGCCGGCGATCGCGGCGGGTGCCGAGCGCCGGAAAACGATCAGCCCGAGCCCCGCCGAGGTGGCCAGCACCGCCATCGTCCACCAGATCTGGCGCGAGAGCAGCGGAGCGGCGGGGACCCCCGGTAATTCCGGCGGCAGCCCAAGGCCCGGCGCGAGGGTGAAGACGGCAAAACCTGCGAGGCCCCACATCAGGCCTTCGTGCCACGAGATCGCCTCGCCGGTCGCACCGCTCCGAACCGAAAAGAAGCCGCAAAGCAGAAGCGCAAAGCCGATTCCGGTCAGGATGTTCGCGCCGGCCGTATAGAGGTTGCGCTCCCAGCCGTCCTTCGGCTCCCAGGCCTCCGCACCATGAGCATTATCCGCATGATCGTGCACGAGGATCGCCTGCGGCGGCGCCGAGGCTTCGTGCTTGTGCTCGGCCGCCTTCTCATAAACTTCGGCCCTGAGGATCAGGGGAACGGTGCCGAATTGCTGGACCGCCGTGACGATCAGGCCAACGATGAATCCGGCGATGACCGACGCGAAGACGATCGAGCGAAACGTGCTCATGCCGACCGGGTCAGTGGCAGGGGAATGCGTTGGAGTGGCGCACGTCGTGCGCGGCGTTGTGGATCACGTCGATATGCGAGAAGCCGACCACGCCGACGATGAACAGGCCGAGCGTCATCGCCATCAGCGACTGGGCAAGCCGTCCGACCTGTCGGGTCGCGACCGGAAGATGCTGGGCTTGCGCGGTCTGGGACTGGCTCATGATCGTTCTCCACGTTCGATTTGGTCGGCTTCTAGCAGCTTTCGGGCGATGTCGCGACTGGTAAGGTGCAGATTTGTTCCAAGAGGTATGCGCTTGCGCAAAATCTTGGCGTGTGCCGCCGCCCTGAACGTGTCTCCATACCGCGCGAAATAGCCGATACACGCCTCCGGCGTCGGGTCCACGTCGAGCAGCGTGCGAAACGCGCCCCTATGCACCGCGCAGATCGCGCTGTGCTCTGGAACGGCAAACACCAGGGAGGCGATGTCGGCGCGCCAGTGGACATCGCTATTGGCGGCGGCGCTGACCGCTCGCGCGCTCTCAGCGCCGGATGGTGAATTCACCTGGGCCTCGCCGTGATTCCCACTTGGCCTGCTCGAGTTCCGGACGGTCGCATTCTGTCTGGGGGTAACCGATGCAGAGGTAGCCGATGAATTTCCAGGCGTCCGGTATCTCCAGGATCTCGTGAATGCGGGGCGGATTGAGGATCGATACCCAGCCGAGCCCGATGCCTTCGGCGCGCGCGGCGAGCCACATCGAGCAGATCGCGGCCACCACGGAATATTCGGAGGTCTCCGGCATCGTCGCGCGGCCGAGGCCGGAGCCGATCTGGTCACTCTTCTCGGCGAACACGGCGAGATGGCCGGGTGCCTCTTCAAGACCCGACAGCTTCAATGCCGCATATTTTGCGGCGCGTTCGCCTGAGTAGGATCGCAGCGCATCGGCGTTGCAGGTCTTGAAGTCGTCGATCACGGCGCGGCGCCGCGCCGCATCGTCGACAATGACGAACCGCCAGGGCTGGCTCAACCCGACCGATGGCGACAGGCAGGCGATCTCGATCAGCCGCTCGATCGACCCGTCAGGCAAGGGATCGGTTCGAAAGCGGCGCACGTCGCGCCGCCACACGAACAGCTCGTGCAGTTGCCGGCGAAACGTATCGTCGAATGAGACCATCGTGGGGTCTTTGGCAGGATCGATCGCAGACATCATCTAGGCTTCATTACTTAAGCTTCATGGGCAGGCCTGCAACGACGAACTCGACTTCGTCCGCCGCGCCGGCGATGCTCTGGTTCATCAGACCGGCGGCATCGCGGAAGGTCCGCGCCAGCGCATTGTCGGGCACGATGCCGAGGCCGACCTCATTGGTGACAAGAATGACCGGGCTGCGCTGGCGCGGCAAGGCATCCGCCAGCCGCGCGATGTCCTGCGACCAGTCGCGCTCCGCATGCAGCAAATTGGACAGCCACAGCGTCAGGCAATCGACCAGCCTGGCGCCGCCACCGTCGGTCTCGGAGAGCGCCTTAACCAGATCGAGCGGCACCTCGCGCTCGATCCAGTCGCTGCCGCGCCGCGCGCGATGTTTTGCGATCCGCTCGTCCATTTCCGCATCGAGTGCCTCGGCAGTGGCGATATAGACTGGCTGCCCGGGAAAGCTGCGCGCACGAAGTTCGGCACGCCGGCTTTTCCCGGACCGGGCTCCACCCGTGATCAGAATGACGGCCATGCAATCTCCTGTTACGTCCGCTCTAACCACCAATCGCGGTGAAACACAAAGCCGAAATCCGCCACGGAGGGCTTGCACTCGGCCGACGTCTTGCGCATCAGGGGGATCGCGGCAAGGAGAGGGTACGTGTTTTTTGCGGGAGCAATGGCGGTGGCGATGGCTGTGGATGCCCTGATCGGCTGGCCGCCTGCGTTGTTTGCACGCATCGGCCATCCCGTGACCTGGCTCGGCCGGCTGATCAATCTTCTCGACCGCAGCTGGAACCGGGACGCTGATGCGCCTTCGTTTCGGCGCGTGGCAGGTGTTGCGGCGGCCATCATGGTGATCGCGCTGGCGGTGGCGATCGGTTGGGCGGTTCAGTCCGCGCTCGCACCCGGGTGGGTTCGCGTCGGTCTTGTGGGTGTTCTGGCGTGGCCGCTGGTGGCCCTGCGCTCGCTGCATGACCATGTCGGCGCGGTGGCAAATCCGCTTGTCTCCGGCGATATCTCGGCCGCACGTCTGGCGGTCGCGCAGATCGTCGGACGCGATCCGGCAACACTCGACGGCGCCGGCATCGCGCGCGCGAGCATCGAGAGTCTCGCCGAGAATGCCTCCGACGGCATCGTCGCGCCGGTGTTCTGGGGCGCGCTGTTCGGCCTGCCGGGCATCCTCGGCTACAAGGCGATCAACACGCTGGACTCCATGATCGGCCATCGCACCAAGCGGCATGAAGCCTTTGGCTGGGCCGCGGCCCGGATCGACGATCTCGCCAATCTCGTTCCGGCGCGGCTGACCGGGCTTCTGTTCGCGCTGCTTGCGCCAAACCGTTCGCGGGCGTGGTCATGCATGCTGCGCGATGCGTACCGCCATCGCTCGCCGAATGCCGGCTGGCCGGAATCCGCGATGGCCGGCGCGCTCGAGGTGCGGCTCAGCGGGCCCCGCATCTATCACGGGCACGTCGCGGATGAGCCGTGGCTGAATGAGGGCGCGCGCGATCCGGCGGCAGCCGACATCCTCGCCGGATTGAAGCTCTATCGTCGCGCCATGATGCTGTTGGCCGGGGTGTTCGTCGCCCTGGCGTTGCTGTAAGAGACCGACGCATGCGAGAGCACGGCGGAAATCTCGACGTCGCCCAGCAACGCTTCGGCGGAGCTGCGGAAGACTGGATCGACCTGTCGACCGGCATCAATCGGGTACCTTATCCCCTGGTCGATGTCGAGCCGCGGCAATGGAACGCGTTGCCGTCGCGATCCGAGATCGAGTCCCTTCACGCCGCCGCGCGGCAGGCTTACGCGACCGATGCGCCGATCGTGGCGATGGGCGGTGCACAGGCCGCCATTCAGTTGCTGCCGCGCCTCGCGCCTCGGGGACGGGCGCGCATCCTGGCGCCGACCTACAATGAGTACGCCGCGGTGTTATCGGTTGCCGGCTGGGACGTCAGTGAGGTGTCCGATCTCGCAGCGCTTGCCGGTGCGGACATTGCCATCGTCGTCAATCCGAACAATCCGGATGGAAGACGCCACGATCGGGACGAACTGCTCGCGCTGTTGCCGCGCGTCGGCCGGCTCGTCATTGACGAGAGCTTTGCCGACGCTGTACCCGACATTTCGCTGGCATCGGAAGCAGGACGACCGGGTTTGCTGATCCTCCGTTCATTCGGGAAATTCTACGGCTTGGCCGGCTTGCGGCTCGGCTTCGCCCTCAGTTGCGAACCGGATATCGTCACGCTTGCAGCGATGACTGGACCATGGCCGGTTTCCGGTGCCGCAATAGCGATCGGGCGGCGCGCCTTGCTCGATCGCGACTGGGCAAAGGCGACGACTGCACGTTTGGCGAACGACTGCGTCAGGCTCGATGCGGAGGCGCGCGTGCAGGGCTGGACGCTGGTCGGTGGCGCGTCGCTGTTCCGCCTCTATGAAGTCGGCGATGCGCTGGCCGCGCAGGAGAAGCTTGCCCGTGCGCAGATCTGGTCGCGTGTCTTCCAGCAAAAGCCGGGCTGGTTGCGCCTCGGTCTGCCGGGCAGCGAGACCGAATGGTCGCGTCTTTCCGCCGCATTGTCCGTCTAGCGCGCCAGCGCGAGCAGGGCTTCGACATCAAGATGGGCCTCGATGTGCTCGGCGAGCGCGTCGAGCGCACCCTCGACCCTCGCGCCGTACGGCTGATCCGCCGCGGGGATGTCGAGCTGCGCAAGGAACGCCTTGCGAAATTCGTCCGAAGCGAACAGGCCGTGCAGATAGCTGCCGTGAACGCGCCGATCACTGGAAACCGCGCCCTCTGCCACGCCGTCAAGCGTTGCAAAAGGCCGGGCGCGATCCGCCCCTTCGGTGCGTCCGATATGGATTTCGTAGGCACTGATCGGTTGACCGGTCGCGGCATGCACCGCACTGACGCGCGTCAGCGTCTTCTGTTCGGTCATGACAGTCGTGACATCGAGCAGCCCGAGGCCGGGCGTTTCGCCGGAGGGACCCTCGATCCCATCGGGATCGGCGACGCTCTCGCCAAGCATCTGGTATCCGCCGCACAGACCCAGCACATGGCCGCCACGGCGATGATGCGCCAGCAAATCGATGTCCCAGCCCTGCGCGCGCAGGAAGGCGAGGTCGCCGCGGGTCGATTTCGAGCCGGGCAGGATGACGAGCTTCGCATCGCCGGGGATGGCCTCGCCTGATCGTACCATCACGAGATCGACACCGGGCTCGAGCTTCAGCGGATCGAGATCGTCGAAATTGGCGATCCGCGACAGCGCCAGAAACGCGATCTTGCACTGGCCGGGCTTGCGCGCCTCGCCGAGCCCGAGTGCGTCTTCGGCAGGAAGCTCACCGGCGCGGACGAACCAGGGCAGCACGCCAAAGCCGCGCCAGCCGGTGCGGGCTTCGATCAGACGGTAGCCGTCGTCGAACAGCGAGGGATCGCCGCGGAATTTGTTGATGACAAAACCCTGGATCATCGCGGCATCCTCGGGGTCGATCACCGCCTGGATACCGACGAGCTGCGCGATCACGCCGCCGCGGTCGATGTCGCCGACCAGCACCACGGGCACGTCGGCCCGGCGCGCAAAGCCCATATTGGCGATATCGGACTTGCGCAGGTTCACTTCGGCCGGGCTGCCGGCGCCTTCGACCAGCACCAGATCGGCGCGATCCTTCAGACGCCCAAAACTTTCCAACACTGGGGTCATCAGCGAAGGCTTCATGCCGGCATATTCCCGCGCGCGCGCGGTCGCGATCCGCTTGCCGTGCACGATGATCTGGGCGCCGACGTCGGTTTCGGGCTTCAGCAACACCGGGTTCATGTCGGTGTGCGGTTCGACGCCGGCGGCGAGCGCCTGCAAGGCCTGCGCGTGCTGCCGTTCAAGCCGCAGAACATGTCGAACAACGCTGCCGTCACTGTCGATAGCGGCGAGCTGCCTCTTATAAACATGAGCCTCTGGCGACGATCGCCTCTGTGGTAACTGACGTTCTAGCCCTGTCGTTTATACACATCTGA
>NZ_VKHP01000241.1 GCF_010811875.1 Bradyrhizobium uaiense
TCCGCGCTTGGCGCAAAATATCTGGCGCGGCCGGATGCCGAGACGCTGCTGGTGGTCGGCGCCGGCGAGATGGCACGCTGGTTGGTGCGCGGCCACCGCACGGTGCGGCCATCGCTGAAGCGGGTGCGGGTCTGGAACCGGACGGTCGAGCGCGCGCAGGAGCTCGCCGCGCTCTTGGAAAGCGACGGCATCGCCACTGAAGCCGTCACCGATCTCGACGCCGCGACAGCCGAGGCCGACATCATCACCACCTGCACCCGCTCGCGCGAGCCGCTGGTCAAGGGCGCCAATTTGCGGCCCGGCACCCATCTCGACCTGGTCGGCGGCTTCACCCCCGACACCCGCGAGTCCGACGACGAGGCGGCGCGGCGTTCGCGCATTTTCGTCGACCGTCGCGAATCCGCCTTCGACGGCGTCGGCGACATCCTGGCGCCGATCGCGAGCGGCGCGATCAAGGAGAGCGACGTGCTCGGCGATCACTACGACCTTGCGACCGGCCAGGTCGCCGGCCGGCTGTCGAATAGCGACATCACCTTCTTCAAGAATGCCGGCGGCGGGCATCTCGACCTGATGACCTGCGAGACGGTGTTTGCGCAATTGGGGAAGGAGTTGCGGTGAGCGCTCGTGAAGGGAGAGTTGTTCAGTAGCCCGCATGAGCGAAGCGACATGCGGGACCACCCTCCCCGGATATCGCTTCGTTCATCCGGGCTGCGATTTTTTGATGGCTATTTCCCACGGAACGGACGTAGGCAACGTCTTCACGGCGCCGTTCCGGTCGACAAATATCGGTCCATTTCCGGCGAGAGCAAAAGCGATATCGCCGGTCTCGATGTATCGGCTGCTATTGTAGAAGAACACCCACCATCGCTGGTCTCAACCGTCTCATCATGAAGGATTGCAAATTCAAGGTCGGACTCTGATGCGCCTGCAATGGCAGTTACCTTCGCTTGTGCCAGCACGTTTGCATCGTCGAACGAGATCATCGCCAAATATTCCACTGATCAGAACGTAGGGCGGGTTAGCGTCAGCGTAACCCGCCGTTGCACAACGCACGAAAGGCGGCGGGCTGCGGCTATCGACTAACCCGCCCTACTCTTCTTACTCCGCGGCCTGCTGCGCCGGTGCGTCCAGCACTTCCGACACCTTCGGCGGTGACATCGGCAGGCTGTAGAAGCGTTTGCCGAGTGCGTTGTGAACGGCGTTGGCGACCGCAGCCATGACCGGCACCAGCGGTACCTCGCCGACGCCCTTGACGCCTTGCGGATGCTTCGGGTTCGGCACCTCGACCAGCGCGCAGTCGAGCATCGGCAGGTCCGAACAAACCGGCATGCGATAATCGAGGAAGCCCGGATTATCGACCTTGCCGTCCTTGTTGTAGATGTACTCCTCGTTCAGCGCCCAGCCGATGCCCTGCGCGACGCCGCCCTGCAGCTGGCCCTCGACATAACTCGGATGCACGGCGCGGCCGACATCCTGCACGGCGGTGTAGCGTATCACCCTGACGATGCCGAGATCGACGTCGACCTCGACGTCGCAGATATGCGTGCCGAAGCCGCCCTCGGCGCCTTGGGTGTTGAGCTGCACGCTGGCGCCGATCGGGCCGCCCTGCGACGGCGCCTTCTCGGCGAGGTCCGCGAGCGTCAGCGGCTCGAACTGGCCGGCATTCGGGCTGACCGGATGCGCGGCGCCGTTCTCCCACTTCACGGCTTCCGGATCGATCTCCCAGATTTTTGCCGCGCGCTCGCGCAACGTGGTTATCACCTTGTCGGCCGCCTGCGTCACCACCATCGAGGAGGCGAACAGCACGCGGCTGCCGCCGGTCAGGTTGGAGAAACCGACGGTTTGAGTATCGCCGATGATGACGGAGATGCGCTTGTAGTCGATGCCGAGCAGCTCGGCGCAGATATTGGCGATGCCGGCGCGCGAACCGCCGATGTCGGGGTGACCGGTGGTGACGACGACATTGCCGTCCTCGGTGATGTTCACTTGGGCTGAGGATTCACCGCCGGCGTTGAACCAGAAGCCGGAGGCGACGCCCCTGCCCTGCAACTTGCCGAGCGGCGCGGCATAATGCGGATGGTTCTGCGCGGCTTGCAGCGTCTCGATATAGCCGATGCGCGGGAACACCGGGCCGTGCGCGGCCTTGGTGCCTTCCTTGGCCGCGTTCTTCAGCCGCAACGCAAGCGGATCGATCTTCAGGGCTTCTGCGAGTTCGTCGAGCACGCATTCCACCGCATAGGCGCCAATCGGCGCACCAGGCGCACGATAGGCCGCGACCTTGGAGCGGTTGGAGCAGACGTCGAACCCCTCCGACAGCACATGCGGAATGTCGTAGGGCGCAAAGCTGCACCCGACCGCGCCGCGGATCGGCGAGCCCGGGAAGGCGCCGGCCTGCAGATAGAAGCTGCCGTGGGCGGCGACGATGGTGCCGTCCTTCCTGGCGCCGATCTTCACCGTGCTCTTCGAGCCCGAGGTCGGCCCGGTCGCGCGCATCACCTCCTCGCGGGTCATCACCATCTTGACCGGGCGGCCGGACTTCTTGGCCAGCAAGGTCGCGAGCGGCTCGAGATAGACGATGGTCTTGCCGCCGAAGCCGCCGCCGATCTCGGCGGGGATGGCGCGGATATCGCTCTGCGGGATGCCTGTGAGCATCGAGGTCATCGCGCGCACCATGAACTGGCCCTGGCTCGACGACCAGATCGTGGTCTTGCCGTCGGCGGCGACCGAGATCAGGCAGGCATGCGGCTCGATATAGCCCTGGTGCACCGGGCGGGTGGTGAAGGAGCGCTCGATCACGATCTCGGCGTCCTTGAAGCCCTGCGCGATGTCGCCCTTCTTGGATTCGATGCGGCCCATGATGTTCGAGGGCTTGCCGTCGAATTTGTTGAACTCGTGCAGGATCGGCGCATCAGGCTTCAGCGCGTCGTCGATCTCGATCGCCCAGGGCAGCACCTCGTAGTCGACCTCGATCAGCTTGCAGGCTTCCGCCGCGATCGCTTCCGTGGTTGCGGCGACGGCGGCAACGGGATGACCGGGGAACAGCGCCTTGTCGCGCGCCATCACGTTGCGGCACATCCAGCGCATGTCCTGGATGCCGAGCATCACGGCACCCTTCTCGATCGTGAAATCGACGACGTCGCGCGAAGTGACCACCGCCTTGACGCCGGGCAGCCGCTCGGCCTTCGCGGTGTTGATCGACTTGATGCGGGCATGCGGATGCGGGCTGCGCAGCACCTTGCCCCAGATCATGCCGGGCATGGTGGTGTCGGCGGCAAACGCCGCGCGGCCCGTCACCTTGTCGACGCCATCGGGCCGGATGGTGCGCTGGCCGATCCATTTGTTGTTGACGACGTTCATCGGCGAACCTCCTGGATTCCTTGCTCCCGCATTTCGGCAGCGGTCTCCATCACCGCGCGGACGATCTTGTCGTAACCGGTGCACCGGCACAGATTGCCGGCGAGTCAGAAGCGGACTTCCTCTTCGGTCGGATTGGAATTCCTGGCGAGCAGCGCCTCGGACGCCACCAGCATGCCCGAGGTGCAGATGCCGCATTGAAGCGCGGCGTGCTCGAGGAACTTCTGCTGCAACGGATGCAGCTTCTCGCCCCTGGCCATGCCCTCGATGGTCCGGATTTCGTGGCCTTCGGCTTCGGCCGCGAGCATCAGGCAGGAGCAGACCAGCCGACCGTCGAGCGTGATCGAACAGGCGCCGCAATCGCCGGAGGCGCAGCCCTCCTTGGAGCCGGTCAGCCCCAACTGCCCGCGCAAGGCATCGAGCATGGTCTCATAGGGCTCGCATAGGAATTCGACCGGCTCGCCGTTGACCGAGGTGGTGACGTGCAGTTTCGGCATGGTGCTAGTGTCCTCCCGCGCGCTGGGCGGCGATCGCGGCGGTGCGCTTCAGCAGCACGCCGGCGGTTTTTGTCCGGTAAGCGATGGTGCCGCGCTTGTCGTCGATCGGACGGCAGGCGGCGCGGCAGGCGGCTGCGGCGGCTTCCAGCGCCGTATCGTCGAGCTTGGAGCCAACCAGCGCCTGCGCCGCCGGCGCAACCAGAAGCGCGGTCGGCGCCACCGCGCCGAGGCCGACGCGGGCGGCGATACAGACGCCGTCCTGCAAGGTCAGGCTGACGCCGATGCCGACCACCGCGATGTCCATCTCGGTGCGCGGGATCATCCGCAGGTACGCGTCGCCCGAGCCCTTGGGCCGCGGCGGCAAGGTGAAGCTGACGAGGATCTCGCCCGGCTTGAGGTTGGTGCGGCCGGGTCCGGCCGGCACGTCCTCGACCTTCATCTCGCGGCGGCCGTTCGGCCCTTGCACGGTGACGACGGCACCGGCTGCGATCATCGCCGGTACGCTGTCGCCGGCCGGCGAGCCGTTGCAGAGATTACCGCCGGCGGAGGCCCGGCCCTGCACCTGCTTGGAGCCGATCAGGTTCACGGCCTCGAGCACGCCGGGCCAAACCTTGCCGAAGCGCGCCTGCTCGGCGAGCTCCATGCCGGAGACGGCAGCGCCAACGCGGAAACCGCCATCGGCGGTCTCGGTGATCTCGGTCATCTCGCCGATCTTCTTGATGTCGACGATCAATCCCGGCCGCACCAGGCCGGAGCGCATTTGCACCAACAAATCAGTGCCCCCTGCCATAATGCGGGCAGCACTTCCGGCGGCAGCGAATGCGCCAATCGCTTCATCAAGCGTGCGCGGTGCTACGTATCGGATATCGGTCATGACGGTTCTTTTGGTCTCCCTCGACTGCTTGTTCGCGCTGCTTGTTCCCTTGGGGGGCATGGCCTTATTGCTGGCCGGCAGGCAGCAAGCCTACACGGCAGGGCGAGCTCCGAACAGCCTGCGAGGTGCGGCAGGAAGCGCAGGCTCCTATGCAGGATGCGGACTTGTGCGGTGCCGACGCAACGCGCGCGGTCGCGGTCATCGAACGTTCACCCGACCAAACCGGGCGCCAGACCAGCGGCATGGCCCTTGCTTGCTTTCAACAACGAATTCGTGAAGCATGCCGGCCGCTGCGGCCTACGTGCCGGCGCAACGACAAATCGGGGGACGGCGAATGGTCGATGTTTCGCGCAGAATGCTCCTCAAGCTCGCGGCCAGCGTGCCGCCGGCCATTGCGGCCCCGGCCATCCTCTCGTCGCGCGCCTTCGCCGCCAAGGGCAAGACCATCACGGCGGTGATGCATTCGGACCTGCGCATCATCGATCCCGGTTTCACCACCGCCTACATCACCCGCGACCACGGCTACATGGTCTACGATACCCTGCTCGGCATCGATTCAGGCTTCAAGGTCCGGCCGCAGATGGCGGACTGGACCGTCTCGGACGACAAGCTCACCTACACCTTCACGCTGCGCGACGGCCTGAAATGGCACGACGGTGCGCCGGTCACCGCGGAAGACTGCATCGCTTCGCTGAAGCGCTGGGCCACCAATGACGGCACGGGACAGAAGCTGATGGACTTCACGGCGACGCTCGAGCCAGCCGGACCCGGGACCATCGTCCTCAAGCTGAAGGAGCCGTATGGTCTGGTGCTGGAGAGCATCGCAAAGCCCTCCTCCTATGTCGCCTTCATGTTGCCGAAGCGGCTCGCGGAGACGCCGCCGGGCAAGCAGATCCCCGAACAGATCGGCTGCGGCCCATTCAAGTTCGTTGCCGCTGAATTCCAGCCGGGCGTCAAGGCGGTCTATGAGCGCCACGCCGACTATTTGCCGCGCAAGGAAAAGCCGGATTGGCTGTCGGGCGGCAAGGTCGCCAAGGTCGATCGCGTCGAATGGATCACGATGCCCGATGCGCAGACCGCGATCAACGCGCTGCAATCCGGCGACATCGATTTCCTCGAACAACCGTCGATCGATCTGGTGCCGGTGCTGGAGGCGAACTCCGATCTCACCGTGGGTGTGCTGAACAAGTTCGGCTTCCAGATCGAAGGCCGGATGAATTTCCTGCACCCGCCGTTCGACAACCCCAAGATCCGCCGCGCCGCATTCCTGGCGATGAACCAGAAGGACGTGCTCGACGCAACCGTGGGCAATGCCAAATATTACGAGATCTGCGGCGCCTATTTCGCCTGCGACACGCCCCTCGCCAGCGACGTCGGCGCGGAGACGCTGATCAAGGGCAACGGCATGGCCGAGGCGAAGAAGGCGCTGGCCGCCTCGGGCTATGACGGCACGCCCGTCGTGATCATGATCCCCGGCGACGTGCAGACCCTGAAGGGGCCGCCGACCGTGGCGGCGCAGCTGTTGCGCGCAGCAGGCTTCACCGTGGACGCGCAGGTGACGGACTGGCAGACCGTGGTCAGCCGACGCGCCAGCCAGAAGCCGCCGAAGGAAGGCGGCTGGAACCTGTTCTTCACTTTCACGGGTGCCACCGAGACGATGAATCCGATCGTCAACAACCAGATCGCTGCGAACGGTAAGCGCGCCTGGTTCGGCTGGCCGGAGAACGCCAAGATCGAGCAGATGCGCGACGCCTACGCGCGCTCCACCACACCCGAGGCGCAGAAGCAGCTCGCGGTGGAGATCCAAAAGGAAGCGTATGAGCAGGTGATCTATATCCCGCTCGGCCAGTTCCGTCTGCCGAGCGCCTGGCGCAAATCATTGACCGGCATATTGGACGGCCCGGCACCGCCGGTGTTCTGGAACGTCGACAAGACGGAATAGCTGCGCGCGCCCAAAATATCGAAAACAACCCCATGCAAAGGAGCCCGCTTCTGCCGGCGTTCGACAAGGCAACTTGACACGTCGGGCAACTCAGCGATACATTTCCAATATTCCGAAATCGCGCAAGCGCACCGCCATGGCCGGGCTTGGACCGGCCATGGCGGTGAGGAAACGTCAGTTTCGGTTATCGCATCGTCGCCGCATCATTGGCCGTTGGTCCGGCGCGCGGCCTTCGGCGCCTCGTCCTTCAGCTTCTCCAATGCGCCGGGCATCATCTGTCCGAACATCGAGCTCAGCATCGCGGTCGGGATCAGCCCCGCGCTGCTGCCTTCCTGTCCCTGCCCGCCCGACATCAGGAATTGCGGCACCAAGGGCTGATTGATCCGCGTCAGGGCGTCGGCGAATTTTGCAAAATTCTGCTCGGCAAGCCGGTACTCCGGCCCGCCATAGGCATCGACCGACAGCTTGGTCGCCTGCGCGTTGGCGGCGCCGACCGCAAGCACCCGGTCGGCCTCACCCTGGCCTTCGAGCCGCGACTGCTCGCCGACCGCGGCCGCCGTCACCTTCCTCGTTTCGGCATCCTTTTGTGCGCGGGCGAACGCCGCCGCGCCCTCGTTCTCGTTGACCCTGACCTGGATCAGCGATTGCGTCAGTGCCGTCTGCGCCGCCGCCGTCGCCTTGGCTTCGTTCAGCGCGCGCTCCTGCACCGCGGCCTTCTCCTGCTCCTGATAGGTCTCGATCTGCTCGCGCGCGATCTGGCGCGAGCGGAGCTGGATCAGGATGTTCTCGATGGTGTGGTCGCCGGGGGCCGCCCGCGGCGTGCCGATCAGGACCTCCTGAAGATCGAGCGAATAGCTCTCGAACCTCGCCTTCATGTCGTGTGCAGCTTCCTCCTGGATCGCGGCGCGGTTCTGCAACAACTCGATCAGCGTCATCTTCTGCGCGATGTTCTTGAAGAACGCGCTGACCATCGGGTCGAGCGTCTGCTCGACCAGCTTCTTCACGTCGCCGAAGCGCTGGATGATCATCGGCGCCTTCTTGTAGTCGATATGCATCACCACCGAGAGCGGCAGCGTCGGCTCGAACGCGTCCTTGGTGATCAGCGAGATCTCCGACAGGTTCTCATCGAGCTTCATCGCGCCGACCTCGCCGCGCATCCATTTCAGGATGAAGTTGACGGTTGGGATCACCTCGATCTTGCCGGCATAGGTGTTGAAGGCATACTTGCCCGGCAACAGCGGGTCCTTCCAGACGCCGCGGCTGCCGTTGAGCACCAGCTCGCCATGGCGATACTGCTCACCCGAGACGTCGTCGGTGCGCGGGCCGGTATAGAAGATCACGACGCCGACATTGCCGACCGGGATCACCGTCTTCGGCACCGCCTCGACGGTCGCGAACAGGCGATTGATGTACCAGGTGCCTTCGACGATGACCTGGAGCTGGCGGCCGCGATAGCCGCCACCCTTCAGGAATTTCTCGGGCTCCTGGAAGTTGTTATGAAAGGTCGCAGTGTCCCGCAGCTCGATACCGACTTCGGGCGCGATGATCTCGCCCGGAGGCAGCGACGGGCCGTCATGCACGGTGACGATGCCGACCAGGTCGTGATCGGCCGCCAGCACGACCGGGGCAAAGCCCCAGCGCTCGGTGATCGTGAGCTGCATGCTCTCGAGCACGCCGCGCTCGCGCTCGCTCAGCGCGTGACCGTAGACGCGCTCGTCGGTGATGACCGCGAACTGGGTCGTGTTGATCGCATAGGTGCCTTCGCGCAGGATCTTGCGCTGCGGGCCCTTCTGGCCGCCGCCGAGCAGGAAGCGGCGCGTGTCCTGGAAGTCGGACTTGTCTTCGCTGTCGTTGGCGCCGAGCACCTGCGAAGGCTCGAGCGGCGCACCGTCGCGCGCGAACACATAGGCGATCTTGCCCTGGCCGACGGTCACGAGGTCCGAGCGGTGGATCCGATACATGAAGGGAAACATCACGTGCAGGCCGCCGCGCAGCACCTCAGGCTCATAGCCGGCTTCGCCGTTGAGCGCGATGAAGCCGCCGTCGATCGAGCCCTTCACCGCCCACAATTTCTCGACAATGCCGACCTGGTTGTTGGGAATGTAACGAAATACGTTCGATATCCGCAGCAGGATCACACATGCGACCACGGCTGCGATCCAAATGGCCGGTTGGGTTAAACCTGAACCATTAAGAAAACCGAGGAAGTCCATAGCCCATCTCCACAATTCGCAACTGGGCGGTTTGGAACCCAAACCTGCACCCAAGAATTGCGGTGCGGAGATGGTGCGCGGCCTTGCGGGCACAAGGCGCGAACATTATTCGCGCTGCCAATCTTTTTTGAAGACAGGATGAACCGGCGAACGACTCGCGCGACGTTGATCTGCGCGACGGCGCTGCCGCAGTTGCGCATCATTCGCAGCGTGGCGACCCTGCGCGATAACCAGGCTCAACGTTTCGGGTCACGCCCGCGGATATGGTCAAAGCCTTGCTTGATTGCGGCGAAGCGCGCTTCGACCACCGGCTCGAATTCGAGGTCGGTAAAGATGTAGGGCCAGTCGTTTTCGACGCCTTCGCGGACGAGTTCACCGACATACGTGGGATCGATGCCCTGAGAGATGCGTTGGCGAACCAGATTGATCCGCTCGGCAAGCGGGCCCGAAGTCGGCAAGGTACGGGCCGCCCCCTCGAAGCGCTTGGGGAGGTTGCGCGACGAGTCCATGATGTGAGTGCGGATGAACCCGGGACACAACACCGATACGCCGATCCCGCGCGGCGCGAGTTCAGGCCGCAGGCCCTCGGACAGCGCGACAACGCCATACTTTGAAACGTTGTAGGCCGTGCTTCCCCCTGAAATGAGGCCGGCGAGCGAGGCCGTGGAGACGATGTGTCCACCCTCGCCATGCTGCTCGATCAACGGCCCGAAAATCTCGATCCCCCAAATGGTCGCCATCAGGTTGACGCCCAGGGTCCAATTCCAGGACGTGTCGGTCCAGGTGCCATAAGGCCCCCCGCCGCCGACGCCGGCGTTGTTGACGAGGATATGCACCTTGCCGTAGCGGGCCGTCGTGGCTTCGGCCGCCGCCGCGAGTTCGGCCTTGAGCGAGACGTCCGCTTTCACACCATCGACATCGACATTGGTGCGCCTCAGTTGCTCCAGCGCCGCGGACAGTGCCGCGTCTTCAATATCGCAAAGCATGACTTTCGCCCCCGCCTGAGCAAAAGCGGTCGCGATCCCCAACCCAATACCTGACGCCGCGCCGGTCACGAACGCGGTCTTTCCTGCCAGTTCCTTCACGCGCATTCTCCCCCGTGCAAGCGGACACCCTTGGCCGTAAAACGCCAAGCATCTCGAGACGCCATATCACTGCACTTTCAAGCGATTGGGAAGTGTGCGGGATGTCCGCTCTTGGGCCCCAAAGCGGACGTCCGGTATGCCGACCTTGGAAACGAACAAGCAACCAAATTCGATGAGCACGATCCCTAGTGTAGTTCGCATGCTATACAAGCGATGCCCGGTCACGCGAGGCAAGCTATGACGACATCCACAATCAGAGAATGGATCGTAGAGTCGATCAATAGCATCATTTCTGGACAGCCGTTCACTCAAGCGGATTTCGACGCCCAACCGTTGAATGGTTGGGAGGAGATAGGGCCAAAGCCAGGTATTGTTATTCGGTCGGATAGAGAGCCCGCTTACTTTGCTTGGTTGGCTCTCCAATGGTGGGTAAACGATGACGACATCAGAGCCAAAGACTTCGAATATGGTGAGATGAGAAAGCGAGAGCTCCAGAGCTTCCTCGAACGAATGGAACGCTGAAGAGCCTCCAAGGGCAGGCCCGATGCCACGTCCGTTCTTGGCCGGCCCTAAGCCGACGGTCCGCCCGCCTTATCTTTTTGTAGGGGTGTAGACGGTGAAAACAACTTCAAAACCAAGGGCGGCCAACGCTTCGAGCGTCTTTGCTGGTATAGTAAATTCGGCGGCATGAGGCTTGGCGCCTGCCTGTATTCCAATGTTTGCCTTCCGAGATTTCAACCGGCCCCAAATCTTCTCTCCCTCAGGCGGAAGTGCCTCGATCAGACCGATGATCTCCAGCATGGTTGCGTCGAGAGAGGCGAACTGTCCCGCAAGCTCTATCGAGGCACCGGTGCCATTGTGACCGAGCACGACGATTGAGGGCTCAACCACTCTCAGGAAGCCTGCGACGTCGTCAACTTCGCCACGAAGATCAATGTCCACGTTGAGGAAATCGGTGGAAGCCGCACTTATCGCGATGGTCGGTGGGTCAAGATCGGCAAGTTCGGCCCTTATGATCGGATCGCCGTTTGCTAACGAAATTGTGCTCAAGATGCCGCGAAGCGAAAATTCGACTTCGAAAATCTCTCCGGTCTTCGCCTCAAGCTCGAATACGTTCTTGTGGTCCTCCGGCACGGAAGCATTTGAGCTTCTCCTGCGGCCCATCACAATGGTAGGTATTCGCGTCCGCTTAGTCATACTGGGAGCTTAGCCTCCCTGTGAACATCAAGCTAGGTTTGGAACGTCGCCTTGTGGACCCGAACCGGTCATTCGAGCGCGTGGTCCAACACCGCTTTGCAATGTATCAGTGTCGTGTCGAAAACCGGCATCTCGACATTGCCTTCATTGAGCAGCATTCCTATCTCTGTGCATCCCAAAATCAGGCTGTCGGCCCCCGACGCAGCAAGCCGCTCAGCGATTGCTACATAGGCCGCTCTGCTCTGTTCGGTCGTTACGTCCTTGCAGAGCTCCTCGTAAATGATCCGGTGTATTTCCGCTCGGTCGCCGGGATTTGGGATGACGGGCCTAAGACCGGCGGCAATCAATCTATCGGTATAGAACGACTGCTCCATCGTGAAGGAGGTTGCCATCAAACCAGGCGTCCGAAGCCCCTTCGCCTTGATTGCATGTGCGGTCGCGTCAGCGATGTGAACAAACGGGATATGAACTCCCGCCATCATCTCATTCGCAAGCTTGTGCATGGTATTCGTTGCCAAAACAATGACCTGTGCGCCTCCGCGCTCCAGCGCCCTGGCCCCCTCGTTGAGAATAACTCCAGCGGCCGTCCAATCGCCCTTCATCTGGAGGGTTTCGATCAGGGCAAAATCAAGAGAGCGGATCAGCAACTCGGGAGAGTGAAGTCCGCCAAGCCGCTCCCGCGTCATCGTGCATAGCTCGCGGTAGTAAATTTGGGTCGAAGCCGCAGACATTCCGCCCAGTATGCCAATGGTCTTCATGTACGTTCTCTGGATGATTGCGGCCTGGCATAACACTTGATTGCGACTTCCGCTTCTGGGCCCTTAGCGGACGTCGCGGCGGTCAGCCGTCTTTGTCGGTTTTTGACCCGAAGCGGATGATTGTAGGCGCCTGAACGGCCAGCTAAGGTAATCTGCTGATAGTCACATGAGTTGAATATGTCTGACTTCGCTAAGTGGAGATGTCGTGCTGACCGCGATGCGACGGCTTTCGCGTATAGCCTAACAGAACGCGGCGGAGCCGACAGGTGCGACTGTGCAGGCTGTCGGAATTTTAAGGCGGCACGAGCCGACTGCTTTCCTCCCGAGTTCATTGCGTTGCTCGGCCAACTAGGGATCGATCCCAGCAAGGACGCAGAGGTGTATCACAACGCCCGTATCGTTCCGGGCCGCCACGATTATGGTGGATGGTATTCATTTCATTGGTACCCTCGACGGAATAGGTGACTTTCCACCTGTCAAACTCGGACCGGATTTTAGCGCGTGGATGTGTCGGACCTCAGCGCTAAGACTTCCAAGCCTGGAAGGTAAGCAGGTTGTGCAGCTCGAATTTCATGCCGCGGCGGTGCCGTGGCGGCTAGACGAGCCCGAGATAGAGTGATGGTCCCAGCTCGGGTCTGGTCTGGATTTGGCCCGTTTGAGACATGCCGATTGTGTCGCGCAGTGTCCGCTTTCAGAGGTAACCCGGACGACATGTGCTCGGGCTGAGTTCTTCTCAGTTTGACCCACAACCGACATTCGGTTGTGCCGAACTCCGCACTCCTGGTTCCTCGTCGAATGGAACATCGCGTCGCGATTGGAGATCAACGGAACGAAAGCCCCCGCCGGGCTTTAAGCAACATGAGACCGTCGCTCGCCGGTAGTTAAACGGCGCATGTCGCGGATAGCCAAAGGTCGCTGCCAGCGACCCGCTGTTCTTAATACAAGCGCTCGCGCGGATAGCCAAAAGCGGCGGTCTCCAGTTCATTCAAATCGCCAGCCCGGCCCGACACGTTGCGGGGAGCGTTGGGTTGCCGGTGGCGTCGTTTCGAACGAAACGAAGGGCTCCCGCAATGCGCAACCGGATCGACATCAACTACGTACACAGTCGGGCAATTCGCGAACAGGAAGCAGAGCGACAGGTTGAGGTCGCACGTTTTCGTGCCATGGAACAAGAGGTCACTGATCCTCTTGCGGCTCGTTTACTGCATGAAATAGTTGAGGAACTCGAAGCCGACTTAACGAACCAACAACAAGGCATACGTTGGGGATCAGGCTGAATTCCATTGGAACGAAAGAAAAACCTCTGTCTTGTCCTCTCAGAAAAGGAGGACGCTCATGGTCTCTCGGACCGCCAAGGCTGCCTGTGCTTCGGCTTGGAGCACGTATTTGTTGCTCCACCAAGAGGTGAATGAAGATGATGACCGGCGTGCCGCGCTACACCGGTACGTTACAAACCTATGCGACGCTGGCGAGCAGAACCCGGATGCCTTGCGAACAGGTGGTCTGCTGTATTTGCGGATGCTAGACCGGTGGGGTGCAGAGTGGGAGCCACGACTCGCGAGCTACAGGGCCCTGCATAAGCAATCGAAACGCGCTTCATCGGGATGCACCTAACGTAGGGCGCGATCCCCCACTTCTCGGTGAGCCCCGATCATGAGCAATGCCATCGGGGAAACGCCACGCGCATCAAAAGATTTTGAACGAGTACCGTAAAGGTGCAATCCGAATTGATCGGGCAACAAGAAAAACCCCTGAAATTTCGGTTCCCTAAACTTGTGAGATGGGCAGAGTTTTCGGCTCCTGCCATTGTCGGCGGATGATGTCGCCGTCGGAGATGCGTGAACGGGCCGACCAATGTGATGCATTGGCCTCCAACCATGGCGACCCCACCGGCCGCACCATTCTTCGCGAATGGCGTAATATGGCGGCACAGGTGGACATGCTGGAGCGCGAGTTCGCGTACCGGATCATCCGCAGGCGGTGCCAAGAGTAAAGGCGAGTTGGCGACCTCTTTCATTTTCGCGGATGTCGCCTGTTGGCCCAGGCCGTGTAAAAAATCGCGCAGTTTTGGCGCTGATTTGGTCGCTCAGAAGGCCGACCTCACGCCCGCATCGCCTCCAGCAATCCGCCCACGCCGACGATCGTCATTACGCGCTTCATATTG
>NZ_VKHP01000242.1 GCF_010811875.1 Bradyrhizobium uaiense
ACACTGATGCCGTAGGGGGCCGTCCACCCCATCAACCACTAATCATTGCCGTTACGCGGATTGTTGCCCCAGCGTCGCACCAAATAGACAGCCGGGGTAATGGGTCCCGGCCTTCGCCGGGACGACGATGATGGATACAGCGCCCCTTATCGATACCGCACGCTGCCGGTGGTCACCGGGTCGGTCGGCAGCACGGTGGCGCCGGCGCGGCTGGCGGCGGCGGAGGTGATCATGCCGGGCTCGGCGGCGGCCTGCACATTGCGGGGCGGGCTGAATTCGAGGACGACGAGGGCGGCCGTTGCGAGCACCGCCACGGCGGCGGTTGCGATCGCGGGCACCAGTCTTCCGCGCGTATCGGCTGCGCGAACTTGCATTGATCAATTCCTTTATCGGGGTCGTTCTTTGGACGTGATGTAGGAACGGCCAAGCTTCTTCCCAAGAGTGCGGCGCACATGCCTCACAATCAGTTGTACCGGCCGTGACGTCCGTCACGGTGTTCGAGCCGCGCGGCGTTGCCGCGTCGAATCGCAATCGTGTCGGACGGCTTGTTTGCACACCATGAGTTGGATGAGATCGTGGCGTTTTGCATGCGCCTCATGCGCTCGTGATTGATCGCGTGAGGTTGTGATTAACGGGCAGGCGAGAAGCTCGCTTTGCCTTTATTTATAGGGTTTCTATGTTGGTTAAGGCGCGCGCATTAAGCGTTTCTTCACGCACACGCCGCCGTATCGGCAGAAGATTCGCGCTGCGGCGAGCGGTGACACCGCTGTCATTGGCAGCAGCTGTCAGCGGGCCCGCTGCAGCCTTCGCGGACGTCGTCATTGCGAGGAGCGAAGCGACGAAGCAATCCATCTCTCTTCATGCGACGCGATAGACGAATTTACTTCACGCGTAATCGCGCAAAGAAGAATCCACCTCGCGCACCTGCCACGAGGGCGTCAGGACCACACGCTTTCACCGTCCGCGACGCCGCGCGCCCGTCTCGCGTACCTCTCGCGTCCACCGCATCCCGCACCAAACGTCCGTGACGATCGCGACGCACTCCTCTCAGAGGGGCGGGACGCGCTGCTTGTACTCGTGAGTTGGGGGCTCGGGGCGAGGAATATTTTCTTCGCTGGGTAGCGTATCGTGAGTTGAAATTATTAGGAAAGCTCGCTTTCCCAAGCATGTCGTTTTGTTCGGATCCCTCGATCTGGCCATTCCCGATGCGGTTTGAAAATGGTCCTGCAGCGATTTGCCGATGCAGTTGGAGGCGGAAGCCTGCGGCGTCACATCGTGAACCTCACCTACCGGAGCCAAACCTGCCGACCGATGATCGTCTGCTATCGTTCGTGAGCCCCTATTATCGCATCCACACCGTACAGTTCCGAGAGTAGCATACGATCTATCAAGTCCAATAAACGGCGTCTGAGATTAGGATCATTCTCTGAAGAAGAGTACTCGGCTTTTAAAATCTCCTGGAGCTGATGCAAATCAGTATGCCGTCTACCGGCGCGGTTGCCATTTTGACGTACGTCATCGATTAGTCTTTCAGTAGCAGTATGCCTTGGATATGGAGGCGATCAGCTCGCTCTGCCAGGTTTTCTATCGTAGCTTGCCTATCTTGGTTTGGTGCCACTCTACGATGCCTTTTCGATATATCGAGCATTCAAACCCAGTAAAGTCCGCGCTTATCCCCTCATAAACCATCCATTCCGCCGTTCCGCCGATTACATCGAGGAACTGCCGAACGATCCATTTCGCCTCATATCTGTTGCCGAGCTTATCGGCGATACCTCCAGAGAACACAGCAACTCCGACAATACTACCCATGAGTGTAGCTTGATCGAATCGCTAGTTTTCTTCAACAGAGGGCCTTGTGATCCCCAAACAAAAACGGCCGGGTCATCGACCCGGCCGTTCAAAACTCTCTTCCAGCGAATTCCGCTCTCGCTGATCTCGCTCAGCTCGCCTTCTTCACCGGCGCCGGCTTGCCGACCTTCTTCTCGATCGCGCGCTTCAGTTCGAGGGCGCGGGGCGAGAGCACGTCGGCCTTGGCCTTGATCAGGTAGGCGTCGAGGCCGCCATTGTGGTCGACGCTCTTCAGCGCGTTGGTCGAGACGCGCAGGCGCACGTTGCGGCCGAGCGCATCCGAGATGAAGGTCACGTTGGCCAGGTTCGGCAGGAAGCGCCGCTTGGTCTTGATGTTGGAGTGGCTCACCTTGTGGCCCGTCTGGGGGCCCTTGGCCGTCAGTTCGCAGCGCCGGGACATCTTACAAAATCCTTATTGCATCCCCGCCTCTCTGCCAGGCGTGCAATCACACGGCCCGTGCGGGGGGTTTGAATTCGCGTCCATTTTCCAGGAACCGCGGGTGTATAGGGGCAGATCACCCAAGCGTCAAGATTATATCGGCGCATGGCGGTACCGGAGAATGCCGGTTCATAAGGTCTTCCAGCCACTTAACGCCTGATATGGCAACCATATAAAGGGCGTATTCGGCTGCAAGTCTTGGTTCCATACAAGATGCGCGCGTTGTCCAGCCGAATTGAGTGCCCAGAGCATGATCCGGAAAAGTGCTTAGCGGTTTTCCGAAAAGATCATGCTCAAAATCCAAATGGACGACGACCAGAGCGCCGATAGCAGGACCGTCAGGTAGGTTAAGTGACCACCGCCATTGCCATTTTGCCCCCGCTCGGCCGGCTGATCGGCCTGTGCGCGGGTGCCTTGTTGCTGTTCTGCGCCGAGCGTGCGAGCGCCCAGGGGCGGCTCGACGCCCAGTATGAGGCGACGCTGGCCGGTATCCCGGTCGGCAAGGGCACCTGGACCATCGAAGTCGGCGACGACACCTTCTCCGCCACCGCCCGGGGCGGCACCGCGGGCCTCCTGAAGGCGTTTTCCGGCGGAAGCGGCTCCGGCGCCTCGCAGGGCCGCGTCGTCAACGGATCGCTCGTGGCCTCGTCCTACACCGCGACCACCACCACCTCGAAGAAATCCGAGACGATCCGGATGGTGCTCGCGGGTGGCGGCATCAAGGAATCCGCGATCGAGCCGGAGCCGCCGGTCGATGCCGACCGGCTGCCGGTGACCGACGCGCAGAAGAAGAACGTGTTCGATCCGATGACCGGCTCGTTCCTGCGCGCGCCCGGCAATGCCGAACTGATGAGCCCGGATGTCTGCCGCACCGGCGCCGGCGTGTTCGACGGCCGCATGCGCTACGACATGAAGCTGGATTTCAAGCGGGTCGAGATCGTCAAGGCCGAGCGCGGCTATCACGGCCCGGCGCTGGTCTGCGCGCTCTATTTCGTGCCGATCTCGGGCTACATCCCGGATCGCCCGGTGATCAAATATCTCGCCGCCCAGCGCAATATCGAGATCGCCTTCGTGCCGATCGCCGGAACCCGCCTGCTGGTGCCGTTCCGCATGACGATCCCGACCCCGCTCGGCCAGGCCATGCTGGAAGCGACGTCGTTCGTCACCACAGCCGCGCCGCCGCGCGTGGCGAAGACGCAGTAGGGATTTCGTTCGCGGGGCCGCCGCTGCCGGACCCGTCATCCTGAGGTGCGAGCCTCTTTGGCGAGCCTCGAAGGATGCACGGCCCCCCGATGCGGCCGATTCATCCTTCGAGGCTCGCTCCGCTCGCACCTCAGGATGACGGGTTGAGAGTTGGCCCCGCGGCGAGGGGCTTCCCTTCTCCCACAAGGGGAGAGGGTACTTCGGAGGCGCTTCGCGTGATCGGGCATGAAACAAACGTCGCCGGAATCCAGTTGACTCTTGCCTGCTTCTGATTCGACTCGGCTACCCCTGGAATTTAAGGAATTCAGTCCGCATATCCCGTGCTTGTGGAGCCCTCTCAAACTTGATCTAGTGCCGCCGCCGTAGGGTCTACCCGAGATGTTGCGGTGAACGTTTCAGGCCCGGAATGGAGTCAGCGATTCGGCCGCGATTCGTTCCGGACTCGTTCCGAAGCTTAAGGGTGGCGCGGAAAGCGTCGCATTGTGAGACAGATTTTGCGAAACACGCTGCCGGTGCGAAACACACTGCCAAACCGTCACCCTGAGAGGATGTGAAGCTTTGTCCTCATCCACCGTTGTCGTCGCCCGGCTTGACCGGGCGACCCAGTACGCCGCGGCCTACCGGCTCAAGCACGACCGTCTCTGGAATACTGGATCACCCGCATGCGCGGGTGATGACACTGAGCAAGCCAATGCGTCACACGCTCTCAGGATGACGGATTGAGCGTTTCGCCAACAATTCAAGAAACACCTGCAAAAAATGGTTTTCTCAACTTCGTTCGGAAATGACCGCGTGCCCGGCGCAGGCGTCACTGCGGTGCTCGGGCCGACCAACACCGGCAAGACGCATCTCGCGATCGAGCGCATGCTGGCGCATTCGTCAGGGCTGATCGGGCTGCCGCTGCGGCTGCTCGCGCGCGAGGTCTACAACAAGATCGTCGATCGCGCCGGCGTCGATAACGTCGCCCTCGTCACCGGCGAAGAGAAGATCAAGCCGAAGGCGCCGCGCTTCTGGGTCTCGACCGTGGAAGCGATGCCGCGCGACCTCGATGTCTCGTTCCTTGCGGTCGACGAGATTCAGATCGCGGCCGATCTCGAGCGCGGGCATGTGTTCACCGATCGCATCCTCAATCGCCGCGGCCGCGACGAGACGCTGCTGCTGGGGGCTGCGACGATGCGGCCGATCATCGAGCGGCTGCTGCCGGGCGCCTCGATCGTCACGCGGCCGAGGCTCTCGCAGCTCGAATTCGCCGGCGACCGCAAGATCACGCGGCAACCGCGTAGAACAGCAATTGTCGCGTTCTCCGCGGATGAGGTCTACGCAATTGCAGAGCTGATCCGCCGCCAGCATGGCGGCGCGGCCGTCGTGCTCGGCTCGCTGTCGCCGCGCACGCGCAATGCGCAGGTTGCGATGTTCCAGAACGGCGACGTCGATTACCTCGTCGCGACAGATGCGGTCGGCATGGGGCTCAATCTCGACGTCGATCACGTCGCCTTCGCCTCCGACCGCAAGTATGACGGTTACCAGTTCCGCCGGCTGACGCCGGCCGAATTCGCCCAGATCGCGGGCCGCGCCGGGCGCGCGACGCGCAACGGCACCTTTGGTACGACGGGACGCTGCGCGCCGTTCGAGCCGGAGCTCGTCAACGCGCTGCAGAACCACACCTTCGACAGCGTCAAGATGCTGCAATGGCGCAACGCGAAGCTCGATTTCTCCTCGCTCGGCGCGCTGCAGGTGTCGCTGGCGCTGACGCCTAATCATGAGGCACTGACGCGGGCCCCGGTGGCCGAGGACCTGCGGGTGCTCGAACATGTCGCACGCGACGCCGAGGTGCGCGAATTCGCGCATGGGGCCAAGGCGGTGGAGCGGCTGTGGGAGGCCTGCCAGGTTCCGGACTACCGAAAGCTGTCGCCGGCCGCTCATGCCGAACTCGTGACCACGCTGTATGGCTTCCTGATGCAAAAGGGGCGTATCCCTGACGCATGGTTTGCCGCCCAGGTCGACCAGGCCAACCGGACCGATGGCGATATCGACACGCTATCGGGCCGGATCGCGCAGATCCGGACCTGGACCTTTGTTGCCAACCGGCCCGACTGGCTCTACGACCCGGACCACTGGCAGGGGATCACGCGCGAGCTCGAAAATAAATTATCCGATGCGCTGCATGAACGGCTCACGGAGCGTTTCGTTGACAGGCGGACCAGTGTATTGATGCGCCGCCTGCGGGAGAACTCAGTTTTGAATACGGAAATTGGCAAGACCGGTGAAGTGATCGTGGAAGGCCACGTGATTGGCCGGCTCGATGGTTTCACCTTTGCACCTGATGCGGCCGAGGCCGGCAGCGACGCCAAGGCGCTGCAAGCCGCCGCCCAGCAGGTGCTGGCGCGCGAGATCGATGCGCGTGCCGAGAAACTGGGCGCCGCCCCCGACGAGCAGTTCGTGCTGACCTCCGACGGCACCATCCGCTGGACCGGCGATGCGGTCGCCAAGCTCGTCGCCGCCGAGGACGCGCTGCATCCGCGGCTGCGCATCATTTCCGATGAGCGGCTGACCGGCGCCTCGCGCGAGGCCGTGCAGACCCGGCTCGACCTCTGGCTCAAGACGCATATCGAGAAGCTGCTCGGGCCGCTGTTCGAACTGTCCAAGGCCGAGGATATCCAGGGCATCGCCCGCGGCATCGCCTTCCAGCTGGTCGAGGCGCTCGGCGTGCTCGAGCGCAGCAAGATCGCGGCCGAGATGAAGGATCTCGACCAGCCGTCGCGCGCGGCGCTGCGCAAATACGGCGTGCGGTTCGGCGCCTACCACATCTATTTCCCGCAGCTGTTGAAGCCTGCGGCGCGCTCGCTGGCTTCGCTGCTGTGGGCCGAAAAACAAAGCAATGTCGACATGGCTGCGCTGTCGACCGTGCAGCATCTGGCCTCCAGCGGCCGCACCTCGTTCCCTGTCGACAAGACCCTGCCGCGCGATGGCTATCGCGTGCTCGGCTATCGCCAGTGCGGCGAGCGCGCGGTGCGCGTCGACATCCTGGAGCGGCTTGCCGATCTGATCCGCCCGGCGTTGGCCTGGCGCGAGACCTCGCCGGGCGAGAAGCCCGCGGGTGCATTCGACGGCCGCGGCTTCGTCGTGACCCAGGCGATGACCTCGCTGACCGGCTCCGCCGGCGAGGATTTCGCCTCGATCCTGCGCGCGCTCGGCTACCGCATGGACCGTCGTCCGCCGTTGCCGCCGAAGCCCGTCGAGAGCACCGAGACGGTTGCTGCCGATGCGCCGCCGGTCGAGGCGACATCCGACGCCGCCGTGGACGCATCGGTCGATGCGGCTGCCGAAGTCACTGCCGATGCGCCGGAGGCTGCGGTCGATCATCAGCCGGTGTCCGGCGATCCCGCGCCGTCAGCCGCGCTGCTGCCCGATGTCGGCTTTGCCGAAGTGGCCGCCAGCGAGGCGACGCCGGTCGTGATCGATGCCCATCAGGATGCCGTGGCCGAGCAAGCACCTCCGGTCGATGAGCCGGTAGCAGAGCCTGCCGCTGTCGCCGAAGAACCCGCTGCTGAACAGCCCGCTGTTGAGGCCGTGGCCGAGCCTGCGCCTGCCGTGGAAGCCGTTGCAGAGGCGCCCTCTGAAGCTGTTACCGACGCGCCCGCAGAGACCGCGGGCACCGAGGCCGCCACCGCCGAGGCCCCTCCCGCTGCCGCGGAAGCGCCGGCCGAGCCGCAGCTGGTCGAGGTCTGGCGGCCCGGCGGCCGCTCCGACGAGCGCCGTCCGCATCATCGCGGCCACGACCGCAACCGCGGCCGCCATCAAGGCAAGCCCGCGGAAGGCGCGCAGGCCGCCGAGGGCGGCGGCGAGGGCGACAACAAGCGCGAGCAGCATCGCCGTCCGCGCCGTCACCAGGATTTCCGCGCGCCGCGTCCAGGGGTGCCTGCCGATCCGTCGGCAGCGCCTGCCGATGGCGCGCAGGCCCGCGACAATCGTGAAGACCGCGGCCAGCGCCGCGAGCGTTTCGAAGGCAAGGGCCGTGATCGCGACAATGAGCGTCGCCGCGACAACAAGTTCGGTGGCGGCGATCGCAAGGGCGAGCGCGGTGATCGTGACCGCGGCGGCCGCGATTTCGGCAAGGGCGGTCGCGACAAGCGCGAGGGCGGTCCGTCGCATCGGCCCTACGCCTCGAGCGCACCGCGCGAGCGCGACCGTCCGATCGATCCCAACTCGCCGTTCGCCAAGCTCGCTGCCCTGAAAGAGCAGCTCGCCGGCCGGAAGGAATAGTTCAAACAGTTGGTCTGAAGCTTGGATCGACAGCGCCTCGACAAATGGCTGTGGCATGCGCGGGTGGTGAAGGCCCGCACCAGCGCGGCTGAACTCGTCGCGTCAGGTCATGTCCGCATCAACGGGACACGCGAGAAATCGCCGGGCCATGCAGTGAAGGCGGGCGATGTCGTCACCATCGCGCTCGACAACAGCGTCCGCGTGCTGAAGGTGACAGGCTTTGCCGAGCGGCGCGGCGATGCCAGTTCGGCGCGCGTGCTGTACGAGGATTTGCAGGCCGGCAATTTGCAAGCCGGTAAGGAGTAGTTATCTAGCGCTTGCTATCTGATTTGAGCATGATCCGGAAAAGTGGTGTCCGGTTTTCCTCGCGACAAACGCGTAGCGTTTGCCCGGGGGGCATGCTCCCAATAAGACCGGTGGCAGGGGCGTGAGAATACTGGCGTTTTTCGGGTGCCGCTTCCCTTGCGGCTCCAGTATTCCTGCGCTACGCAACCCCAGAAAAATCGATCGTTCCGGAGTTTTGGATGACCTACGTCGTCACTGAAGCCTGCATCAAGTGCAAATATACCGACTGCGTCGAGGTCTGCCCCGTCGATTGCTTCTACGAGGGCGAGAACATGCTGGTCATCCATCCCGACGAATGCATCGATTGCGGCGTGTGCGAGCCGGAATGCCCGGCTGACGCCATCAAGCCGGACACGGAGCCGGGCCTGGAGAAGTGGCTCGAGGTCAACCGCGACTACGCCAAGAGCTGGCCGAACATCACCCAGAAGAAGGACTCGCCCGAGGACGCCAAGGAGTGGGAAGGCAAGGAAGGCAAGTTCGAGAAATATTTTTCTCCGAATCCGGGCAGCGGCGACTGATTCGCTGGCGTCCGCGACTATCGGTGGGACTACCCCGATAAGGGCGGGCCTGGGTCCGCCGCGGCTCTCCGTTCGGCCGCCGATTTAACCCTAATGACGGACATATGACCTGAGGATGCCCTGTTATGCCCGGAATCGGGCGTAAACCATTGATTTTTGCGGAAAATGTGCTATATTGAGCACATTACAGGCCAAGAACCCCCTGCCATGCGTACCTTGTGGCTTCGAGGTTCCCGCAAACTCGAACAGGGGCGTGGCAGTATCCGCGCGCAGGCTGTGTCACAGAAAACGCGTAAAAAGAGTGCTTCAAAGACGACGAAGAAAGCCGCTGTCGTTGCTCGCAGCGCAACCAAGGGCCGTGCCAAGGCGCCCGTGAAGGGGGCCAAGAAGGCGGCGGCTGCAAAGTCCTCAAAGAACAAAAGAAGCGTGATGCCAGAAAAGACTGCCAAGACTGCCGCGAAAGCGGCAGCTGCGAAGCCCGCTGCTGCGAAGGTCGCCCCGAAGACTGCTGCTGCCGCGCCGAAGCCGGCTGCCCCGAAGGCTGCCGTCCCCGCCGCTGCTCCGAAGGTTGCCGCCAAGCCGGCCGCCGCACCGCGCGTCGAGGAGCCGAAGAAGGTCGTGACCCAGCGTCAGGGCTTCAAGGCCAATGAATTCGTCGTCTATCCCGCTCACGGCGTCGGCCAGATCCTGGCGATCGAGGAGCAGGAGATCGCGGGCGCCAAGCTCGAGCTGTTCGTGATCAATTTCATGAAGGACAAGATGACGCTGCGCGTCCCGACGGCGAAGGTCGCCAATGTCGGCATGCGCAAGCTGTCGGAGCCGGCGCTGGTCAAGAAGGCGCTGGAGACCCTGAAAGGTCGCGCCCGCGTCAAGCGCACCATGTGGTCGCGCCGCGCCCAGGAATATGAAGCGAAGATCAACTCGGGCGACATCGTCGCGATCGCCGAGGTGGTCCGCGATCTCTATCGTTCGGAATCGCAGCCCGAGCAGTCCTACTCAGAACGCCAGCTCTATGAAGCGGCGCTCGACCGTCTGTCGCGCGAGATCGCTGTGGTCCAGCACTCGACCGAGACCGAGGCGATCAAGGAGATCGAAGGCCAGCTCGCCAAGAGCCCGCGCCGCGGCGCCAAGGCGGAAGCCGAGGGTGAAGGCGAGGGCGACGCCGACGGCGAGGATGCCGATACCGATGGCGACGACACCGCCGTCGAAGACGAAGCCGCCTGAAAGGGTTCGACGGATTGAAAACAAAAGCCCGGTCGCAAGACCGGGCTTTTTGCTTTGGAGCCAGGTTCCTCGTCTTGCACGGTTCACCTCTCCCCCTGTGGGAGAGGTCGGATTGCATCGCCAGATGCAATCCGGGTGAGGGGTGCGGCCTCTCCGTGAGCTGTAATCCATCGATAGACCGCGACCCCTCACCCGGACCGCATTCCGCTTCACTGCATGCTGTCCGGCCTCTCCCACAAGGGGAGAGGCGGACCGAATGTGCTGAGCCAGCGCCGCCGGTCTCGCTCGCGCAAGCGCGGCACTGTTGCATGTCGCCCCGCCGCAATCGCCTCTTGGCTGATCGCCGCGACTCATGACCTCTAGCAACGCGCCGGCGGCGATCTCGCGGAACCGGCGAGGGGCGCGGCATGCTTGCAGGACGGTCGCTGGGGCGCGGTTACGACTGGCTGTGGACCGCGTTCGCGGTGTCGACGTTCGGCACCTCGATCGCCTTCGACGCCTTCCCGCTGCTTGCGATCCTGGTGCTGCATGCACCGCCGGAGGCGGTCTCGGCGCTCGCGGCCGTGGGGCTGCTGGCCGGGGCCGCGGTTGCCGTGCCGCTCGGGCCCTGGATCGAATTCCGCCGTAAGCGGCCGGTGATGATCGCGATGGATCTCATTCGTTTCGCCGCGACGATCAGCGTTCCCATCGCGTTCGTACTGGGACAGCTGACGTTCGCTCAACTCGTCGTCGTGGCCGTCATCATGGCCGCCGCTGATATCGCCTTCCGCGCCGCGAGCGGCGCCTGCCTGAAGGCGCTGGTGAAGCCGGACGATCTGGTGATCGCAAACGGCCGGCTTGAATCCACCACCTGGACCGCGATCGCGATCGGCCCGCCGCTCGGCGGTGCTGCGATCGGATTGCTCGGCCCTGTCGTCACCGTGATCGCCAATGCGCTGAGCTTTCTGCTCTCGGCGCTGGCGATCCGGCGGATCGGCGGAAACGAGCCTGCGCCGGCGCAGCGCCAGGTGCAGGCGTTTCGCGCGGCCGACTTGATCGAGGGCTGGCGGACCATTCTCGCGCATCCCGTGCTCCGCCTGCTGTTCGTCAACACCGTGGTGGTCAACGGCCTGATCATGGCGACGGCGCCGCTGCTTGCGGTGCTGATGCTGCGCGATCTCGGCTTTGCGCCCTGGCAATACGGGCTCGCCTTCGGCGCGCCCTGTATCGGCGGACTGATCGGTGCGCGGCTGGCGCCTTCTCTCACCGCACGCTTCGGGCAGCACAATGTGTTGCTCGCCGCCGGCACGCTGCGTGCGTGCTGGTCGCTCGGCCTCGCCTTCATCCCGCACGGCGCGGCGGGCATCGCCCTCGTCTTTGCGCTTCAGTTCGGTCTCGTCACCTGCATCGGTATCTTCAATCCGGTGTTCGCGGCCTATCGCCTCGCGCAGATCGAGATGGAGCGCACCGCGCGCGTGCTCTCGGCCTGGACCATCACCAGCAGCGCGACCATTGCGGTGCTGACCGCGCTGTGGGGCGTGCTGGCGGGCCTTGTGGGCGTCCGTGCGGCGGTCGCGCTCAGCGGCCTGCTGCTGATGATGACGCCGCTATTGCTGCCGCGCCGTGTACTCAGAGCGTGGGAGGGGCCAGGTTCTCCGCGAGTTGAAGTCCCTCGATAGGCCGTGACCCCTCAAACGGGCACGTCGATGTTCCAAGTTATTTGCACTGCAGACGTGCAGGACTCATTGCCGAGTTATCCCGAAACGGAACGTCGCTAACTCTCGCGCGTTCGCTCGCCATTGGAGGAGAGCGGACCATGGCATCAAAGGCAATGATCTTTTTCGCGGGCGTTGGAACAACTTTCATCATCCTCGGTGCCGGGTTCGGTGGAGGCCTGCTGCTGGCAAATTCGGCGCTCAAGGATCCCGCCGGTGCCCAGGCGCGGGTTTCTTCGCGAGAGCCCGCGGAACCGGCGCGCGTCGTCCTGCCATCCACGGCGGAAGCTGCGCAGGCACCGCAACCTGCCACCCAACGGGAGCCCGCGACGCCAGAGCCAGCCACACCTCCGCAGCCGCAGTTACAACCGGAGCCGGTCAAGGACGTGCAAACGCCTGTCGAGAAGCAAGCGGACGTGGTGGACGCGAAAAAATCTGAGGTTGGAGAAAAGGATCGGCGTCAGCGGTATGCTGAACGGAAAGCGAAGCGTAGTGCGACCGAACACGCGAAGCGCCAACAGCGGCGGATCGAGCAGGGCGAGCAACGCCGCGAGGAACCCCTGCTCGTGGAGCAGGCACCGCGCCGCGAAGTGCCGATCATGGCGTCCGAAGACGATGATACCCCGCCTCGTCCGTTCGTGAATTTCTTCGGAAATGACTGAGCGGCGCGCGCTCCCATGGCGAAGGCGCCGAGGAACTGTCAGCGATCGCGCGACGTTAGTGTCCGCATAAGAAGATCGATTTGGTCAGACGCCGCCGCGTGCGCTCCGAAGGTAATGCCCGAGGGCAATACATGGCTTACGAAAGCGATATTGCTTCCACTGCCACACCTGAGCAACGCATAGAGCAGGCGTCGGACGCAATCCGTCAGATGGCTGAGCACGGCGTATTCGAACCCTTGCCGCAACAGGATCGATGGCTACACCATTTGAGTGAAGCGACCAAGGCGGCCCCGCTTCAATCACTCGCTGTTGCATTCTTGCTTGGGGCCTTCCTGGCCCGGCGGTAGCCCACGACGACGCCGTCTCTGCCGGGCAGCGCGTTCAGTACGAGCGCTGCTTGATGCCCCAGCGGCCGTTCTCGGACGTCACGATTCACAGATTGCGGTGACGGCCGGCAATTGCCCCAGCCGGTCCCAGATCACGAGCTGCTCGCCGACAGGATGACGTACGGAAAGTGCAGCAGCGCATCCATGCCGGCGAGATCGCGGCGCTCGAAGCTATGTAAACGATCCTGACCAGTATCGTCCTGTCTTGCTTCGTGGACGACGGCGGCAATCGGAGCGCGGCGTGCTATGCTGACCGCCCTGCCGCTATTTGATCGACATTAATGTGACCCATCAATTTGCAGCGAGGAGAATCCGATGACATCGAATGTTGAGGCAACCAGGAAGGGTTATGAGGCCTTTCAACGTGGTGACATTCCGGCGCTCATGAAGGATCTGATCCATGACGACTGCACGTGGATAACCCCGGGTCCGCAGGACAAATTGCCTTGGGCCGGGACCTTCAAGGGAAAGCAGCAGATTGCAAACTTCTTCGTCCAGGTCGGCGAGAATCTGGAATTCAGCGAGTTCGCACCGCGTGAGATGATTGAGCAGGGCGACACGGTCGTGGTCCTGGGTACGCTCACGGCGCGGGCAAAGAAGACAGGCAAGACCGTGACGAACGAATGGGCCCACGTCTTCAAGTACCGCGACGGAAAGGCGGTCCGTTTTCAGGAATACGTTGACACTGCGGCGGATGTCGCCGCGATGTCGTGACGAAGCGAGAGGCGGCTGGCTGAATTAGCCTGTAGCCCGGAAGCCAACGGGTCGCGCGAACGCGCGCCCCGTTGGCTCCATCCGGGCTACGCAGCTCTGTTCGAGCTTCAGGCAACCCAACCGTCATCCTGGGAGAATGTGAATGTATGGCGGAGGAGCGGCACCAAACATTCAGTGTCGTCCCGGCGAAAGCCGGGACCCATAACCACCGAAGGCCATTGTTGCGCAAGGCTGGGGCCACAGCCATCCTCAACAATCAAACCCTGCGGTTATGGGTCCCGGCTTTCGCCGGGACGACGTCGGACATGTTGTCCCGCCTTCAGTCCCGTCACCCCCGCGCAAAGGCTTCGCCTTTGTCGCTGGAGGTGCGAGCCCTGCGGCTCAATTGCGCCGCTGGGCGAGCCTCGAAGGATGCACGGCCCGGATATATCCTGGTGCTCGCGGAGGAAGTG
>NZ_VKHP01000243.1 GCF_010811875.1 Bradyrhizobium uaiense
GTTTCGCCGACCGCGACATTGAAGACGGGATCGCCCGCGACGGTGATGTTGCGGGTCTGCGTGAAGCCGTCGGTGAAGCTGATGCCGGTGCCGTCGCCGAGCTTCAGGATGCTGGTGAGCCCGCCGAAATTGACATTGTTCAGCGTGACGTCGGCGTTCTGCCCGACGAACAGGCCGCCGCCGAGGCCTGCACCGCCGCCACCACCGCCGACGCCGCCATTGCCGCCGCTTGCCACCGCATTGATGATGGTGAGGTTCTTGAACGTCACCTTGCCGGCGACGACGACAAAGCCCTGATAGCCGCGCGCGTCGATGACGTCGCTGTAGTCCTGACCGCCGAGATGATTGTTGTAGTCGGAGTTGCCGTCGAAGGTCAGCGTCGAGCCGTTCATCAGGTTGATGGCCGGCAGATCGTCCAGCAATTGCAGCGTGCGCGCGCCCGACGAGAGCGAGAACTTGATGATGTAGTCGGTGTTCGCGGCGGCCATGCCGCCACCGACGCTGATTCCCGAGATCGCGTTGTAGAGTAGCAGATAATCGCTGAGCGGATCGCTGGTCGACAGCGTGAGAACGACTGGGTTCGACACAAAGACCTCGGCAATATGAATACGCGACCGCGATCGATCGCCATTTCCAAAAATTTCTGAATAGTTACCTTGCGCCGCAAGCCATTGGCAACAATAACGAATTCTCATTCCGCGCACGGAGTTGAGATAGTCAATCGGTAAGGTTGACGGGCGTGCGGATCGCGTTGCGCGCGATCGGACGGCCATCTTCGCCACGGTAAGGGACATGCGAGGTGCGTTTGTCCCGTAGCGCGCACGCATTGATGTGAAACCGGCTGCGCGTTTATGCGCGCGATGAGAAGCGCTACGGAAAAATTGTTCGCTGAATCAAGGCACCTCCGCCGAGGCGGTGTCGTTTCGCTTGTGGCTCCGCGACGATCTTTCCGTCAGACTGCCTCCGTTGGCGGCCCACGCTCGGAGCGGAGCGTCCCCGGAGTGAAGAGTGCAGCATGACGCCTCCACGCAATCGAGCATGGCAACGCCGTCCGCGGGCGGTGGCGATGACGGCGTGCGCCATCGCGATCGGCACGAGCATCGGAAGCGCCGCAGCGGGTGGATGCAATTTCGAGATTCAGGGCGAGGGTCGCGTCGCCGCCGTGGTCGATGCACGCAGCCTTCGGCTCGACGACGGCCGTGAGGTCAAGCTCGCCGGCATCGAGGTCGCCGATCGGACCAAGGCCGTGGCCGCGCTGACGGCGCTGCTGGTCGGCCGCGACGTGACACTGCGCGGACAGGACGACACGCCGGACCGCTATGGCCGGCAACCGGCCTACGCCTTCCTCGAAGGGCAGGAGATCCCCGTGCAGGGCGAATTGCTGCGCCGGGGCCTCGCGCTGGTGTCGTCCGAGGTTGCCGACAAGGACTGCGCCGCGGCGCTGATGGCCGCGGAGGCCGAGGCGCGGGCCGCCCGATCGGGAACCTGGGCCGAGGCCGGCGTCATAAAAAACGCCGAAAGTCCGGACGATATTTTGGCCGGGATCGGGCGCTTTATGGTGGTCGAGGGCAGAGTTTTGTCCGTGCGTCAGGCGGGGGCGACGACCTACCTGAATTTCGGCCGAAACTGGACACGGGACTTTGCTCTGACTATTTCAAGGCGCATAGTCCCTGCGTTCGAGGCGGCCGGGCTTGCGCCCAAGTCTCTGGAAAATCGCAGGATTCGTGTGCGAGGCTGGGTGGAAGCACGACGTGGGCCGCGAATCGAGTTGCTCCGGCTGGGGCAGATTGAACTGCTCGACGGGAACTAGGGGCCCCAAGGGCCATGCCCCGGTCCGTTCGCGGGACAAATATGTGAGTTTTGGACGTGATTGAGCGCGCAGGACGGCGTGAAACTGGGACTGGCCGCCGGCTTTCGGCTGCGCCGGTGCTCGTCTGCGCCGCCCTGACGCTGTCGGCCTGCGGCAATGTCGGGCGGTTCGAACAGGTCACGCCGACCGCCACGGCGGCGCCGGTGAAGCCGAACCGCGCGGTGCAGCAGACGCCCTCGAGCGAGCGCGAGCACGAGCGCATCCTGTCGTCCTATGGCGGCGCCTATGACGATCCGAAGCTCGAGGCTTTGATCAGCAAGACCGTCGAGCGGCTGGTCGCCGCCTCCGAACGGCCCGACCAGGCCTACAAGGTCACGATCCTCAATTCCGGCGCGGTGAACGCCTTCGCGCTGCCGACCGGCCAGCTCTATGTCACCCGCGGCCTGATCGCGCTCGCCAGCGACACGTCCGAGCTCTCCTCGGTGCTGAGCCACGAGATGGCGCATGTGCTGGCCAAGCACGCCGCGATGCGCGAAGACCAGGCGCGCCAGGCCGCGGTGGTGACGCGGGTCGTCACCGACATGAGCACCGATCCCGATCTCACGGCGCTGGCGCTCGCCAAGACCAAGCTGACGCTGGCGAGCTTCTCGCGGCAGCAGGAGTTCGAAGCCGACGGCATCGGCGTCGGGATCGCAGCGCGCGCGCATTTCGACCCTTACGGCGCGGCGCGCTTCCTGACCGCGATGGAGCGCAATGCCGCGCTCAAGATCGGCAAGACCGCGCTCGATCCGCGCGCGCAGGATTTCACCTCGTCGCATCCGGCAACGCCGGAGCGCATCTCCAACGCGCAGACCACCGCACGGCAATACTCGTCGCCCGAGAGCAACGAGCGCGACCGTGAGACCTATCTCGCCGCGATCGACAACATCGTCTATGGCGAGGATCCCAGCGAAGGCTTCGTCCGCGGCCGCCGCTTCCTGCATCCGAAGCTCGGCTTCACCTTCACCGCGCCCGACAATTTCACGCTCGACAACACGGCACAGGCGGTGATCGGCGTCCGCGAGGGCGGCAGCCAGGCGATGCGCTTCGACGTGGTGCGGGTGCCGGCCGAGCAGTCGCTCGGCGACTACCTGAATTCCGGCTGGATGGAAGGCGTCGAGAAGTCCTCGACAGAGGACCTCAACATCAACGGCTTTCCGGCGGCGTCCGCCACTGCGCATGGCGACCAGTGGCAGTTCAAGGTCTACGCGCTGCGCTTCGGCAGCGACGTCTACCGCTTCATCTTCGCTGCCAAGCAGAAGTCGACCGAGAGCGAGCGCAATGCGCGCGAGACCGTCAATTCATTCCGTCGCCTGACGCTCGACGAGATCCAGGCGGCGCGGCCGCTGCGCATCAAGGTCATCAACGTACAGCCGGGCGATACCGTGGAATCGCTGTCGCATCGCATGGCCGGGATCGATCACCCGGCCGAGCGCTTCCGCGTGCTCAACGGCCTCGACGCCCACGCCCAGGTGAAGCCGCGCGACCGCGTCAAGATCGTGGTGGATTGAGGCTGGGCACACGCCCCTCACCACCGTCGTCCCGGCGAAAGCCGGGACCCGTCACCACAATCATCGATTGACGGAAAAAGCTGGGGCCACAGCGAGCCCCAACGACAAATTCCTGTGGTTATGGGTCCCTGCTTCCGCAGGGACGACGTAGAGAGAGAACGCGCTACTTCGCCTTCTCCTTGAGGAAGGCGATGATGTCGGCCCGATCCTTCGGATCCTGGACCTCGTAGAACATCTTGGTGCCCGGAACCATCGCGTCCGGACCGGTGAGCCATTTGTCGAGGTTCGCCTCGGTCCACACGATCTTCGAGTCCTTCAGCGCCGGCGAGTAATTGTAGCCCGCGACTGTCCCGGCGAGACGGCCGACGACCCCCTTGTGCATTGGGCCGACGTCGTTCTTCTCGATCGAATGGCAGTCGCCGCAGCCCTGGTACAGCGTGGCGCCGCGTGCCGGATCGCCCGCCGCACGGGCGCTGTTCAGCGCGAGCAGGATCGCGATGGCCGCCATCGCGGCGATTTTGGCGTGCCGCGGCGCCAGCACGCCTGCGATCGAACGAATGGTCATTCCCGGGGTCTCCTGTTTGCCACCACAACAGGAGCAGCCATGCTGCCATTCTATTCCCCGGATTGCCGCCGGCCCGGGATTGCGCTGGACACCGGCGGCATTGATCGCCGATATCAGCACCTCTTGTCGAAGTTTTTTCCCGCCCGCGCGGAATATCCGCGCGGTCCCGTCGATCTTGATTGCAGCTGCCGCCTCCGCAGCCGCGCCGCGCTATTGGAGCATCCCCAGTGTACCACAATCGGTTCGGCGCCGTCGCTCGACTTGCCGAACTCGGGTGCGTGCTTGCTGCGCTCACGCTCGCAGCAGCCACCGCCGCGCGCGCGGACGGCTGTCCCAAGGCGAGCGACGAAATCGCGACCGACCGGCCCGACGTCACCAATTCGAGTATCGTCGTGCCGGTCGGGAGCCTGCAAAGCGAGAACGGCGTCAACCTGTCCGGACGCGACGGCGGCCGGACCATCGACGGCACCAACAGCCGTTGGCGGCTCGGCATCGCGCCCTGCCTGGAGGTGCTGGTCGACCTGCCGAGCTATTCCGGCAATGTGAGATCGCCCGGCCCGTTGGGCTTTTCGGACGTCGCTCCCGGGATCAAATGGCAGATCAGCCCGGTGCCCGGGAAGATCGACCTCTCGATCACCGCGGGCGTCGCACTGCCGACCGGTACGGCTGCCATCGCCGGGCGCGGCGCGCAGCCCTACATCCAGCTGCCATGGTCATGGGAGCTGCATGACGGCTGGGGCGTCAGCGGCATGTTCACGGAATTCTTCCGCCCCGCCGAGCTGACCGGCCGGCACATGTCGGAAGCGACCTTCGTGATCGAGCGGAAGCTGACCGAGCGGATGAGCGTGTTCACCGAATATGTCGGCGACTATCCCGACGGCGCACGGCCGATCCAGCTGATCAATTCCGGCGGCATGTACCGGATCACGCCGACCCAGCAGATCGACCTCCACATCGCGTTCGGGCTCAACCGCAACTCGCCGAACTACATCGTCGGCCTCGGCTATTCCTTCCGCGTCGACGGCCTGTTTCGGTAGTCCACTTCCCCTTGAAAAGGGGAGGTCGCTTTGCTCGCCAGAGCAAAGCGGGTGGGGATCTGATGTCTCCGCATGCAGCGTCGCCTGCGGTGGACCCCCATCCCGACCTTCCCCCTTGCAGGGGGAAGGGGAAGAGTGCGTAACTAATTGACTTCCGCTTCGCGCAGTCCGCTCAGCCAGAGCGCCAGCAGCGTCCACACCGCGCCGGACAAGAGATACGCACCGGCCGAGATCAGGCCGAAATGCGTCGCCAGCAGCAGCGCGGCGAGCGGCGCGAAGCCGGCGCCGAACAGCCAGGCGAAATCCGAGGTCAGTGCCGAGGCCGTGTAGCGATAGTTGCGCGCGAAGTTCGAGGCGATCGCGCCCGACGACTGGCCGAACGAGAGGCCGAGCAGCACGAAGCCGAGCACCATGTAGACGGTTTCACCGAACGCGCCGGCGTCGAGCAACTGCGGGGCAAAGCCGCTATACACCGCGATCGCGACCGCCGAGCCCAGCAGCAGTGGCTTGCGGCCGACGCGATCGGCGATCATGCCGGAGGCGATGATCGCGAAGACACCGACCATGGCGCCGATCATCTCGATGATGAGGAAGCGCACCGGGCTTTCCTTGGTGAACAGGAACACCCACGACAGCGGAAACACCGTGACCATGTGGAACAGGGCAAAGCTCGCCAGCGGCGCAAAGGCGCCGAGCAGGATGTTGCGTCCTTCCTGCGCGATGGTCTCGCCGACCCGCGCCGGCTCCAGGTCGCGGCTTTCGAACAGCTCGGAATACTCGTCGGTTGCCACCATGCGGAGCCGCGCGAACAGCGCCACCACGTTGATGGCGAAGGCGACGAAGAACGGATAGCGCCAGCCCCAATCGAAGAAATCGTCCGCCGAAAGGTTGCCGGCGAAGAACGCGAACAGCGCGCTCGCCACGATCAGCCCGAGCGGCGCGCCGAGCTGCGGCACCATTGCGTACCAGCCGCGCTTGTTCGCCGGCGAATTCATCGCCAGTAGCGAGGCGAGGCCGTCCCAGGCGCCGCCCCAGGCGAGACCTTGCACGACGCGCGCGGCAGCCAAGAGCCAGATCGCCGCGACGCCGATCGTGTCGTAGCCGGGCAGGAAGGCGAGCGCGACCGTGGCGGTACCGAGCAGGAACAGCGCGATGACGAGCTTGGCGCCCTTGCCGTGGCGGCGGTCGACCGCCATGAAGATGACGGTGCCGAGTGGCCGCGCAGCGAAAGCCAGCGCGAAGATGCCGAATGAATAGAGCGTGCCGGTCAATTCGTTGACGAACGGAAACACCAGCTTCGGGAACACGATCACCGAGGCGATCGCGTAGACAAAGAAGTCGAAGAATTCCGACGTGCGCCCGATGATGACGCCGATGGCGATTTCGCCGGGTTTCGCCTGCCCATGACCTGATGCGGTCGGGGTGCCGTGAGCCATTGCTGGGGCTTGTGCCATCGCCGGAGAACCGTCCTTAGAGATGAGGCCACGGGCAGCCTTTGCCACGCGGTCCGCCTCACCTACTGCCCCCTCATCCCGCACTGCAACATTGGACAAATTGTCCAATGTCAACTTTGCTGCATCGCAGCTACCCCTTGGCGGAACTCATAAAATTCAAGTGGGGTGAGCCGTGCGCGCCTTGAAATTATTGGCCTTATTGCCGTTCGCGGCGTTCCTTGGCGGGTGCGATTTCGTCGTCCTGTCCCCTGCCGGCGACGTCGCCGTCCAGCAGCGTGACCTCGTCGTGATCTCCACCGTCCTGATGCTCGTCATCGTGCTTCCGGTGATGGCGCTGACCGTGTTCTTCGCCTGGCGCTACCGCCAATCCAACACCGCAGCCCCCTACGAGCCGGACTGGGATCACTCCACCCAGCTCGAGCTGGTGATCTGGTCGGCGCCGCTGCTGATCATCATCTGCCTCGGTGCGCTGACCTGGATGGGCACCCATCTGCTCGATCCCTACCGCTCGCTCGGCCGCATCGCTGCCGACAAGCCGATCGAGAGCAAGGACGCCCCGCTCAATGTCGAGGTGGTCGCGCTCGACTGGAAGTGGCTGTTCATTTACCCGGATTACGGCGTCGCCGCCGTCAACGAGCTCGCGGCTCCCGTCGACCGCCCGATCCGCTTCCGGATCACGGCGTCTTCCGTGATGAACTCGTTCTACATCCCCGCGCTTGCCGGCCAGATCTACGCGATGCCCGGCATGGAGACCAAGCTGCACGCCGTCGCCAACAAGCCGGGCACCTTCCGCGGCTTCTCCGCCAATTACAGCGGCGCCGGCTTCTCCGGCATGCACTTCGATTTCAAGAGCCTGTCGAACGCCGATTTCGACAAGTGGATCGCCGGCGCCAAGGCGAGCGCCAACATGCTCGGCCGCACCGACTATCTGCAGCTCGAGCGCCCGAGCCAGAACGATCCGGTTCGGCTCTATCGCTCGGTCGATCGCGATCTCTACAAGGCGATCCTCAACATGTGCGTCGAGCCCGGCAAGATGTGCATGAGCGAGATGATGGCGATCGACGCCAAGGGCGGCTTGGGGCGCGAAGGCCTCAACAACACGCTGCCGCTGACCTACGACAAATACGCCCGCCGCGGCGCGCCGCTCGGCAGCGAGCCGACCTTCGTCGCCGGCATCTGCTCGATGGACGAGATCAAGGACGCGCCGTCGCGCGAGATCACCGCCCCGCTCGATTTGACCCCGCTGCGCGGCTTCGGGCTGAAACGCCCGCCGTTCTCGCCCGCTCATCCGTCATCGACATCCCTGCTGCTCGGCCAGCGTCCGAAATCAGAGTCCTGAGGAGGACCGCATGAATCCCGATCTCGTCAAGATGATCTTCGGCCGCCTCAACCTGGACGCGCTGCCGCTGCATGAGCCGATCCTGGTCGGCACCTTCGCGGTGGTCGCGACCGGTGGCCTCGCGCTGTTTGCCATCGTCACCTACTTCCGGCTCTGGAGCTATCTGTGGCGCGAGTGGTTCACCACGGTGGACCACAAGCGCATCGGCATCATGTACATGATCCTCGGCATCGTGATGCTGCTGCGCGGCTTCGCGGACGCGCTGATGATGCGCCTGCAACAGGCGATCGCCTTCAACGGCGCCGACGGCTACCTCCCGGCCCATCATTACGACCAGATCTTCACCGCCCACGGCGTGATCATGATCTTCTTCGTGGCGATGCCGCTGGTGACCGGCTTGATGAACTACGTGGTGCCGCTGCAGATCGGCGCCCGCGACGTCTCCTTCCCCTTCCTCAACAATTTCAGCTTCTGGATGACGGTCGGCGGCGCCGTGCTGGTGATGATGTCGCTGTTCGTCGGCGAATTCGCCCGCACCGGCTGGCTCGCCTATCCGCCGCTGTCGAACATCGGCTACAGTCCTGACGTCGGCGTTGACTATTACATATGGGGACTACAGGTCGCCGGCGTCGGCACGACGCTATCGGGCATCAACCTGGTGTGCACCATCGTCAAGCTGCGCGCGCCGGGCATGACGATGATGAAGATGCCGGTGTTCACCTGGACCTCGCTCTGCACCAACGTCCTGATCGTCGCCTCCTTCCCGGTCCTCACGGCCGTGCTGGCGCTGCTGTCGCTCGATCGTTACGTCGGCACCAACTTCTTCACGAACGACTTCGGCGGCAACCCGATGATGTACGTGAACCTGATCTGGATCTGGGGCCACCCCGAGGTCTACATCCTGGTGCTGCCTGCATTCGGCATCTTCTCCGAGGTCACCGCGACGTTCTCCGGCAAGCGGCTGTTCGGCTACACCTCGATGGTCTACGCCACCGTCGTCATCACCATCCTGTCCTACCTGGTCTGGCTGCACCACTTCTTCACGATGGGCTCCGGCGCCAGCGTGAACTCATTCTTCGGCATCACCACGATGATCATCTCGATCCCGACGGGCGCGAAGATGTTCAACTGGCTGTTCACGATGTATCGCGGCCGCATCCGCTTCGAGCTGCCGATGATGTGGACGGTGGCGTTCATGCTGACCTTCGTGATCGGCGGCATGACCGGCGTGCTGCTCGCGGTGCCGCCGGCCGATTTCGTGCTGCATAACAGCCTGTTCCTGATCGCGCATTTCCACAACGTGATCATCGGCGGCGTGCTGTTCGGCCTGTTCGCCGGCATCAATTACTGGTTCCCGAAGGCGTTCGGCTTCAGGCTCGATCCGTTCTGGGGCAAGCTGTCGTTCTGGTTCTGGGTGTCGGGCTTCTACTTCGCCTTCATGCCGCTCTACGTGCTCGGGCTGATGGGCGTGACCCGAAGGCTCCGCGTGTTCGACGATCCCACCTTGCAGATCTGGTTCGTCATCGCAGCCTTCGGCGCCTTCCTGATCCTGCTCGGCATTGGCGCGATGCTGGTGCAGTTCGCGGTCAGCATCCTCAGGCGCGAGCAGCTCAAGGACACCACCGGCGATCCCTGGAACGCGCGCACGCTGGAATGGGCGACCTCCTCGCCGCCGCCGGACTACAACTTCGCGTTCACGCCCGTGGTCTACGACAACGACGCCTGGTGGGACATGAAGCGCCGCGGCTACAGGCGCCCGCTGACCGGCTTCAAGCCGATCCACATGCCGTCCAACACCGGCACCGGCATCATCCTCGCAGGCTTCGCGACGGTGATGGGCTTCGCCCTGATCTGGTACATCTGGTGGCTCGCCGCCGTCAGCTTCGTTGCGCTGCTCGCGGTCGCGATCGGCCACACCTTCAACTATCACCGCGACTTCCACATCCCGGCGGATGAGGTGGTGCGGGCCGAAGATGCGCGGACACGCATTCTCGCCGCGGGAGCCCAGACATGAGCGTTGCCATAACCACCCAGAGCTCCATCCAGGACTCCGAGCCGGTCTTCCACGTCATCGACGAGCATGCGCATCCGGAAGGTGCCAGCACCATGCTGGGCTTCTGGATCTATCTGATGAGCGACTGCCTCATCTTCGCGATGCTGTTTGCGACCTACGGCGTGCTCGGCGGCAATTATGCCGCCGGCCCGTCGCCGAAGGACCTGTTCGACCTCAAGCTGGTCGCGCTCAACACCACGATGCTGCTGCTCTCCTCGATCACCTATGGCTTCGCCATGCTGACGATGGAGAAATCGAGGATCGGCCAGACCCAGCTCTGGCTCGCCATCACCGGGCTGTTCGGCCTCGCCTTCCTCGGCATCGAGCTCACCGAATTCGCCCACATGATCCATGAAGGCGCGACGCCGCAGCGCAGTGCCTTCCTGTCGTCGTTCTTCACGCTGGTCGGCACCCACGGCCTGCACGTCACTTTCGGCCTGGTCTGGCTGGTGACGCTGATGGTGCAGACCGCGCGCTTCGGCCTCACCGAAGCCAACCGGCGCCGCCTGATGTGCCTCTCGATGTTCTGGCACTTCCTCGACGTGGTCTGGATCGGCGTCTTCACCTTCGTCTATCTCCTGGGAATGCTGCGATGACAACAAAAGCTCACGCCGAAGCGCATACTCTCGAAGCCAATGCTGGCCACGGCCATGACGACCATGGCGGCGCGTCCCACGGCTCGCTGAAGAGCTATCTGATCGGCTTCGGCCTCTCGGTGATCCTCACCGCGGTGCCGTTCTGGCTGGTGATGACCGGCACCATCGCCGACAAGGCAGTTACCGCGCTGATCGTGCTGGTGCTGGCCGCGGTGCAGATCGTCGTCCACATGATCTACTTCCTGCACATGAACACGCGATCCGAGAACGGCTGGACCATGATGGCGATGATCTTCACCGTGATCATGGTTGTGATCGCGCTGACCGGCTCGCTGTGGGTCATGCATCACCTCAACGTCAACATGATGCCGATGCACGACATGAGCCAGATGCCGTGACCGCGCGGTCTGCCAGACCACCGCTTGTACTGCTCACGCTCGGCATGCTGGGCGTGGTGCTGCTGAGCGCGCTCGGGGTCTGGCAGGTCGATCGCCGGACCTGGAAGCTGGCGCTGATCGAACGCGTCGAGCAGCGGATGCATGCGGCACCCGTCGCGCCGCCGCCGCAATCGTCATGGCCGGCGGTCACGGCCGCGGGCGATGAATACCGCCGCGTCACCGTGAGCGGCACGTTCCTCAATGCCGGTGAGACGCTGGTGCAGGCCGTGACGGCCGCGGGCCCCGGCTTCTGGGTGCTGACGCCGCTGCAATTGACCAACGGAACCACGGTGCTGGTCAATCGCGGCTTTGTTCCGCGCGACAAGCGCGATCCCGCGACGCGGCGCGACGGCGAGCCGCAAGGCTCTGTCAGCGTCACCGGGCTGTTGCGGATGTCGGAGCCGAAGGGCGGCTTCCTGCGCAGCAACGATCCCGCGGCAGGCCGCTGGTATTCGCGCGACGTCGCCGCGATCGCCGCCACGCGCGGATTGTCGCACGCCGCCCCCTATTTCATCGACGCCGATGCGACGCCAAATCCGGCCGGTGTCCCCCTCGGCGGGCTCACGATCGTGCGGTTTCCGAACAACCACCTGATTTACGCGCTGACATGGTTCGCGCTGGCCTTTATGCTGGCCGGCGCGCTCCTGCGCATCGTCAGCCGCAGGAGCCGCGCCGGCGCCTCCGATCCAGGGTGGGACTCACGACGCGCCGCCGTGCGCCGCCTGATCGGCGCAGCCCGCAATCTGTCACGCGACCCAGGCCCAGATGCTCGAGCGCACATCGGATCCGCATGAGGAGAACGCCGCGACCGGCACGGCCGTGATGCCGTCCGCCGTGAGCGCGGCTGGCGGCATGCCGTTCGATCTCGCAGCCCCCGCCGACATCGCGACCAACCGCAAGAACATGGCCCTGCTGGTCCAGCTGCGCTGGATCGCCGTGATCGGCCAGATCGCCACCATCGGCTTCGTGCAGTTCTGGATGGGCGTCGCGCTGCCGCTGTTGCCGTTGGGGGCCGTGATCTCCGGGCTCGTGGCGCTCAATGTCGTCAGCCTGCTGTGGCTGCGCTACCGCGCCGACATCAACAACCGCGAGCTTTTGGTCGCGCTGGCGCTCGACGTCGCGGCGCTGACCGCCCTGCTCTATCTCAGCGGCGGCGCCACCAATCCCTTCACATCGCTCTACCTGCTCCAGGTGACGCTTGGCGCGGTGCTGCTCGATGCGCCCTCGACCTGGTCGCTGGTGGCGCTGGTCTGCATGAACTTCGCCTGGCTGACCAGCTACTACCGGCCGCTGGAGCTACCGCAGCAGGGCTTTGCCGACGCGTTCAACCTGTATATCGCCGGCACCTTCATCGGCCTCGTGCTCGACGCGGTGCTGCTCGTGGTGTTCATGACCCGGATCAACCGCAATTTGCGCGACCGCGACCTGCGCCTCGCGGCGCTGCGCCAGCACGCCACCGAGCAGGACCATATCGTCCGCATCGGCCTCTTGGCGTCCGGCGCCGCGCACGAGCTCGGCACGCCACTCGCCTCGCTCTCGGTCATCCTGGGCGACTGGCGCCGGATGCCGGCGCTCGCCTCCGACCCCGAGCTGTCGCAGGACCTCGGCGAGATGGAGATCTCGGTGCAGCGCTGCAAGTCGATCGTGACCGGCATTTTGCTGTCGGCCGGCGAAGCCCGCGGTGAAGGCTCGTCGCCGACCACGGTCGCGGCGTTCCTGACCGCGCTGGTGGAGGAATGGCGGACCACGCGGCCGTCCGCCACGCTGTACTTCCGCAACGCGTTCGGCACGGACCTCGCGATCGTCTCCGACATCGCGCTCAAGCAGGCGATCTTCAACGTGCTCGACAACGCCGCCGAGGTTTCGCGCGACTGGATCGAGCTGATGGCCGAGCGCAATGCCGACAAGCTGGTGCTGTCGGTCACGGATCGCGGTCCGGGCTTCTCGCGCGAGATGCTGGCGCATATCGGCAAGCCGTATCAATCGACCAAGGGCAGTCCCGGCAGCGGCCTCGGCCTGTTCCTGGTCGTCAACGTGGTCCGCAAGCTGGGCGGCGTGGTGACGGCGCGCAACCGGCCCGACATCGGCGCGGCGGTGAAGCTCGAGCTGCCGCTGTCGACGCTCGCGATCGGAGATCCTCTTGACGGATGAACGCCAGCTCCTGATCGTCGAGGACGATTCAGGCTTTGCCCGCACGTTGAAGCGCTCGTTCGAGCGCCGCGGCTACGGCGTCGCCGTATCCACCTCGCTCGACGAAGTCCGCGAGTTGCTCGAGCAGCAATCGCCCGGCTATGCCGTCGTCGACCTCAAGCTCGCCGGCGGCGCCTCGGGCCTTGCCTGCGTCGAAGCGCTGCACGCGCATGATCCTGAGATGCTGATCGTGGTGCTCACGGGATTTGCCAGCATCGCGACCGCAGTCGAGGCGATCAAGCTCGGCGCCTGCCACTATCTGGCCAAGCCGTCGAACACCGATGACATCGAGGCCGCGTTCCAGAAAGCCGCCGGCAACGCCGCCATCGAGGTCGGCGCGCGGCCGACCTCGATCAAGACGCTGGAATGGGAGCGCATCCACCAGACCCTGATCGAGACCGATTTCAACATCTCCGAAGCCGCCCGACGCCTCGGCATGCACCGCCGGACATTGGCGCGCAAGCTCGAGAAGCAGCGGGTGAAGTAGCAGAGGCGGAAGGTTCTCACCGTCACCCCCGCGCAAAGGCTTCGCCTTTGTCGCTGGAGGTGCGAGCCCTGCGGCTCAATTGCGCCGCTGGGCGAGCCTCGAAGGATGCACGGCCCGGATATATCCTGGTGCTCGCGGAGGAAGTGGGGCCATCGCCCTTCGAGGCTCGCCGAAGAGGCGAGCACCTCCAGCGACAAAGGCGAAGCCTTTGCGCGGGGGTGACGG
>NZ_VKHP01000244.1 GCF_010811875.1 Bradyrhizobium uaiense
CCCCACCCTCCCCCTTTCAGGGTGAGGGAGCTTGACGGCGGTGCTCACCTCGCACCGCACCACAATGGAGACATCCGATGTCCGGCCCGCTCCATCTCGCGATGATCGTCACGGCACACCTGCTCTGCATGACCTTGTTGGTCGCGCTGTCGGTTTGATAGCGTTCTCTCCGGGACCTTGATCCATCGGAGAACAACAATGAACCTATCGATGAAGGACCGCGTGGCGGTGGTCACCGGCGGCAGCAAAGGTATCGGGATCGCGGTGGCGCGGCGGTTTGCGGAATCCGGCGCCAAGGTCGCGATCCTCGCCCGCGGCGCAGCCGACCTCGCAGCGGCGCGCGAGGCGCTCGCCAAGGACGGACTTGCGGTACGCGACTACGTCTGCGACGTCGCGAAGGCCGCCGACATCAGCAAGGCCCACGACCAGATCGTCGCCGACTTGGGCAAGATCGACGTGCTGGTCAACAATGCCGGCACAGCGCGCACGCTCGCCTTCGAGAGCATCAGCGATGAGGACTGGCAGGAGGACCTCGACCTCAAGCTGTTTGCCGCGATCCGCTTCAGCCGGCTGGTTTGGCCGGGCATGAAGCAGCGCAAATGGGGCCGCATCATCAACGTGCTCAACACCTTTGCGAAGGCCCCGGCCGGCAATTCCGCGCCCACATCGGTGTCGCGTGCCGCCGGCATGGCGCTGACCAAGGTCATGGCCAATGAAGGCGGCGAGCACAATATCCTGGTGAATGCGCTCTTGGTCGGCCTGATCATGAGCGATCAATGGGTCAAGCGACACGCTGCCCAGGCGCCGAACACGGATTTCGGGGAGTTCGCCAAGGGCCTTGCCAAGGGCACGCCGCTCGGCCGCATCGGCACGGCGGAGGAGTTCGCCAACCTCGCCTGCTTCCTGGCCTCGGAGCAAGGCTCCTACATCACCGGCACCGCCATCAATGTCGATGGTGGCCGATCGCCGGTGGTCTAGAATTCCGGTGGTCTAGAACTCCGGTCCTGGCTTGACCAGGACCGGAGCTCCGGATGCTTGCTTTGGCGCGTTTCCACATGCGAGCCGGTGTCCATTTCGCTCGAACACTCTCGCGGGCAGGCAACCTACTGCGGCTGGCTAACGGCTCAAAAGCAAAAGGCCTCCGTCACCGGAGGCCTTTCATCTTAAACCGCGTCCTTGGCGGCCTTGACCGGCCGTGCGCGGACGATCTTCCGGGCCGGCTTGGCCTTGAACATCATCTCTTCGCCGGTGAAGGGGTTGGTGCCCTTGCGCGCCTTGGTCGCAGGCTTCTTGACGACAACGAACTTCGCGAAGCCGGGGACGAGGAACACCCCGGCCTTCTTCAGCTCCTTGTGGCCGACATCGACGAGCGAGTCCAAAACGTTCTTGACGTCGCGCTTGGAGAGTTCGGTGGTGGTCGCGATCTTCTCGATCACTTGCGACTTCGACAGTTGGGTAGCCATGGTTGCTCCATTGATTCTGGAGTGGGCACGATATGGCGGAAAACGCCGAGAAAAACAGTGTTTTCTGCACTCACCACACGAATATCGCTGTGGACAGCGCCCGAATCAGGATTTTTTCCAGTGTTTTTTCCAGTCAAGTCGCTTCCGACCCCTAAAATTACAGCGTTTGCGCGGCTTCGGGGCTCCCGAAACGCCCCCTGAAGAGAATCACCTTGCGCATCTCGCGCCGCCGCGGTGCGACAATGCCGCGCACAATTCGGGTGGCGAAGCGCCGCGGTGCGCCACTTCAGGTTTCGGAAAGGATCCTCCAAAAGGCCGCGGCATTAGGAAATGAGCCGGGTTCGACTCGGGTTCCCTTTCCAAGGTAACATCGGTGCAAGGCGGCCACGACCGATCGGCCGGCCGCCCGATGCAAGCCTTTAGTTACGTTCCGGAGACCCGCGTATGGATTTGAGCCGCCTCGAGATCAACCGCCGCACCGCCCTTCTGACCTCGGCCGCAATTGCCGCCAATGTCATCAATCCGATGCGGGCCTTCGCGCAGGAGACCCCGCGCAAGGGCGGCGTGTTCAACGTCCATTACGGCGCCGAGCAGCGCCAGCTCAACCCCAGCATCCAGGCCTCGACCGGGGTCTACATCATCGGCGGCAAGATCCAGGAAAATCTCGTCGACCTCGACGCCAGCGGTCAGCCGGTCGGCGTGCTCGCCGAGAGCTGGGAGGCGACGCCGGACGGCAAGACCGTCACCTTCAAGCTGCGCAAGGGCATCACCTGGCATGACGGCAAGCCGTTCACCTCGGAGGACGTCGCCTTCACCGCGATGAACATGTGGAAGAAGATCCTCAACTACGGATCGACGCTGCAGCTATTCCTCACGTCAGTCGATACGCCCGATCCGCAGACCGCGATCTTCCGCTACGAGCGGCCGATGCCGCTGAACCTGCTGCTGCGCGCCCTGCCCGACCTCGGCTACGTCTCCGCCAAACACCTCTATGAGAGCGGCGACATCAGGCAGAACCCAACCAATCTGGCGCCGGTCGGCACCGGTCCGTTCAAATTCGTCAAATATGAGCGTGGGCAGTACATCATCGCTGACCGCAACCCGGATTACTGGCGGCCGAACGCGCCCTATCTCGACCGCATCGTCTGGAAGGTGATCACCGACCGCGCCGCCGCAGCCGCCCAGATGGAGGCCGGCGAACTGCACTACAGCCCGTTCTCCGGCCTGACGATCTCGGACATGGCGCGGCTCGGCAAGGACAAGCGCTTCGTCGTCTCGACCAAGGGCAATGAAGGCAACGCCCGCACCAACACCATCGAGTTCAACTTCCGGCGCAAGGAACTGGCCGACATCCGCGTCCGCCGCGCCATCGCACACGCGATCAACGTGCCGTTCTTCATCGACAATTTCCTGGGCGATTTTGCCAAGCTCGGCACCGGGCCGATCCCGTCGACCTCGACCGACTTCTATCCCGGGCCGAACACCCCGCAATATCCTTACGACAAGGCCAAGGCCATCGCGCAGCTCGACGAGGCCGGGTTCAAGGCCTCCGGCGGCAACCGCTTCTCGCTGAAGCTGCTGCCGGCACCGTGGGGCGAGGACATCTCGCTGTGGTCGACCTTCATCCAGCAGTCGCTGAGCGAAGTCGGCATCCAGGTCGACATCGTGCGCAACGACGGCGGCGGCTTCCTCAAGCAGGTCTATGACGACCACGCCTTCGATCTCGCCACCGGCTGGCACCAGTATCGCAACGACCCCGCGGTCTCGACCACGGTGTGGTACCGCTCCGGCCAACCCAAGGGCGCGCCGTGGACCAATCAGTGGGGCTGGGAGGACAAGACCGTCGACAAGACCATCGACGATGCCGCAACCGAAGTCGATCCGGCCAAGCGCAAGGCGCTCTATGCCGATTTCGTCAAGGAGGTGAACACCGAGCTGCCGGTCTGGATGCCGATCGAGCAGATCTTCGTCACGGTGATCACCGCCAAGGCGCGCAACCACTCCAACACCCCGCGCTGGGGCTCGGCGAGCTGGCACGATCTTTGGCTTTCGGCGTAAGACCCGCTTTCCCTTCTCCCTCTCCCCGTTCTTCACGGGGAGAGGGCTGGGGTGAGGGGCCCTCTCCGCGATATTGATCCATCGATAGACCTGTACCCCCTCACCCGGACTGCTTCGCAGTCCGACCTCTCCCCGCAAGCGGGGCGAGGTAAGAGAGAGGCCAGTGTCCACGTCGTCTGAACACGCTATAGATAAAGCATGCGTATCCTGAGCCTTGCGGGGCGGCGGCTTGCCGCCTCGATTCCGACCTTGTTCCTGATCCTGATCGGCGTGTTCCTGCTGTTACAGCTCGCGCCGGGCGACACCGTCGATGCGCTGATGGCGCAGATGGGCGGCGGCGATGCCGCGACCGCCGAGGCGCTGCGCAAGTTCTACGGGCTCGACCTCTCGGTTCCGGCGCAGCTCGGCAACTATCTGTGGCATTTGGTGCGGCTCGACCTCGGCTTCTCCTCGATCTACGGCAAGCCAGTGGCGAACGTGATCCTGGAACGGCTGCCGCCGACCATCCTGCTGATGACGGCGTCGCTGTCGTTTGCGTTCTTCTTCGGCCTCGTGTTCGGCGTGATCGCCGCGCGCGGCGTTAACCGTTGGCCGGACACGATGATCTCCACCCTCGGCCTGATCTTTTACGCCACGCCCTCGTTCTGGTTCGGGCTGATGGCGATCGTGGTGTTCTCGGTCTATCTGCAATGGCTGCCGCCGGGCGGTTTCGAGGACATCGGCACCGTCCAGACCGGGATCTGGCGCGTGCTCGATATCGCAGCCCATCTCGTGCTGCCGACGCTGACGCTCGGGCTGATCTTCCTTGCGATTTACCTGCGCATCATGCGTGCCTCGATGCTGGAGGTCTTGAACCTCGATTTCGTCCGCACCGCCCGCGCCAAGGGGCTGGACGAAACCCATGTCATCACCCGCCACGTGCTGCGCAACGCGCTGCTGCCGATGGTGACACTGATCGGATTGCAGGCCGGCACCATGCTCGGCGGCTCGGTCGTGGTCGAGAGCGTGTTCTCGCTGCCCGGCCTCGGCCGCCTCGCCTATGAATCCGTGGTGCAGCGCGACCTCAATACGCTGCTCGGCATCGTCTTCGTCTCGGCGCTGCTTGTCATATCGGTGAACTTCGTCGTCGACCTGCTCTACGCGCGGCTCGACCCGCGCATCGCGGCGGAGGGCTGACGATGGACGCGGCGAAACGCTATTTCCGCAGCCCGGCCGCGGTGATCGGCCTGATCCTGCTGCTGCTGGTGATCGCGATGGCTGTCAGCGCGGGTTTCCTCTATCCGCGCGATCCGCTTGCCTTGGCAGGCCGGCCGCTGGTCTGGCCGTTCTCCAACCCACGCTTTTTGCTCGGGACAGATAATTCCGGACGCGACATCGCCGCGCAGATCTTCTACGGCGCGCGGATTTCGCTCCTGATCGGCGGGGTCGCCACGATGATCGCAATCCTGATCGGCATCCTGGTCGGCGCCTTCGCCGGCTATTACGGCGGCTGGGTCGACAACGTGCTGATGCGGATCACCGAGGCGTTCCAGACCTTGCCGAACTTCGTGCTGCTGCTGGTGCTGGTCGCGGTGTTCGGCTCGACGCTGACCACGGTGACCATCGCGGTTGGCGTGGTGTCGTGGCCGGCGCCGGCACGGTTGACCCGCGCCGAATTCCTGTCGCTGCGCAACCGCGAATTCGTCCAGGCCGGCAAGACCCTCGGCATGAAGGACGTCCAGCTGATCCTCGGCGAGATCCTGCCCAACGCACTGCCACCCGTGATCGTCTATGCCAGCGTGGTGATGGCGGTCGCGATCCTCTTGGAAAGCGCGCTCGCTTTCTTAAGGCTGTCCGATCCCAACGTCGCCTCCTGGGGTAATCTGATCGGGCTCGGCCGCGACGTGCTCCGGGTGCAGTGGTACGTCTCGGCGATCCCCGGCATCGCGATCCTCGTCACCGTGCTCGCGGTGTCGCTGGTCGGCCAGGGGCTGAACGACGCGCTCAATCCAAGGCTGAAGAGCCGATGAGCGAGATGGTCCTTTCGCTCGACGGCCTGACGGTGCGCCTCCCCAAGGGCGCCGACCGGCCGCATGCGCTGTCCGACGTTTCCCTGTCTGTCGCGTCGAATAAGATCCTCTGCGTGGTCGGCGAATCCGGCTCCGGCAAGTCGATGATGGCGAACGCCATCATGCGGCTGCTGCCGCACGAGGTTACCATCGAACGAGGCCGGATGATGTTCGACGGCCGCGATCTCTGCGCCGCAGATAGCGCCGAGATGCGCGATGTGCGCGGCGCCGGGATCGCGATGATCTTCCAGGAGCCGATGACGGCGCTCAACCCGCTGCGCACCATCGGCGACCAGATCGGCGAGATGTTTGCGATCCACACCGGCCTGTCCAAGACCGAGATCAATGCGCGGGTCGAGGCGCTGCTCGAGGACGTGCGCATCCCCGATCCCACGGCAGCCGCAAAGGCCTATCCGCACGAACTCTCCGGTGGCCAGCGCCAGCGCGCCATGATCGCGATGGCGCTCGCGCTCGACCCGAAGCTCCTGATCGCCGACGAGCCGACCACCGCGCTCGACGTCACGACGCAGGCGCAGATCCTGAAGCTGATCCGCGATCTGCAGCAGCGCAAGAAGACCGCGGTGCTGTTCATCACCCATGATTTCGGCGTGGTCGCCGAGATCGCCGACCGCGTCGTGGTGATGCAGCACGGTGCAATCGTCGAGCAAGGCACAGCCGACAAGGTACTGAACGATCCGCAGCACGCCTACACCAAGCAGCTGATATCAGCCGTGCCGCCGCTGACGGCGCCGCCACCGCGCATCCTGTCCGGCAAGGATATCCTGACCATCGAGGGGGTTTCAAAAACCTACCGCACCGGCGGCTTCCTCGGCCGCGGCGCGCGGATCACGGAAGCGGTGAAGAACGTCTCGCTGCGCCTGCCGCGCGGCGCGACGCTCGGCATCGTCGGCGAATCCGGTTCGGGCAAATCGACGCTGGCGCGCTGCATCGTCCGGCTGATCGATCCCGACACCGGATCGATCGTGCTCGACGGCAAGGACTGGGCAAAACTCGACCGCGACGAGATCAGGCGAGAGACCCGCCACATCCAGATGGTGTTCCAGGATCCGTTCGCCTCGCTCAACCCACGCCGCAAGGCGGCCGAGCTGGTGGCGCAGGGACCGATCGTGCACGGCACCGACCGCGCCACCGCGATCGCGGAGGCGCGAAAGCTGTTCGAGCTGGTCGGGCTCGACCCGTCCGCCGGCGACCGCTACCCGCACGAATTCTCCGGCGGCCAGCGACAGCGCATCGGGCTTGCGCGAGCACTGGCGCTGAAGCCCGACGTGCTGGTCGCCGACGAGCCGGTCTCGGCGCTCGACGTGTCGGTGCAGGCGCAGGTGCTAAAGCTGCTCGCCGGGCTGCGCCAGCAGCTCGGCCTCTCCATCATCTTCATCACCCACGATCTGCGCGTCGCCGCGCAGATCTGCGATCTCGTCGCGGTCATGAAAGATGGCGCCGTGGTCGAGCAAGGGCTGACCGCCGAGGTGTTCGGTAAGCCCCAGCACCCCTATACGCAGGCGCTGCTGTCAGCGATCCCCGGCGGCGCGTTCGCGCGCGAGCACGATACCGCGACCGTGTAGCCGGCACGCGCGGCCCTACTCCGCCGCTTGTGGCTTGGGCTCCTCGCGCAGCCGGAAGCGCTTCAGCAATCCGGATACCGTGTCGCGGAAGCCGCCATATTCCAGCTCGGAATAGGGTAGCATGGCGGCACCGGACCAGCCCTGGCTGCGCATCTCGATCGCCTTGCGCTGGGCGCGCTGGCGGACCTCGTCCCACGCAAGGTTGTCAAAGAAATCGGTATAGGACTCCGAGAACTTCCCGTCCCGGTCGATCGAGAAGCCGACGCAAGAGACGATCGGCAGGCAGTACATCCCCGTCACCGGGGTGTTGAGCGGCACCGGCATGAGCGGCATCACATGCGAGCCGCGCGCGTCGCCGCCGACGAAGTGCGCCTTGGCGAAGGGCGAGATGATTTCTTCGGGCGCCGCGAAAATGCCCTGGTTCCTGACGACCGCGACCGGATCATCCTTGCCGGTGTACTTGCCTGCGATGGAGTGAAGGCGCTGGGCCGAAACGGCGACGGCGACCTCGCCATAGGTTTTCGAGACGATGCGGTCAATGCCGAAGCGCTCGTTGTCGCGAAGCAGCGCGGCAATGTGGTAGCCGTCCGCCGGCGCGTCGAGTTCGATCACGCTGTCGCCTGCCGTGTTATCCATGTCGATGATATGGAAACGGAAGCCCTTGATCATCGGGGGCAGCATCAGCCCGGCGCAATACATGGGATCGGCAAAAGCCAGATAGAGCGGCAGGTTGTAGGCGCCGGGGCCGCACTTGTCGGCGGCAAACACCATGAAGGACTCCGCGGGTCTCGCGCCCGAGAGGCTGTGGTCGAAGCTGAGCTCGGCGACGGCCGGGCCGGCGCCGCGAACGTTTCCGGAAGGGGCGTCGACGAGAAGATCCTGGCCGGCGCCGTAGAGCCCGGAGGTTTTTGCAACCGCAGTGGCTGCAAGAAACGTCTTCCAGGCGAATTGATGGATCTCGGAACTCCCCTCGCCCCGTGTGTGCGTCATGATGATCGCGATGTCGTCGCCAGTGTGGCGGACGAAACCGTCGATCAGGAGACCATTGTCGATCGCTTTCGCGACCTCCCCTTCGACAGCCGCCATCATGCGTGTAGATGGCTTCGTATGGCCCCCAACGGAGCCAATGTCAGCCTTGATGACCGAAATGGTGAGTCTCATGAGCATCCCTCCGACCGCAGCTCAGCGCCTTACCCTCGGCGCTTGCTACGCCGGGGGCAACGGCGCTGCTCATTCGCGAAAAGAACGTTGTGTGGTGCGATAGGTTCCCTTGTAGGATCCATCGGAATTATGGCCGCGCTTGCGGCTTGTGTCGATGCGCGCCAACCATGCATTCGGAATAGCCGGCCATGCTCGATGGGGTTACCACCTTCCGCGCTAGAAAGTGCGGTTGAGAAAGATCGGCAAGCCCCGCTTGTTGGAATAGAGAGGACGATAGCGCTCCGTGTTGTACGCACTTGCGACGTCCAGTTTGCGCGGCCCGAGCTTGGCGTCGGGGATCGGCACGAGGTCGTAGCGGCCCTCGACCAGCGCCGACATGAGGCCGGTTTTGCCTTCCAGGATTGCATCGTAGGCCATGTTGCCGAACGTCAGCGCTACAAGCTTGTCGATGAAGTCCGGATCGCCTGACCGCAGGTCGTAGGTGAGGTCAGAGACGATCGTCTCCTCGCCGGTGCGCCGCTTGATCTCGTCCGCGAACGCTTCCGCCACGCTCGCCTTCCTGCGGTGACCGTAGGCGTCAGGCTCGCCGAATTCCTGTACCTTGTAGCCCTCCCACTCGGCGCCCTCGCTGAGCACGATCAGCGCGTAGTTGCTTGGGTTGCCGTGCTTGTCATCGACTAGAAGCTGGATCAGCTTGTCGAGATTGACCTTGTACTCCGGTATGGCGCATCGGATCGAGGTCGCGTATGCGGTATAGAGTGCCGTAAAGCCGGCATCGCGACCAAAGATGCGGAAAATGCCGATTCGCTCGTGCGAACCGACGGTGGTGCGCTGGCGCTGGATGGCATCGCTGGCACGAGTGATCGCGGTCGAGAAGCCGATGCAGTATTCGGTGTTGCGAACGTCGTTGTCCATCGTCTTCGGGATGGCAATGATCTTGACGCCGAGCCCGTTGAGCTTATCCGCATAGCTGAGAGTATCGTCGCCGCCGATGGCGATCAGATGCTCGATGCCGAGCCCCGCGAGGTTCGCTAGCACCTGGCTGGTGAGATCGTACGTCGTGGTTGCGATGCCGCCCTTGGTGCTCCGGGAAACCGGAAAGTCGCGGCCCGCGAGATGATCGGGCAATTTCTTCATTTTGGAGGGATTGGTGCGGCTCGAGTGCAGCACGGTGCCGCCGCGCCGGTCGATGACGCGCGTATTTTCGCGGTTCAGCGGGATGACGTAATGGGATTTGCTCGCCGGGTCGTCGAGGTTCAGGTGTGTGAGGGCCTCCCAGCCGCGGCGGAGACCGACAACCTCGATGTCGTCCTCGCTGCCGCGATATGTCACGCTCTTGATCACCGCGTTGAGGCCGGGGACGTCACCGCCGCCCGTGAGAATACCAATGCGCTTCCTCGCCATGCCCACCTCCCAGGACTCGGTATGTGGCAATAACGCCTGCGTCGCGTCGGGGTTTCCACAACACTATCCGCCAACGGCGGAATCCTCGTGATCGCGGCGCTCCACCGGACCGGTTTGGGCTCCCATTCTTCGAAGCGCAACGTTGGTCCGCGCTCACCTGGACCGGCGCGAGGCGAGCAAATGCTCCGCCCAGCGCAGCAACTCGAAGCGATCGCCCTTGACCAGCTCCTGCGCATCGCGCTGCCGGTACAGCACCAGCATCCAGGGCGCGAGCTTGCGCAACAAGCCGTGCGCCATGTACTGCATCGGCTCGGTGAACGGCAGCGCCAGCTCGCTTTCCGGCACGCCCTGTACCGCCCGCGCCAATTCGCGGCCGAGCGGGATGGTCAGCGCGACGGCGCGGCCGTTGCAGCCGGTCCAGCCATAGGCGTTCGGTCCGAGGCGATGCATGCGCGGCAGGAAATCCGCGGTCATCCCGACATACCCGTTCCAGACATAGTCGAACGAGACGTCACCGATCTGCGGCCACAGGCGCTGCAACCGCTCGGTCACCCGCGCCTTCAGCCGCTCGGTCTTGTCACCGGGGCCGAGCACGGCGCCGCCGGTGACGAGGCGATTGCGGGCGTCGTAGCGTGCGAAATAGAGCTCGCCATGGGTATCCGACATCGCCTGCCGGCCGGGGATGATGGTCTTGCGGACATTGTCCGACAGCGGCTGGGTCGCCATCTGCCACGACAGCACCGGCATCACCTCGGTCGCGATTTCAGGCACCAGCGATTTCGCAAACTCGCCGCTATAGGCATTGGTGGCGACGACCAGCGCGCGGCCGGAGATTTCGCCCTTCTCGGTCTTCACCACCCAGCGCTCGCCGCGGCGCTCGAAAGCGAGCGCAGGCGAACGGGCGTAGATCCGCGCACCGAGCCCGAGCACGGTGCGCGCAAGGCCCCGCGCCAGCGCCAGCGGATTGACGTGGCCGCCGGTCCTGTTCCAGAAGCCGCCGAACCACGCATCCGAACCGAGCATGTCCCGGGTCTGGTCGCGCGACAGCAATTCGACCGGCGCGCCGAATCTCGACCATTGCTGCACCCGTCGTTCGGCGATCTTGATCCGCCCGGGCGAATGCACCGGCTGCACCCAGCCGGCCTGTTCCTGCTCGGCCTCGATGTTGTAGCGTCTGACGACGTCGAACAGCATTGCCGCGCTGTCGCGCAGCATCGCGACGAAGCGTTCGCCGGCCGCGCCGTGCCTCTTGATGATGTCATCGGGATCGGGGCGCGACAGCGTCGGGATCACCTGGCCGTTGTTGCGGCCCGAGGCGCCCCAGCCCGGCTCTGCGGCCTCGACGATCGCGACGTCGACATTGGCCTCGCGCAGATGCAGCGCGGTCGACAGCCCCGTGAAGCCGCCGCCGATGATGACGACGTCGGCCTGCTGCGCGCCGGTCAATTCGGGGCAATCGGGCCCTGACGGCGTCACAGCTGCCCAGAGCGAATTGGGCCAGCGCACGGCATTGCTGGTCATCATGATCCTTTCTTGCGGGCGCCCGGTCATTCTGGTTAGCTTCACTCTACTCTCCTATTTCAGCCGGGAAGACAACAAGTGGCACTCAAGAACGTCATCGGAATCGATCACGCCGTAGTCATGGTGAAAGACCTCGACAAGGCGGCCGAGAATTACAAGCGGCTCGGCTTCACCGTGTCGCCGCGCGGCACCCACAGCGCGCATATGGGGTCGGGCAACTACACCATCATGTTCGACCCTGATTACATGGAATTGCTCGGCGTGCTGACGCCGACGGAACACAATGCTCCGGCGCGCGCCTTCCTGGAGAAGCGCGGCGAAGGCATCGAACGGATCGCGTTCACCGCGGTGGATTCCACCGCCGGTGCCGAGGAGATCCGCGCACGCGGCTATGCGCCGATCGGGCCGACCGATTTCGAACGCCCTGTGAGCTTGCCTGATGGCACCGTCTCCGCGGCGAAATTCCGCACCTTCCAGTGGCCGACCGCCGAGGCGCCGGGCGGCGTCCGCATCTTCGCTTGCCAGCACAAGACCCGCGAGACGGTGTGGATTCCCGAACTGATGACGCACGCCAATGGGGCAAAACGCCTCAAGCAGGTGCTGATCGTCTCGCCCGAACCCGCGGCCGATGCCGCGCATCTGTCCAAGATGATCGATATCGCCGCGAGGCACGATCCCGACGGTGCGGTTGCGGTGCCGTCCGGCGGCGATCGCGCCGACTTCGTGTTCCTGACCAGGGATCAGCTCGGCAAGCGCTATCCCGGCGTGTCGCTGGACGGCCTGTCCGAGCGCGGCGGCGCCGGCCTCGTGATCGCGGCCGACCTTGCCGCCACCGAGAAGGCGCTCGGCGCGACCGGCGTGAAGCACGGCGGCGGCATCACCGTGCCGCCGGCTGCTGCGAACGGCACCCTGCTCGCCTTCGTCAAGGCCTAACTGTTTCCCGTCATCCCCGCGCAAAGGCTTCGCCTTTGCGCGGGGATGACGGGTTTAAGAGGATACGCGGCGCTGCATCATGCGGCGCCGCGCATGTTGCGCAAGACGACGCGCAGAAGCGCTCAAGCATCGATGCGATTTTTGATCGCATCAATGCTGTTGGTGCATTGGTCGATGCACGGTCCGTCCGGAAAACCGGTGTTCACTTTTCCGGATCATGCTCTAGTATCCCTGCCAAACAAGAAGCAGTCCCTGGGAGAGAAACATGTCGCATCACCTGATCTCGCGCCGGCAGATGCTGGCGGGCACGGCCGCCGCAGGGGCGGTTGGATTGACCGGTTTTCCGGCCCGCGCCGAGGTCAACTGGAAGAAATATTCCGGCACCACGCTCGAAGTCAGCCTCGCCAAGGGACCGCGCGGCGACAATCTGCAAAAATACATCAAGGAATTCACCGAGCTCACCGGCATCAAGGTCGAATCGGAGCAGGTCCCCGAGCAGCAGCAGCGCCAGAAATGCGTGATCGAACTGTCGTCGGGCAAGCCGAGCTTCGACGTCGTTCACCTCAGCTATCACGTGCAGAAGCGGCAATTCGAGAAGGCCGGCTGGCTCGCCGACATGTCGGGCTATCTTAGGGATCCGAGCCTGACGCTGCCGGACCTCGTCGAGAGCGATTTCTCCGCAGCCGGCCTGCAATATGCACGCAACGACAAGGGCCAGATGCTGTCGCTGCCGTGGTCGGTCGACTATTTCATCCTCTACTACAACAAGGAGTTGTTCCAGAAGAAGGGCGTCGGGGTCCCGAAGACGCTGGAGGAGATGGCGGTCGCCGCCGAGAAGCTCACCGATCCCAAGGAAGGCATCTACGGCTTCGTCGGCCGCGGCCTGCGCAACGCCAACATGGCGATGTGGACCAACTTCTATCTGAACTACGGCGGCGAATTCCTCGATGCGAAGGGCAATATCCTGACCGATGGCCCCGAGGCCGTCGAAGCGACAAAACTCTATCAGCGGCTGCTGACCAAATGCGCGCCGCCCGGCGTCGCCGGCTTCAACTGGATGGAGTCGATGGCGTCCTTCACCCAAGGCAGATCTGCGATGTGGATCGACGCCGACGGCTGGGCGCCGCCGCTGGAAGATCCCGCCGCCTCACGCGTCGTCGGCAAGGTCGGCTACACGCTGGTGCCCGCCGGCCCCAAGGGCAGTTTCTCATCGACCTATGGCGACGGCGTCGGCATCGCAGCCGCCAGCAAGAACAAGGAAGCCGCCTATCTGCTCTGCCAATGGGTGGTTTCGAAGGGACAAGGCGCGCGCCTGCTGCAGGCCGGCGGCGGCGTTCCGTTCCGCAACTCCATCGTCGACGATGCCGAGGTCGCCAAGGGCGTCAAGACCAAGGAATGGCTGCAATCGGTGGTCGATTCCGCCAAGATCTCCAAGCTCGGCCTGCCT
>NZ_VKHP01000245.1 GCF_010811875.1 Bradyrhizobium uaiense
GTCGCGGTACCAACAGCGATACCAACAAATTCGGTTGTTACGGGCGGAGATTGGCGGATGTTGACGGAAGTCGGGAAAGAAGCTGATGGTGCCCAGGGAGGGAATCATACGCAACCACCGACACGACGAACCCCTGTTTGTCCTTAGTATGGTGGCGTGAGCGCTTGGCATGATGGCGGAGGTTCGCGGAGATGAGGGAATGGTCTTGTCTTGACTGATCGGCAAGCCTCCGGGGCGGCCTTTATCGACAGTGCCGCAACGGCCAAATCGGAGAAGCCGAGGACGTCCAGGAATTGGGCGGCAGCGAGCCGGAACTATCTCCGTAGGCAGATCAGGAACGGAATGCCTACGCACGACTTGGATTTATGAGATCGTCGCTCGCCGTCAACTACACGGCGCACGTCGCGGATAGCCAGAAGTCCTACAGCTGGACCCGCGTGTTCTCAGATGCAAGCGCTCGCGCAGATGGCCAAAAGTTCCGGTCTCGAGTTCCATTGAATGAGCAGCCGTGCCCGCAGACGGAATGCTAGCGGGAGGGGCAGGCGCTTTTCTCTGCCAAAGGAGACTTCGCTATGCCCGACCGCATTGACATAGACCACAAGCACTGCCGAGCGATTCTTAGAGTCATTGGGCAGCAACTGCGCGCGTCGCTGAAGCTTGAGCCGGAACAACCGGAGAGTCTCAGAGCGCAAATCGAACGGCTGCGGGAATTGGAGGAAGGCTCACCAAATCGTTCCCGTTGATGAGGGGAGAAAAGGCCGCTGAAGCCAGCTTGAGGCAGCCCGCCAGCTAGCCACAAGAGCCGCGTCGTCGCGATCCAGCCGTCGCACGCTCCGTGATACGGCGAACGAGTAGCGTCGTTCCGAGTATTTCAGCAACCGCGGCAGATAGTCTTTAGCTTGGCAGATGTCCGAGCTTCTTCTGCTGCAAACGGGTCTTTGTATGGAGGCCGCCCTGCGTCGCTTTCAACGATTGCGGGCTTTTCCAATTTCGGAGGATAGGCCGCGTCGTAGCAGACCAGGCGTGCGGTCGTGCCTCCGATGGCGCGACAGTCCGGTCCCTTAGCGATCGCGCTTTGCACACATGTAAACAAAACCAACACTGCGATAATACTTCGCATCGAATTTCCGTTTTACGCGTATGGGCGATTGGCGCATGGTTACGAAACCAAAATCTACTTCCAACTCTGTGGGCCAACGAAGCGGAGGCACGCGCGACGCCAACCGATGAAGCCGAATCGAGATGAATCGCAGGCGCGTCAATCTGAGCTCAATTCTCGGACGAACCGCCAGGGAGGAATTGCGACGGTTGGCTACTCCCACTGCTTATCGGATAAAGTCGTCGACGATTGGCCCGCTTTACGAAGCAACGATGTGCCAGGCCCCGTCACCGCCGGTCGGCCGACGGCCTTCCCGACGAAACGCTCCTCCGCAGTGTGCAATTCGCGAAGAATGAAGAATAGTGACGGCCCGCTTGTCGCTCATTTGCGGGAGCAACGTCACGGTATTAGCAGCTGACATTTCGAGCACTGAAAGCTGCTGGTCTCCGGATCAATGCAGGCAAATCCGGCCGGCACATGATCGGCGCGTGTAGCAGTGTCCCCCCTCACATAGGCGTAGCCATCAGCCTGTGAGAGCCGTGCCACGTCCAGCCTCCCACAACGTGGACACTCAAGGTCTACGGTCCATTCGTCGCGCGTGGTCATTCGTGGCTTTTCGGGACGGAACCACGCGACCCCAGCTCATCGGCCTGGCCAGAATCAATGAATTCCTGGGCCTGCGTCTTGGTGGCGAAGGTGATGAGTCCGTTGCCGACCACACCACCCTGGAGGAGTTCGGCCACTGCGTATTTGCCGCCAATCGAGGGGCAAGTCGTCCAACCGATGCGGTTTTTCATTCATCGAGTATGCGCCGTGGCCGGTCAACATACCAGCCCGAACCTAACCACAATCGAACCGACCCATCGCCTAGGTTTGAGGAATGTTTGGAAGTCGGCTAGCTTGGCACCATCACCGATCCTGTCTGGGCATTTCCGGTGACAGAGAGACGCTACAGCGCTCCCGCCTAATTCGGGAGCAATTGCATGCGTAGGTACTTTTTCGATCAGCGCGAAGGTGACGAGATGATTCCCGACGAACAGGGGATAGATCTCGTTTCGCTGGAGGCTATGCAGCACGAAGCGACCTTGGCGCTGGCACTCCTCGCCAGGGATGAAGTTCGACGCTGCACCATCGATGCTCCCGCACGCCGCCTCGCAATCAACGTTCGTGACGAAGGTGGACCGGTTTTACGGGCGACGTTCACCTTCGAGATCAGACGTTTCCAGTAAGGCCATCTTGCTCGGCGCGAGCGGTCGGCCACCGCCCGATGCGGGTAATAGAGCTATCACAGTAGTCAAAAGCGGAAGACCACCGGCGGCCAACCAGGCGAAGCTGTGAAAATGGACGCTTCTCGTCTTCTTTGGCGGGAGCGCACTTCACTCCCAGTAACCGATGGATGCCGACCAACGGGCGATTATATGGAGCACCATGACGCGTCCGCCGGCGGAGTAGCGAGCGCTTTGAGGCGTTCCAGGCGCGACATCGGATCGCAAGAAAGCGGTAGCTAATGCCGCTGAAAGAGCGCATGGTCGTTCGTGGGCAAGCTGACATTAGCGCCCGAGCATTGGCAAAAGGCGGGCGTACATGAAAACTCGCTCGCGACGGGAAGTCGTCACCTTTAAGCATTCGTTTCAGATCAGGGGCATCGATCACCCTCTCCCTGCCGGACGCTACGAGGTCATCACAGACGAGGAGATGATCGAAGGCCTTTCCTTCGGGTCTTATCGTCGCGTTGCGACCATGATGATCGTGCCGGCAGCCTCGCACGGCGCCAGGATGGAGATGTTTTCCATCGGCCCGGCCGATCTGGCGGTTGCACAACGGATCGACGCGAGCTTGCCGGATGACTGACGAGCCGCTCGATCTCGATAAACATCGCGGGATGGCGGCGCAGAAAGCGACGGAAATCCGCCGCGCAATGACGGATGTCGAGAGCCGTGCGCGAGAACTGCGCGAACGGCAAAGCGTGCTGGAAAGCGGACTAATGTCGGTCGCCGCGACCTCTTGGCCGGAAGCGGCCGCCAAGGCACGCTACGTGCTCAACATCTACGCGGCGAGCCTGTCGCCTGCAGATACAAGGCATCGCGATCTCGTCGCGGCGATTCTTGCGGATTTTGCCCGGCTCGACGGGCAGGGCTGAAGGCCATGCCGGCTTCGGCCAACGGCAACGGATTAGTCGCATGGCACTTGAACAAGCCTGCTTCACCAGTTTCGAGTACGACCGCATGATCGTGCGGTTCTCGATGCGCGACGGCGCGAAGGTCATCCCCTGCGCGATCTCGACCTCCGCAATGGATGAGCTGGAAGGCGCGGGACGCGCAGCATCGAGCGAGCGCGAAGCACAGTTCATGCGACTGCGAGCGCGCGTTGAAGCGCGCGCCGCTGTCAAATACATGGCGGGCGAGTTCGAAGGTGTACCCGCCGGGATCATCCTGAGAAGCATCGACTTCAGGAAGCCGTAATAGTCGCAGGCCAACGAGGAAGTGAAAGACAAGGGAGATCACGCTTGAAGGGCGACGTAGTCAACAGTGATGGCGCGCACGTCGCCGTGGTGATCAATTCCGCTATTTTCGACCTTAAGGGCCGGAAGCTTTACGATCTGAAGGGCAGCAGAATTTACCGGCTGTCCGGTGAACTGGTCGGTCACCTCAACGAAACCGGCGGCTCCCTACGACGGCTCGACAAGTCGACGGACAGTTTGTTCCGGCAACTTCCGCATGGAGACGTCGTCGCAGGAACCGGAATGACACCCGGACGTTTGACGAAGGTGGCGAGAGATCGTGAATCGTAAGGCCGCCGCCAACGATGCACGAACACCCGAGGCCTAAGCCGAAGTCGTGTCTAGACCCGTCTCATAACTTAGGGAGGATCGAGTGCCAGGGACGATCAGAGACCGAGTCTTCGGTCGCCAGAGCTCAACCGCCGCGGCTCGAGAAGCCAACAAGATGTTCCGGAAGGTGGAGGCCGCGCCGAGCGAGCACGCCAAGGCCGACAAAGCGTTCCACGCCAACCGCGAGCGTCTCAAAGCCGAGCGATTGGCGCGAGAATCCAAGCGTCCCGCCAACCCGCCGATAAGGCCAGCCGGATGACGTCGCATCATCGCGAAGCGAGGCAGGCGATCGTTCGCGAATGGGACCACTGGATCAAGACGCAGCCGCTTGATGGAAAAGCCTGCGCACGCGACGCGCGGCGGTTTTTCCTGGAGATCAAAGCCAGACGCGAGCCAACATTGCTGGATTTTCGGTCGGGCGCGGAGGACAAATGGCAGATCGTCCATCAATGGCTCGCGGCGGAACAGCGGATCTTAAGCTAAGCAACTGTAATCAGGCTGAGAACCGAAAGCGATAAAGGCCGCCAGCTGCAACGATCTTACCGCTTCGTCTCGCTTCTGTCGTAAATGAGAGCGGCTTGGAATACGCGTCCAACGACGGTTCTCACCTCAACCGAGAGGTCCGGTCGATCGTCCAGAGTGGCAAGGTCACGCGCCAGGCCTGCCAGCGATTCTGCTGCCTCGACTTCAGCTTCACATTGCGTTGCAAACTCCATCCCTTCCTCATCGGGATAGATTCCGTTGTCATCTCTGATGTCGAAGTAGTAGCGGATCATCCGCGTTTCCTTTCGGCGGCAACAGATGGCATGCGGATTTCGTTCCTCGCATCGACACGGTCAGACTTCTGCTCCCTCGCAATACCTTTTCAATGGCGCTGGTTGGGGTCCTGGACGCTTGGCAGTCATTTGACCGGCCCCACAGAGAGCATAGCGAATAGAGCACCATCACCCTCAATTTGCGCCGTTTCTCGGCTGGTCGCGTACCCGTAAGCCAACTCAACGTTTGCTTCGGAAACGTGCCATTTCCAGCGCGTGGGCTGTTGAGGCGTCACGGTGACCTCTAGCAAGCGAGGTGTGAAATAGGTTTTCATTTCCTTAGTATGCGCCCTAACCGATCCAATTCCTAGACATGATGTCCAGCTGCCACAATCCAACGGAACGAATTGAAAGCTCTGCCTCTCGATGAGACCATCCGGCTTCGATAAGTCTCACGCGCTATTCGGACCCGTCGCTTTACCTTAGCCGAGGTAACCGGCCGATATCCTTGCTAGGTGGCGGTGACCTGCGGCAAAGGCGGCTTGCGCTCTGGAAGCTTTTTCTTCGGAGGCGCCGGCAGCAATCCTTCGCGGATCGCCTGCTTCCGAGCGAGCTTGCGGGCCCGACGAATGGCCTCCGATCTTTCTCGCGTCTTTCTTTCCGAAGGCTTCTCATAGGCGCGGCGCTGCTTCATCTCCCGGAAGACGCCTTCGCGCTGCATCTTTTTCTTCAGGACTCGAAGTGCCTGGTCGATATTGTTGTCGCGAACAAGGACGTGCATCAAAACTCCTCGATGGCTGCGAACCAGAACAGTCCTGCACGCAGCCTTCGCGCATGGGACGTTCACGAATATTAGGATGAGAGTAACGGCGTAATTCTTCGTCGGCTTCGAACAAGCCGGTCTGCTCGCCATGCCGATACGCCTAGTAGAATGACCGGATCACTGCCGCGCGGCCGTGTCAATTGATTAAGCTCCGTCGGCGGACCCGTTCGATGCCCTCGATCAGCTGCAGAGGCCCGAACTGAAACAAATGAGCCCTCTCCCTTGTAAGTCCTGCACATAGTGTATATGTTGAGACTATCGATTAGCCGCTGTGCCTTGTTGAACGCGCCCGCGGGCTCCTTTTCCAAAGACATCGACGAAGTTGAAATCGCCGCGTGACTGTCACGCGGTACGCGCTCGTGCGCTTTGGAGATGAAGATGACGACAGGTACTGTTAAGTGGTTCAATAGCCAAAAGGGCTTCGGCTTTATCCAGCCGGAAGACGGCAGCAGCGATGTGTTCGTTCACATCAGCGCGGTCGAACGGGCTGGTCTTTCGAGTCTCGCAGAGGGCCAAAAGGTCCACTACGAGGTGAAGGCCGACAAGATGCGGGGCAAAGTCAGCGCCGAGAGCCTCTCGCTGGCGTGAGTTTCGTCGTGTCGTTTCACGGATGTACTGAAACGGCCATGCTGCCCGCTCGATCTCAGGATTGAGCGGGTTTTGCTTGTTGGAAAGTGGGTGAGGATGAGCGTCAGGAAGCCGGCGGAATCATCACCGGAAAGCGTGGCGCGTGCCAACCGAAAGCGATTGACCGCTGAAGAAGGAGCGCGCGCGATGGCGGAGGTCGGAAGACAGGCCATCGAGATTCGCAAGAACATGGCGCGACTTCGAGAACTCCGCGAGACCCGGGAAGCCGCCGTTGCATCGCGTCTGGCATCGTTGCCGGCGCCTGCGTCAAAGAAACGCGCGAGGAAGTTGCCGCGATAGTCAGCTTCGACAGCGGTCGATGAATGTGCCGACGACCAAGCCTCACCAAGCCGGAGCATGCAGATCGTGCGTAGAGCCAAGTCACACGGCGACGGAACAATAACGTTCTCTCTTGCGCTCGGCGCAGCTCGACAGATGTGCCGGCTCACAACGACATTTCACACAGACAAGCAAGCCCTTAGTTATCTTCATAAGTACCGGACAGAGCTGGAGCAGATGGCGCGGGCGCGCCTTGCCTCGGGGCAGCTTGAAGACGGGATCGTCGTGCTCTCGATGCTCTAGCTTTGGCCGGGACCGCGAGATGCGCCAGGCTATTTGAAGCGTCGTCAAGCGATTTCGCGTGCCAAAGCGTTTTGCTTTTGGGCTTCCGCGATTTTCCGGCGCTGTTTTGATCCCTCGATCACCTTCGCTTTCCTTAGCCTTTTTTCCTTTTCTCCGAGAGGAAGACGCCCAACCCGTTAGTTGAACGAATTTCATCATGGTAAGTTGTTCCCACCGGCTGAGGGTGTGCCCTCAGGTTCGGCGGCTGTACGGAGCACTCATGTGCAAGCAGTGCGACGAGCTTCAGATGCAGATCGACATGTTTCGACGCGCACTCGGTCAGCGTTTTGACCCGCTCACCACGGATCGTCTCAAGGCTAGCCTTGCTGAGATAGAAGCGAAGAAGGCTGCGCTGCATCCAGAGACGAAGTGAGGCCGCGTCTCAGTTGGCTTCGTTAGGAACGACCTTTCAAGCAAAGACGCTGAGAGAGGCCCGCAAACCTCCGAGCTTGTGCCATCCAGCGGAACGGCCCATCATCCGACGCGCGCTCGGCAGAGGGCCGGTTCCAGTTTAGGGTCGCCTCAGTAGACGAGCCTCTAGCCGCTTCTCTCTCTTCCAGAGAGCAGCATAAGCTTCAAGCGGCTCGGCAGACGCTTGGCATCTCCTCTCAATCACGGCCGAAAAGCGACTGTTCGATCCTCATCCAATGCCCTCATTGCGCCCGGCTGGACTGCGCTCCGTTCCTGCGACAGCCATGCAAATGAAATAGGGACCGCGTCTTAGCGGCCCCTGCTGGATAATCGAAAAATGATCTTGATGAAATAGCCCGGTATCGGACCCTATACCCCTCTGGCCCCAAAAGCAGATTCCGTAGAAGCACGGTGAAACAAAGAGGTCCCAGCGCAACAGCTATTGGCGTAGCTTTATCTGCAATTATTGGCGTGGACGCGAATTGCAGAGATGCGCTCTGACCGTTCTTGAGTCCGCCGCCGTCTTCGGGATCACGATTTGCTGGTGGCCAATTTCGCCCGCCATGAAGCATGGCATAGCGCCGGACGCATACTGGACGTGCCGCTCTTCACCCTGGCGTACGATCTTGTGCTGCGGCAACGGCATGATTGCGGGCGCGGGCGACATGGAGGCGCTCACCCCAGCGAAGCCTCGCTTGGCGGTACCATCAAGCCAGTGAAATCGTATAAGATCGTAGCTTGTCGTACAAAATCGTAGATTGGTGGCGGGGGAGCACCCGCCCCCCGACCTTCATTGGTTTGCGAACTGCGGCTCGGCGCCAGAGCGAACGATGCTGAAGGCTCCCGTCCGTCAACGCGAATTCCGCGGACGCCCTTCGCGCGATCATCTAGCGAAGCAATCGTACAAGATCGTGCTCTAGCGTGGAAAAGCGGAGGAGTTTGGTGCCCAGGGGCGGGATCGAACCACCGACACTGCGATTTTCAGTCGCATGCTCTACCAACTGAGCTACCTGGGCATACTCGCGGGGCCGAAAGGCCGGAGCGAGCGGGCGGTTTATAGAGAGGTCGGGGCGCCGTGTCCACCCGCCTTCGCCAAAGGCTTCGGCGTGGCAGGCCCGGTCCCAGCGCTTTCCCCAACTTGTTGGGAAATCTTGGCTATTCCGGGTCCTCCGCGTCGTCCTCGCGGCCGGGAACGACATAGCGGCCGGTCAGCCAGCGGTTGAGGTCGACGTCGCGGCAGCGCGGTGAACAGAATGGGCGGAAGGCCTGCGCGACGGGCTTGCCGCAGATCGGGCAGGCGCGCGGGGTGGCCGGGGGCGTTCGGGCTTGGTCAGTCATGGCTGGGCCGGAGTTTACATCATCTGCCGCATGTTTCCGCCGCGCTCCCTCCCGCTTGCGGATAGGGCACTCGCATATGCGTCTTCGCCGGCCGGTGCCTGGCCTCGCGGATCAAGCCGGCGACCTCGCCCGAAAGCGCAGGGCGATAGCCTCGGGGCGAGGGATGCCGGCAGTTGACGGCCCCTTTGCATGGGGTTGTTTTCGATATTTTGGCAGCGCGCCCGCGGGGACGAGCTATCGCATCCGGCTATCGGCTCGTTCCATGGTCCGCAAGCGGCGGAGGTGGACTGCCATCGCCGCGCGAAAGCAGATCCCTCACACCGCGACGGCGTTGAGCCAGCCGTGGCGGATCGGAAAGCCTTCGCCGCCAAGCAGGGTCACGGTCTCGTAGAGCGGCAGGCCGACCACGTTGGTGTAGGAGCCGACCATCTTGACCACGAAAGATCCGGCGATGCCCTGCACGGCATAGCCGCCGGCTTTGCCGCGCCATTCGCCGGAGCCGATATAGGCCTGGATGTCGTCCTCGCTGAGCCGCTTGAAGCGCACCCGCGTCTCGACCAGGCGCTGGCGGAACGCCTCACGCGGCGTCACCACGCAGATCGCGGTGTAGACGCGGTGATTGCGACCCGACAGCAGCCGAAGGCATTGCGCGGCCTCGTCGACCAGATTGGCCTTGGGCAGGATGCGGCGGCCGACCGCGACCACGGTGTCGGCGGAGATGATGAAGGAGCCGCGCAGATCGTCGTCGAGCTGCACCGATTTCAGCGCGGCGTCCGCCTTCGCACGCGCCAGGCGGTTGGCGCAGGCACGCGGCAACTCACCCCGCCGCGGGGTCTCGTCGACATCGGCCGGGCGCAGCGCGTCGGGCTCGATACCGGCCTGGTTGAGCAGGGCCAGCCGCCGCGGCGAACCGGAAGCAAGAACGAATTTGGGACGGCCTAGCATGCGGGCTTTTTGGGCTGAATCGGGGGGACGGACGCCGGCGGAACCTATCGGATGGGGCATGGATGCACAACCTTGGAACCGGCCGCGAATCGCGCTCCCCCTTGGAGACAAGGCCCCATAAGCACAGCTGTTTGTCAGTCTGGCGACAAGCCCCGATCGCGCCAATCGGAACACGCCGGTCCCCTGCCTCACTGAACCTCACAGGTTCGCCGCGCCGCCCTTGGCAAAACGGCGGCGGATGCGCATCATGAGGCCGTCGCAGACCTCGCGATAGGCGGCGAGCTTCTGCTCGCGCGAGCCCTCGGTGCCGGTGGGATCGACGGTGGGCCAGTATTCGACGTCGGCGGCGAGCGTCCGGGTCAGATCCAGCGCCCTGTGGTGCGCCTCCGGCGACAGCGTGATGATGAGGTCGAAGTTCAGCCCTTCCCAGTCCTCGAGCTCCTCGAAGGTCTGCGGCTTGTGACCGGAAATGTCCTGGCCGAACTCGGCCATGACCGCGACCGCGAACGGATCGAGCTCGCCCTTCTTCACACCGGCGGAACGCACATAGACGCCTTGCGGAAACATCTGCTGCAGCAGGCTTTCGGCCATCGGCGAGCGCACGGCGTTGTGGCCGCATGCGAACAGCACGGCCTGCGGAGTGCGCGCGCGTGGCGCTTCCATGCGATCAGGCTTTTTTCGACCGGGGTACGCCCCCGTCAATCATCGTTTCACCGATCATGCGCCTTCACCCTTCCAGTGCAGCACAGTGATCAGCGTGAACAGCCGCCGCGCGGTCTCGAAATCGACCCGCACCTTGCCCTTGAGCCGCTCCTGCAGCGTGCGCGAGCCCTCGTCATGGATGCCGCGGCGACCCATGTCGATCGCCTCGATCTTGTCCGGCGTCGCGGTACGGATCGCCTGATAATAGCTGTCGCAGATCATGAAGTAGTCCTTCACGACGCGGCGGAACGGCGTCAGCGACAAGAGATGCGCCACGACAGGCGCGCCGTCCTCCTTCCTGATGTCGAACATCAGCCGGTTGCCGGTGATCGCGATATGCAGGGTGTAGGGCCCGGTCTCGGCGCCCTCCGGCGCGAACAGGTTCTGCTCGACCAGGTCGTAGATCGCGATCGCCCGCTCATGCTCGATGTCGGGCCCGGAACGGCCGATCGATTCCTCGTCGAGCGTCACCGCGACGATGCGATTGTTGGAATCCTCGTCGTCTGGTGGCTTGTTCATGAGAGATTGAGGCGCAATCCGACGGAACGTGAATGGGCATCGAGACCCTCGGCCTGACCGAGCGTCATCGCGGCGGGCCCGAGCGCACGAAGCTGATCCGGCCCGCACCTCAGGATCGAGGTTCGCTTCATGAAGTCAAGCACCCCGAGGCCGGAGGAGAACCGCGCCGAGCGCGCGGTCGGCAGCACATGGTTGGAGCCGCCGACATAGTCGCCGATCGCCTCCGGGGTATGGGCCCCGAGGAAGATCGCCCCGGCGTTGCGGACCTTTTTCGACAGGCCCTCGGCGTCCGCGGTCATGATCTCCAGATGCTCGGCCGCGATCGCATTGGCGAGCTCGACCGCATCGTCCAGTTTGGCGACTTTGATGACGGCACCAAAATCGTTCCACGAGGTGCGGGCGATCTCGGCGCGCGGCAGCGTCACCAGCTGCGCCTCGACCGCGCGTTCGACATCGGCGGCGAGCCGCGCACTGTCGGTGATCAGGATCGACTGCGCGCTGACGTCATGCTCGGCCTGCGCCAGCAGATCGGCCGCGATCCAGTCGGCATTGCCGGTGTCGTCGGCGATGACCAGCACCTCGGAAGGGCCGGCGATCATGTCGATGCCGACCTTGCCGAACACCAGCCGCTTGGCCGCGGCGACATAGGCGTTGCCGGGGCCGACGATTTTTGCCACTGGCGCGATCGTTGCCGTGCCGTAGGCCAAAGCGGCCACCGCCTGGGCGCCGCCGACCCGGTATATTTCCGAGACGCCGCCGAGACCTGCTGCCGCGAGCACCAGCGGGTTGAGCTTGCCGTCCGGCGCCGGCACCACCATCACCACCCGCGGCACGCCGGCAACCCGGGCCGGCACCGCGTTCATCAGCACCGAGGACGGATAGGCCGCGGTACCGCCCGGCACGTAAAGCCCCACCGCATCGACCGCGCTCCAGCGCCAGCCGAGCTCGACGCCTGCGGCATCGGTGAAGCGCTCGTCCTTCGGCAGCTGACGGCGATGAAACGTCTCGATGCGGTCGCGCGCGAATTTCAAGGCATCGACGGTCTTGGGATCGCAGGCCGCAACCGCGGCGTCGATCTCGGCCGTAGTGATGCGCAGGCCGCCGGCGTCGATGTCGAGCCGGTCGAACTTTTTGGTCGCCTCCAGTAGCGCGGCATCGCCGCGAGCCGCCACGTCGTCGACGATGGCGCGGGTGGCGCGCTCGACGTCGGCCGACACCTCGCGCTTGGCCGCCAGGAAATCGCGGAAACGCTGGTCGAAATCGGCGCTCTGTCGGTCCAGGCGAACGGGCATGGCGGCTTTCTGAAGAGGACTCTGGGTCCCTGCTCAATGGCGCGGCGGATAATGGCCGTCAACCCTTGGCTCCCGTCGTCCCGGCGAAAGCCGGGACCCATTACCCCAAATGGCAATTGTGGTGGAACGCTGCGGCCCCATCCCGTTCAAACGACCTGCTTTGGTGGTAATGGGTCCCGGCTTTCGCCGGGACGACGGATTTACCCCCGGACCACGCCGAGATCGTCAGCCCCGAGATCGGTCAATTCGCATTCCAGGCACTCGACATCGAGCCGCAGCGCCGCGCCCCGGCCGAACATCAGGAGCGCGCTGCCGCCCGGCGGGTCGGAAGCATGGAATTCGATCCCGAGCAGTTCCAGGGTGGCCTCCTGGGCCGCCGGGTCGATATTGCGCGACTTGCATGCCAGCACCCGGTCGAACCGGAGCGCGGCGATCAGCCGGCGCGAACAGGTGCCGCCGGACAGGGTCTGCTCCCAGTCCAGCCGGTTCAGCCCGACCACGAGGCGTTTCTCGTGCCGGCGCCAGACGATATCGGCAGGCTGGACGCGGGCGTCCTGCACGTGGGCGGAGATGACCGCGAGGTCATCAGCATCGAGGGCAATCAGCTTCAGGGGAGCAGGCGAGGACATGACGGTAGTTATAGCGCCTTGGCGCCCGGGAGGTACCCACGTCGTCCGAGGAAATCCCGGTCGAGGGAACCGGGCCGGCGCGGCGTCAGAGGCGATTGATATCCTCGCTCTCCAGCACCGGCCTGGGGTAGCCGTCGCGGGCGACCTTGAGCATGGCGCGGCCGAGCTGTTCCGACGTCGTCATGAAGCCCGGGGCGACCCGCACCAGCAACGAGAGCAGCGGCGAGGTCGCGAGATAGATCGCCTGCACCCAGCCGGTCTTGGAGCGGACGCCGTGCAGCGGCTGGATACCGGCGGGCCGGAACATGTAGGCGCCCTTGAACGGCAGCTTGAGCAGGTCGTTCTCGGTCTTGCCCTTCACCCGTGCCCACATCAGCGGGCCCTGCTCGGTGGAATCGGTGCCGCGTCCGGTGACATAGGTGAACACCATGCCGGGATTGAGCCGCGCCAGCGTAGTCGCCGCAGCCAGCGTGATGTCGTAGGTGAGATGGCGATAGCGCGCTTCGTCCATGCCGATCGAGGAGACGCCGAGGCAGAACAAGCAGGCGTCATAGCCGGCAAGCTGCGGCTCGATCGCGCTGTAATCGGTGAAATTGTCGTGGATCAGCTCGACCAGCTTGGCGTCGCGCTGGCCAGTCGGGCTGCGCCCGACCACGAGCACGCGCTCGACGCCGGGATCGAGCAGGCACTCGCGCAGCACGCCCTGCCCGACCATGCCGGTGGCGCCGAACAGGATCACCTTCACGTCACGTGCCCTTCTCCGTTCTGACGGGATGCGCTCAGACGACAGATGCCGTGTCGAAAAAGATATATCAGCGCGTGAAGCCTTAGTGAGGTGAGCACGTCGGTCAGGCTCCCTCCCCCTTGCGGGGGAGGGTTAGGGAGAGGGGTAAGCCCAGGGCGAGATGCGCGACGAAGCAATCGGCATCGCAATCTCGGTTACACAATTGAAGGCGATTCGAGAGAGCACGCCGTGTGGCCACCCC